>NZ_JAJSOS010000002.1:0-521093 GCF_021283185.1 Buttiauxella cochleicola
GGGGGCAGTGAGATTGATAATACCGAGAGCTTGTGAAAGTTCCATTTAAAAAGGGTCCATGTTGTGCATGAACCCTTTTTACACGAGCCACCGGATCGGTCAACTGATCCTTAAACGATCAGCATTAGCCGAATGGCCCCTTAGTTTTTATACAGATGGATCACTCAACACACAGAATACGCGTGGTGTTGGTGGTACCAATGGTACTCATCACATCGCCCTGGGTGACAATAACCAGATCGCCAGAAACCAGGTAACCTTTGTCACGCAGCAGATTCACTGCATCGTTTGCAGCGGCAACACCGTCGCTTGGGCTATCAAAGAACACAGGCGTTACACCGCGGTACAAAGAGGTGAGATTCAGCGTGCGCTCGTGGCGAGACATAGCGAAGATTGGCAAACCGGAGCTGATACGAGAAGTCATCAGTGCGGTGCGGCCTGATTCAGTCATAGTGATGATTGCAGTAACACCTTTCAGGTGGTTTGCCGCGTACATCGCAGACATTGCAATCGCTTCTTCTGTGTTGTCGAACTGTACGTCCAAACGGTGTTTGGAAACGTTAATGCTAGGGATTTTCTCAGCACCCAGGCAAACACGCGCCATTGCCGCGACGGTTTCAGCAGGGTATTGACCTGCCGCGGTCTCTGCGGAAAGCATTACCGCATCGGTACCGTCCAGCACGGCGTTCGCTACGTCCATGACTTCTGCACGAGTTGGCATTGGGTTGGTAATCATCGACTCCATCATCTGGGTCGCAGTGATAACCGCACGGTTAAGCTTACGCGCACGACGAATCAGGGTTTTCTGAATACCGACCAACTCTGGGTCGCCGATTTCAACACCCAGGTCACCACGGGCAACCATCACCACGTCTGATGCCAGAATCACATCGTCCATTGCCTCTTCACTGCAAACGGCTTCGGCACGTTCCACTTTAGCGACAATCTTCGCATCACAACCCGCTTCGCGCGCCAGGCGACGAGCGTAGTTCAGGTCTTCGCCACAACGTGGGAAGGAAACTGCCAGGTAATCAACGCCGATTTTCGCAGCCGTCAGGATATCGGCTTTGTCTTTATCGGTCAGCGCTTCAGCGGACAGGCCGCCACCCAGTTTGTTGATGCCTTTATTGTTCGACAGCGGGCCACCCACTGTAACTTCGGTGAACACTTTCATGCCCTGTACTTCGAGCACTTTTAACTGTACGCGACCGTCATCAAGCAGCAGGATGTCACCGGTTACAACGTCAGCTGGCAGACCTTTATAGTCGATACCGACTTTTTCTTTGTCGCCTTCGCCTTTGCCAAGGTTGGCATCAAGCAGGAATTTGTCACCAATATTAAGGAAGACTTTGCCTTCTTTAAACGTGGATACACGAATTTTTGGCCCCTGCAAATCGCCCAGAATAGCGACATGACGACCCAGTTTCGCGGCAATTTCACGAACTTTATCAGCACGGATCTGATGATCTTCTGCGGTGCCGTGGGAAAAGTTCATACGCACCACGTTAGCGCCAGCAGCGATAATCTTTTCCAGATTATTGTCGCGATCGGTGGCTGGGCCTAAAGTGGTAACGATTTTGGTTCTACGTAGCCGTCTGGACATGTATTACTCCGTTGACTGAAACAACTTTGGTGTTGCGTTAACAAAAGATTCGGAAAATCAGAATGCGTTAAAAACGCAAAGCAACAACTTAACCGAATGACCTAAAAAGTTACAGCTTTGTTATGGAAACTTAAGTGTTTTCGCCAGAAACAAACAGTCCCTTATCAAAACGCGATTCCTTGAGCGCTTCTTTGACTCGCTTCAAGTTATCTCTGAATTTTGCACCCCGGCGTAAAGTAAAACCGGTTGCCAGTACATCTATTACCGTTAATTGCGCAAGCCTCGACACCATGGGCATATAGATATCGGTATCTTCAGGCACGTCGAGTAATAAAGAGAGTGTCGCTTCGCGGGCGAGCGGTGAACCTTCTGAGGTTATCGCCAACACAATGGCATCGTTTTCACGCGCCAGTTGTGCGAGCTCCACCAGATTTTTAGTTCGCCCGGTATGCGAGATGAGTACAACGACATCTTCTTCACTACAATTCATGCAGCTCATGCGTTGCAAAACGACATCGTCAGAATAAATAACAGGCACATTAAAACGAAAGAATTTGTTCATTGCGTCATGCGCTACAGCGGCTGAAGAACCTAGACCGAAGAAAGCGATTTTCTTGGCCTGGGTGAGTAAATCCACAGCGCGATTGACTGCTGCCATATCCAATGATTGCCGTACCTGGTCAAGGCTTGCCATAGCGGATTCGAAGATTTTGCCGGTATAAGCTTCAACGCTATCGTCTTCGTCAACATTCCGGTTTACATAAGGAGTGCCATTCGCCAGACTTTGCGCTAAATGTAACTTAAAATCTGGAAAGCCTTTGGTTTCAAGGCGGCGGCAAAAACGGTTGACTGTCGGTTCGCTGACATCGGCACTGCGGGCAAGGGTTGCAATGCTTGAGTGAATGGCATCTTGTGGTGCGGTAAGAATCACTTCTGCGACTTTACGTTCTGATTTGCTAAGGTGTTCCAGTTGAGACTGGATTTTGTCCAGCATATTCATAGGTGTCCGGCATTCATGGATTTTGTCGATTTCAACAAATGGAGAAATCGTGACGCGATTTAGCAAGAATATACGCTTGCCCATTAGTGATTGGACAAGTTAATCGATGTGATGATGTTGTTTTTTTTCATAACATGATCAGTGTCTAACTTTCGACATGATATACATCAACAACGAAACTTCGAAAAATTCGATTAATCGCCGTGAAATGGCACTGGTGGCCAAATCTTGTTCATGAATGCGATCAAATAATGGCTGAAGACTTACCTGAATTCAGCAAAAGCAGTACATTGTTCTGTAATTAAATTACACACGGGCCGGAGTTAACCTCCCGAAATAATTCGAGTTGCAGGTATGGGGCAAAAGAGCGCATTCCAGGAGCTTACTTAAGTAAGTGACTGCGAGGTGTGAGTGCAGCCAACACCCCTGCAGCTTGAAGTATGATGGGAGAGCCCGGACATCCGAAACGAGGAGAAAAGACATGGCGGTAACACAGACAGCTCAGGCATGTGACCTGGTGATTTTCGGCGCGAAGGGCGACCTTGCGCGTCGGAAACTTCTGCCATCCCTGTATCAACTGGAAAAGGCAGGGCAGATCCACCCGGAGACGCGCATCCTGGGCGTGGGCCGCGCTGATTGGGATAAAGAGGCTTATACCAAAGTAGTGCGCGAAGCGATCGAAACCTTTATGAAGGAAAAGATCGACGAAAGCCTGTGGGATAAATTGAGCAGCCGTCTCGATTTTTGCAACCTGGATGTTAACGATACTGCAGCCTTTACCAAACTCGGTAAGATGCTCGATCAGCAAAATCGCGTCACCATCAACTACTTTGCTATGCCACCGAATACTTTTGGCGCAATCTGCAAAGGTCTGGGCAAGGCGAAACTCAACGCTAAACCTGCTCGTGTTGTCATGGAAAAACCGCTTGGCACCTCGCTTGCGACATCCCAGGAAATCAACGACCAGGTTGGCGAGTATTTTGAAGAGTGCCAGGTCTATCGTATCGACCATTATTTAGGTAAAGAAACGGTACTGAACCTGCTGGCGTTACGTTTTGCGAACTCCCTGTTTGCCAATAACTGGGATAACAAAACTATCGATCACGTGGAAATCACGGTAGCAGAAGAAGTGGGTATCGAAGGGCGCTGGGGTTACTTTGACCAGGCCGGGCAGATGCGCGATATGATTCAAAACCACTTGCTGCAAATTCTGTGCATGATTGCGATGTCTCCGCCGTCCGATCTCACCGCAGACCATATTCGCGACGAAAAAGTTAAAGTGCTGCAATCACTGCGCCGTATTGATCGCAGCAATGTGCGCGAAAAAACCGTGCGTGGGCAGTACACTTCCGGCTTTGCTCAGGGCCAAAAAGTACCTGGCTACCTGGAAGAGGAGGGCGCGAACAAGTCCAGCAGCACCGAAACCTTTGTTGCAATCCGTGTGGATATTGATAACTGGCGTTGGGCGGGTGTGCCGTTCTACCTGCGTACCGGTAAACGTCTGCCAACCAAATGTTCCGAAGTTGTGGTCTATTTCAAAAGCCCGCCACTGAACCTGTTCAAAGATTCCTGGCAGGATCTGCCACAAAACAAACTCACCATCCGTCTGCAGCCGGACGAAGGTGTGGATATTCAAGTGCTCAACAAAGTGCCAGGGCTTGAGCATAAGCACAACCTGCAAACCACTAAACTGGATCTGAGCTACTCCGAAACCTTTAATGAAACCCATCTGGCAGATGCTTACGAGCGCCTGTTACTGGAAACCATGCGTGGGATCCAGGCATTGTTCGTGCGTCGTGATGAAGTAGAAGAAGCGTGGAAGTGGGTCGATTCCATCACCGAAGCCTGGGCTGCGGACAACGATGCACCTAAGCCATATCAGGCGGGTACATGGGGGCCAGTTGCGTCCGTAGCAATGATCACTCGAGATGGGCGTTCCTGGAACGAATTTGAGTAATAAAAAGTGCCCGATTGTGTAAAAACCGCGTAACAGAAGTTTCTCATTTTACCGGTAACATGATCTAACACGCGTACTGTGGAAATTTTTTAATTTAAAAGCCCTGACTGGATTCACCAGCAGGGCTTTTTTATTTACACTAGCTGAAGCGATTTTGCCCTGATGGTTAGGATTCCCGCCTCTTAAAGAGAAAACAGAGCCGGCAATCATTTCCACCTGCCCAAAGCGACGGCAGCCACTTTATGAGGACCAGTTATGAATCCTGATTTGTTACGCGTAACAAAACGCATCGTTGAACGCTCCCGCCAGACTCGTGAAACTTACCTGGCGCGTATAGAAAAAGCGAAGTCAAACACCGTACACCGCTCCGAACTGGCTTGCGGGAATTTGGCCCACGGTTTTGCCGCTTGTCAGCCAGAAGATAAAGCTGCGCTGAAAAGTATGCTGCGTAACAACATTGCGATCATCACCTCCTATAACGACATGCTTTCCGCACATCAGCCGTATGAGTATTACCCTGATCAGATTCGTAAAGCGCTGCATTCAGTTGGCGCGGTAGGGCAAGTTGCAGGTGGCGTGCCAGCCATGTGCGACGGCGTTACCCAGGGCCAGGATGGCATGGAGCTGTCACTGCTCAGCCGCGAAATTATCGCAATGTCTACGGCAATCGGCCTGTCTCATAACATGTTCGATGGCGCGCTGTATCTCGGTGTGTGCGATAAAATCGTTCCGGGTTTAACCATGGCTGCATTGTCCTTTGGCCATCTGCCGGCTGTGTTTGTGCCATCAGGCCCAATGGCGAGCGGTTTGCCGAATAAAGAAAAAGTGCGCATTCGCCAACTGTATGCTGAAGGTAAAGTGGATCGCATCGCGCTACTGGAATCAGAGGCTGCTTCTTACCACGCACCGGGTACTTGTACATTCTATGGTACCGCCAACACCAACCAGATGGTGGTTGAGTTCATGGGCATGCAGTTGCCGGGTTCTTCATTTGTTCACCCGGATGCGCCTCTGCGTCACGAACTAACCGCTGCGGCAGCACGGCAGGTCACGCGTCTGACCGGAAATGGCAATGAGTGGATACCGCTCGGTAAAATGATTGATGAAAAAGTTGTCGTAAACGGCATCGTTGCCTTGTTGGCCACTGGTGGTTCAACTAACCACACCATGCACCTGGTGGCTATGGCCCGCGCGGCTGGCATTATCATTAACTGGGACGATTTCTCCGATCTTTCCGATGTGGTGCCATTGTTGGCACGTCTGTATCCGAACGGCCCGGCGGATATTAACCACTTCCAGGCTGCAGGCGGTGTACCAGTACTGATGCGTGAATTGCTCAAAGGTGGTTTGCTGCATGAAGATGTGAACACTGTAGCGGGGTTTGGTTTGCATCACTACACCATGGAGCCATGGCTGGATAATGGCCAACTGGCATGGCGTGAAGGTGCAACTACCGCGCTCGATACTGATGTTATCGCCACCTTCGATAAACCTTTCTCCAAACATGGCGGCACCAAAGTCCTGAGCGGAAACCTTGGCCGTGCGGTGATGAAAACTTCTGCTGTACCTGTAGAAAACCAGGTTATTGAAGCGCCTGCTGTCATTTTCGAAAGCCAACATGACGTTTTACCTGCATTTGAAGCAGGCCTTCTGGACCGTGATTGCGTGGTTGTTGTTCGCCATCAGGGGCCAAAAGCGAACGGCATGCCAGAATTACATAAACTTATGCCGCCACTTGGGGTATTATTGGACCGCTGTTTCAAAATAGCGTTAGTCACTGATGGACGGCTGTCGGGCGCATCCGGTAAGGTGCCCTCTGCAATCCATGTTACTCCAGAAGCTTATGATGGTGGGCTGCTGGCAAAAGTCCGGGACGGCGATATGATTCGCGTCAACGGTCAAACGGGTGAACTGACATTGCTGGTCGATGACGCCGAGCTTGAAAAACGCACTGCATACCACCCGGATCTCAGCGCGGAACGCGTTGGCACCGGTCGTGAACTATTTAGCGCGTTACGCGAACAGTTATCTGGCGCAGAACAAGGCGCGACCTGCATTAAATTTTAAGGACCGGATGTAGCGGTTGCTGCTCTGGAAACGAATTATAAAGTTGGTTGAAGAGGCTTGAGATGAAAAACTGGAAAACTACTGCGGAACAGATCCTGAAAACAGGACCGGTTGTCCCGGTTATCGTAATTAACAAACTGGAACACGCAGTACCAATGGCTAAAGCATTAGTTGCTGGCGGCGTGCGCGTTCTGGAAGTGACTCTGCGTACTCCATGTGCAATGGATGCAATCCGTGCTATCGCTAAAGAAGTACCAGAAGCGATTATTGGTGCGGGTACCGTTCTGAACCCAGAGCAACTGGCAGAAGTTACTGAAGCTGGCGCGCAGTTCGCAATCAGCCCAGGCCTGACTGAGCCACTGTTGAAAGCAGCAACCGAAGGCTCCATTCCATTGATCCCAGGTATCAGCACTGTTTCTGAACTGATGCTGGGTCTGGACTACGGCTTGAAAGAATTCAAATTCTTCCCTGCTGAAGCAAATGGCGGCACCAAAGCACTGCAAGCTATCGCAGGTCCATTCTCTCAGGTTCGTTTCTGCCCAACTGGTGGTATCACTCCGGCTAACTACCGTGACTACCTGGCGCTGAAAAGCGTTCTGTGCATCGGTGGTTCATGGTTGGTTCCGGCTGACGCGCTGGAAGCTGGCGATTACGATCGTATTACTACTCTGGCTCGTGAAGCAGTCGAAGGCGCTAAATAACACGTCATCCTTCGAGCCGTAGATGCGTTGGCTACGTTCACTCACCCCGGTCACATAGTTATCTATGCTCCCGGGGATTCGTTCTCTTGCCGCCTTCCTACGACTCGAATGATTCGTGTTATTGAATCCCTGCTCAGATGAGCGGGGATTTTTTTATCCTTTGACGATTACCGCTTTGGTTGCAGCGATAGCACGTGCAATCGCATTTTCCACGCTGGAACCCGTTGCCAGTGCCACACCCATTCGGCGTTTACCGTTAATCTCAGGCTTACCGAACAGCCGTACTTGCAAACCTGCGCCTACTGCCGCACCCACATTGCCGAATTGCACGTTGTCACTGCTCAATTCTGGAAGGAGCACTGCAGAAGCAGCAGGGCCATACTGGCGAATGTCACCAATCGGCAAGCCAAGGAAAGCACGGACGTGCAACGCAAACTCCGAAATGTCCTGAGAAATGAGCGTCACCATGCCAGTGTCATGTGGACGAGGGGAGACTTCACTAAAAATAACCTCATCGCCACACACGAACAGTTCGACGCCAAACAAACCGTAACCACCCAACGCCTTCACCACTTTTTCAGCGATTTCTTGCGCGCGGCCCAGAGCGATATCGCTCATTTTCTGAGGTTGCCAGGATTCGCGGTAGTCGCCATCTTCCTGACGGTGCCCGATTGGGGCGCAGAAATGCACGCCATCGACAGCACTAATAGTCAGCAGGGTGATTTCGAAATCGAAATTAACCACGCCTTCGACAATCACTTTGCCTTTACCTGCGCGGCCGCCTTCTTGCGCGTACTCCCATGCTTTGGCTAATTGATCTGCGGTGCGGATAAAGCTTTGCCCTTTACCGGAAGAACTCATCACCGGTTTAACGATACAAGGCAGACCGATCTCTTCAACTGCCTGTAAAAATGCCTCTTCGCTATCAGCAAAACGGAAGCTGGAGGTTGGCAGAGCGAGTTCTTCTGCTGCGAGGCGGCGAATACCTTCGCGGTTCATGGTCAGCTTTGTCGCGCGCGCGCAAGGTACAACGCACTGACCTTGCTTCTCAAGCTCAACCAACATGTCAGTGGCGATGGCTTCAATTTCGGGAACGATGAAATCTGGCATTTCTACAGAGACCAGCTTCTTAAGCTCGACGCCGTCGAGCATATTAATGACGTGGCTGCGGTGAGCGACATGCATCGCTGGGGCATCTGCATAGCGATCTACGGCGATAACTTCCAGACCAAGACGCTGGCATTCAATCGCCACTTCTTTTCCTAATTCGCCTGATCCTAACAACATGACACGTGTAGCTGACGGACGAAGTGCTGTTCCCAAAATTGACATAATCTGTATACCCGAACGGAGAAAATAGACCGGCGGATTATAAACGAAAACGTTTGCGTGCGCAGCGAATTTCCCACTTGCGATACAGGGGTAATATCATTACACTGTTTAAATAAACAGTTAAACCGGAGCTGCAAAATGGCGGTTGAAATCAAATACGTTGTTGTACGAGAGGGGCAAGAAAAAATGTCTTTTGCCAGTAAAAAAGATGCGGATGCCTATGACAAAATGCTCGATCTGGCAGAAGTATTGAGCGAGTGGCTCGTACACAGTCCTGTTGCTCTCGAAGAGGGGCAAAACGATGTGCTGGCTATGTGGATGGCAGAAAACAAAGACGTGCTTTCCTCCGTGCTTAAAAGCGGCAAATTGCCGGACGTGGAAAGTACTGAAACTGCCGGTGAAGTCGCAGATGAAGCCGATAACGCTGAAGAGTCTGTTGCAGACGATAAAGTGGCTGAACACCCGCGTAAGCGCACCAAAGCGGCATAAGTTTTAACGCGTCGGGTTACCGGCGCGGTTCTTTTCTCATCTTTAGCCTTATCAGACACTTCTTGACAGCCTTTGGCTTAACCTCAGATGTTAAGTTCTCACAAAGGGTGTCTCTAATGAGCAATTTGTTACAGCAGCTTCAGTCTATGCTGGGGCAAGCGACGCAATCCATCCAGAATCACACTGGTCAGAATCAATCCTCACAAACTCCTCAGGGAAATAATTCTCAGGGGCTGAGTAAGTTACTGGTGCCTGGCGCACTCGGTGGGTTAGCGGGTTTGCTGCTGGCGAGCAAATCGTCACGGAAACTACTGACCAAGTACGGCACCAGCGCGTTATTGGTCGGCGGTGGTGCGGTTGCGGGAAGCGTACTGTGGAACAAATATAAAGACCGAGTGCGTGAGGCCCATCAGGGTGAGCCGCAGTTTGGGCAGCAGCAGTCGCCTGTCGATGTTCGTACTGAGCGCCTGATTACCGCTTTGGTGTTCGCTGCTAAAAGCGATGGTCATATTGATGATAAAGAACGCCAGATTATCGAGCAGCAACTACGTGATGCCGGTATCGAAGGGCCGGGGCGTAATCTCATTCAGCAAGCTATCGATCAGCCTCTTGATCCGCAACGCCTTGTGCAAGGTGTTAATAACGAAGAAGAAGCGCTGGAACTGTATTTCTTAAGCTGCGCTGCAATCGACATCGATCATTTTATGGAGCGCAGTTATCTCAATGCGCTTGGGGATGCGCTAAAAATCCCGCAGGATGTACGCGAAGGCATTGAACAAGATATTCAGCAACAGAAACTAAATCTGCCGGGTTAACCCCGGCATTTTCCCTAAAATCCCACGTTACGCTTGCAAGGCTGTCTGAATTTGCCACCCTTACAGGGTGTTAACTCAAAAAGAAAAATGACATGCCACCAAAAGCAAAAAAAATCCCCCACACCATGACCATGCATGGTGATACTCGCATCGATAACTATTACTGGCTGCGCGATGATGAGCGCACTGATGCACAGGTGCTTGATTATCTTCATCAGGAGAATGATTACGGTCATCAGATCATGAGTACGCAGCAGGCATTGCAAGAGCGCCTGCTCAAAGAGATGATCGACCGTATCCCCCAGCGTGATATTTCCGCACCGTATACACAAAATGGTTATCGCTATCGCCAGATTTTCGAAACTGGTAATGAATACGCTATTTATCAGCGCCAGTCTGTGGTGTCGGAGGAGTGGGAAGAGTGGAGCACGTTGGTAGATGGCAATCGTCGTGCTGCCCACAGCGAGTTTTATACCATGGGCGGCATGAGCATTACCCCTGATAACACCGTTATGGCGCTGGCAGAAGATTTCCTTTCACGCCGCCAGTACGGCCTGCGTTTGCGCAATCTGGAAAGCGGGAACTGGTACCCGGAAGTGCTGGATAATGTCGAAAGCAGTTTTGTCTGGGCGAATGATTCCGCCACGCTTTATTACGTCCGCAAGCATCCCAAAACGTTATTGCCGTATCAGGTCTGGCGCCACACGGTGGGGCATCCATCCTCCGAAGATGAATTAGTCTACGAAGAAAAAGACGAAATGTTTTATGTCAGTGTGCATAAAACCACCTCGAAACACTTCGTTCTAATTTATCTCAGCAGTGCTACCACCAGCGAAGTACTGTTGCTGGATGCCGAGCTAGTAGATGCGCAACCGCAAAGCTTTTTGCCACGCCGCAAAGATCACGAATATACCCTCGATCACTTCCAACATAATTTCTATCTGCGCTCGAATCGGGAAGGTAAAAACTTTGGTTTGTACCGCACAAAAGTGCGTGATGAAAGCCAATGGGAAGAGCTGATTCCTCCGCGCGAAAACGTCATGCTGGAAGGATTTACGCTATTTACAGATTGGCTGGTCGTTGAGGAAAGGCAGCAAGGGCTGACCAGCTTGCGTCAAATTAATCGCAAAACTCGCGAAGTGACGGGAATTGCTTTTGATGACCCCGCTTATGTCACCTGGCTTGGACATAACCCGGAACCGGAATCTTCTCGTCTGCGTTACGGTTACTCATCAATGACCACGCCAGATACATTGTTTGAGCTGGATATGGATACCGGCGAGCGGCGCGTGATTAAACAAACCGAAGTTGCAGGTTTTGACGCCAGTCATTATCGCAGTGAACATTTATGGGTCACAGTACGTGATGGCGTGCAGGTGCCGGTTTCTTTGGTTTACCATCGCGAACATTTCCAGCGCGGGAAAAACCCTTTGCTGGTATATGGCTATGGCTCTTACGGAAGCAGCATGGATGCGGATTTCAGTAGCAGTCGTTTAAGCCTGCTCGACCGAGGCTTCGTCTATGCCATTGCGCATGTACGCGGAGGCGGCGAACTCGGCCAGCAGTGGTATGAAGATGGTAAGTACCTGAAGAAGATGAACACCTTCAATGATTATCTGGACGTCTGTGATAGTTTGCTTAAACAGGGATACGGCAACGAAAACTTGCTCTATTCGATGGGCGGGAGTGCAGGCGGCTTACTGGTAGGGGCTGCAATTAATATGCGTCCGGAGCTGTTCCACGGTGTTGTTGCACAGGTGCCATTTGTTGATGTTTTAACGACGATGCTCGATGAGTCCATTCCACTCACGACTGGCGAGTTTGAAGAGTGGGGGAATCCACAAGACCCTGAGTATTACCACTACATCAAACTATACAGCCCGTACGATCAAATCACCGAACAAGCCTACCCGCACATGCTGGTGACCACAGGACTGCATGACTCCCAGGTGCAATATTGGGAGCCTGCCAAGTGGGTCGCAAAACTGCGTGAATTACGTAGAGATGATAATTTGTTATTGCTATGTACTGATATGGACTCAGGGCATGGTGGGAAATCGGGCAGATTTAAATCTTACGAAGGTGTGGCTCTGGAGTTCGCTTTCTTGATTGCCCTGGCACAAGGAACTTTACCAGGGCGGGCGGGATAGGCTGTTACTAATCCTCGAGATAATGCTTTAAAGTCATTCTAAGATCTGGCGCTAATTCTTTGATGTTATTCAACATCCATCGTAGATAGCCCGGATCTTTATCTGCAATTTCCGCAATCGGTTCACCGCGATATTTACCAAATGCCATGGTTTTCACAAGTGCTGGACGACCTGTAATGGTCACCATTTGGTCTGGAGTCCAGCCTGACTCATCCATAATGCGAATCATTAAAGCAGCGGTGATATAGCAATCAAACAGCGCGCGGTGATGATGTAGCCCGGCAGGTGTTTCAACTTCCAGCTTGAGGGATTTATATAAACCCATATTGCTGTATTTGATGCCAGGCCATAAACGACGCGCCAGTTTTACCGTGCAAATCCACTCGCTATCGGGCAGTTCAGGCAGCATGCGCTGGTCAAAACTGGCGTTATGAGCCACGTAGTACGGGCTGCCGTGATAGCGTGGAATAACATCCTCAATCCACGGTTTATCTGCGACCATCTCTTCGGTAATTTTGTGAATGGCCATCGCCTGGTAGCTAATAGGACGATCCGGGCGTACCAGGTCACTCATCGGATTAACAATCTTGCCATTGACGATATCGACAGAGGCAACTTCTACCACGCCACCCTGTAGACCACAGGTTTCAGTATCAATAATGCGCAGCATATCTACTCCATCAAGTCTTAGCGTATTTTCTTAATGCGCTAGCGTAATGGAATGATTTCACCGTGCCAACCTTTTGCATCACGTCTTCCAACTGCGAGTAGCTCGCCATGATCGGCGCGAACCACCAATTCACCGCGATCGTCCCAACAAGCGCTGCGTCCCGCTGACCGATATTTGCCGGTAGAAAACGCATGGTTAGCTAATAAAACGGGCAAATTATATTTATGGGCCCAGCGTTGCAGATACATTTCATCTTTCTGGTAGCTGATTTCATTAATGAATTTTCCCGTGGCATAAAGACTTGCACCCATTTCAGCTGCACTACGTGGCCAGGTTTCTTCATCGCTGTCGGTGCTAAAACCCATTGCCACGCTACGATTGTGCAAACCTACCAATGGCGTGTGTTGATCGGGGAGATCAATATCGCAGGTTTGCGGTTTACAACAGGCAACTCGGGAACCATCAGGCAAAAAACCCACCGATCCTGGTGATATTCCTTGTTCACTGCGTAAGGGTAGACCCACAACAATAGTCATTTGGTGTTTTACCGCGGCATCTTGCAAAGGATTCAGGCGTTCATCGGTGAAGGGAAGGGCGCAGACGTGATGGTTGTCAATGTTAAAACCGGTGAGGGAAAGTTCGGGGAAAATCAGCAGATCTATTCGTTCAGCAACCGCGCAGCGAACAAAATCTAAATGATGTGTGATATTCGCATCGAGGTCATCGGGTGTGGCGCCATATTGCGCTGCAGCAACATTCCAGACAGGCATACGTTCTTCCTTAATCAATCTACCCAACGGCCATCATCCTATGGCCGCAACAGGTAATTCCTGTGTTTAGATATATAAACCGGGAAAAATCTTAACACCATTTTTGTCAGGAAGTTTAGTGGGGATAATATTTATTTCACTTTAGGTTCGTACGGCAGTTTGGACAAATTGACTGAAGCCAGTCGATGAGCAGTCAGTCTTTCTCTGAACCAGTCACGCAAATGCACAGGTTGCTCGCGTTCTACCACTTCGGCGATCACCGGCATATTGTAGCGTTCCTTAAATGCCACGCCAGCAGCCGCGAGATCGACGTTGATCTTATCCATTTCGTCCTGGGGTAATTCAGCAAGATTGTGATTCATATTGGCCTCGTGTTTTTTGCCGCAAAGGTACTTGTTGATATCCGTGATGACAAGTCTTTACATTCATTGATAGCTGTTCTCATCTCGACTTAACCTGGGCTCAAGGTTATCCTTTTGCCGTCTCGAATAAGAAAAAGGAATAGTTGATATGGCTTTCACCCGAACTCGTCTCATTACCATCGCCACTCTCTTTACCGCACTTACTGTTTCCAGCTCAGCTTTCGCGCACGCGCATTTAAAGCATCAATATCCAGCGGCAGATGCTGCGGTAACGGCTGCACCACAGGCGATTACCCTTAATTTCTCTGAAGGAGTTGAAGCGAATTTTAGCGGACTTACGCTCACCGGGCCACAGCAAACAGTCGTGAAGACTGGCACGGCTAAGCGCAACGAAAAAGATGATAAGCAGCTTATTGTTCCAGTCGAAGAGGCTATGAAACCGGGAGATTACCAGGTTGATTGGCATGTAGTATCCGTTGACGGACATAAGACGAAAGGGAAGTATCACTTCTCGGTGAAGTAAGCCGGATGCTACCAGGTTTCTATATCGCGCTGCGATTTATTCATTTTGCTGCATTAATGGTGCTGCTTGGCAGTACCATCTCATGCTCATTGCTTGCTCCTCAAGCGTTTAAGCCGGTTCTCATTCGCCGACTAAAATGGCAATGGCATTCCGCCGTCTGGATGACGTTGCTAAGCGCAATATTATTGTTATGTGCTCAGGCTGGGATGATGGGCAGTGGTTGGCGAGATGTCATTAATCCCCAGATTTGGTTGGCGGTTCTTGGAACGAGCTTTGGGTCCATCTGGTTGTGGCAGATATTATTGAGTGTGGTGACACTTGTGGTGTTGCTGCTTAAACCGCGCCCTTTGCAGTCAATGTTAATGATCCTTGCGGCGGCACAACTTATTTTGTTGGCAGGTGTCGGGCATGCCGCGATGCGTGAAGGGATTGTAGGTGGCTTACAACGCTTAAATCATGCAGTGCATCTTCTTAGTGCTGGCTGGTGGGCTGGCGGATTACTGCCGCTTTTGATGTGCATGCGCATGGCTCAAAAACCACGCTGGCGCGGCAGTGCCATTACCGCGATGATGCGTTTTTCGCGTTACGGGCATCTGGCGGTTGCTGCCTTAATACTCAGTGGACTAATCAACAGCCTGATGATTTTAGGCTGGTCTCTACCACTGGAAAGTAACTACATGCGCTTCTTGTTGGTGAAGGTTGCCTTTGTTGCCGTGATGGTTATCATCGCCCTGTATAACCGCTATTTTTTGGTGCCGAGATTTAATCGTATGCCAACAGCCACAAAACAGTTTATCCAGTTAACGTGGCTGGAAGTTATTCTGTCGGTGGTGGTGCTCCTTTCTGTTAGCATTTTCGCTACCTGGGAACCGTACTGAAGACGTTATTAGCTCAAGAGATATTCATGAAAAAAAGTATTTTGACGCTGTTATTGCTGGCTTGCGCAGGTAGTGCATTAGCCGCACCGCAAATTATCACCGTAAGCCGTTTTGAAATGGGTAAAGATAACTGGGCGTTTAACCGTGAAGAGGTAATGCTAAGTTGCCGCCCTGGACATGCGCTCTTTGCAATCAATCCAAGTACCTTGATGCAATACCCGTTAAACGACGTAGCGCAACAACAAGTGAGTAGCGGCAAAACCACTGGCCAGCCCATCTCCGTGATTCAAATTGATGATCCTAAGACACCGGGACAAAAAAAGAGTCTTGCTCCATTTATTGAGCGTGCTGAGAAATTGTGTAGCTAAAATGCGATAACTCACTAATTAAAAATAAAAAACCGCAATAACCGTAGACCGGATATTGCGGTTTTTGTCTAAAATATTACCTGCGCCGCAGTTTTTTTCTGAACACTTTTGCGCCGGACTGGAAAACCTGCGCCGGTAATCTATTCTTAGAAGGCAAGGCGATGTCTGCCTGCATTAATGCCAACTTTTAGCGCACGGCTCTCTCCCAAGAGCCATTTCCCTGGACCGAATATAGGAATCGTATTCGGTCTTTTTTTTATTTATCTTTATATACAAGGACTTAGGTTGGTCGTTCCGAAATTTCTCCGAATTTCCATATCCGGTTTTTTTGCCCTGTTAAATCAATGTAAACATTTTCTCCCTCACATCCAAGTACTTTTCGAGCATTTTTGTAGGTGAAAGTGAGATGGTTTAAACTAAAAAAAACCAAAACACTCTTCAAAAACTCCTGTTTACCTGATGTCAGAACCCGTTAACATACTGAGCTTTTTATTAAATATCATTTCAGTAGGGACGGGATTTCAACCGTGGCGGATTATCATCCCTTAAATCTTCTGCGTTCACCTGATATTGTTCTCAGTTTTCCAGGTTTGTTTATTTTCCGCGAATAATTATAGTCTTGATTCATTTTTCGCATCATTAATGCAGCAGTCCCACCACTTATCGCACCCAAAGTATGCCCTGCCAACATTTATGTATTTGCTATGTTTTCTGACTGCGCTTCAATTTTCGATTATTTATCATTCTAATATGAGGTGGCAGTTTTGAGGAGATACTTAATTCTTTTAATATTTTGCTGTTCATTTTTAGTCTGTAGTTGGAGTTTCGGGTGCAAGTAGATAGCTATTTTTTTCTTTGATGAGATCATTTGACATGGGTTGCCGCATATTTTCACCAGTAGGAGAAATCTGGGACATGAACCATTTATTATATAACTCATCAAATCGTTTTGAGATAAACAGGTTTTTTAACTCATCATTGATGATGGACTCTATTTCATCTGCATCTTTAGCTATCACCATTCCATAGGGTATTACGTCACCAAATCCTTCAGCACTCATTTGATAGTCATCTCTGTCCGCCATTTCAGCTAACTTGCTATGTATGATAATGTCATCAGTGACAAATGCTGAGATGTGCCCTTGTTCTAGTAAATCAAATCCTTCATCGAAACTTCTCATCAGCTTAACAGAGATCGAATAGTTAATATTTTGGTTCATTGCAGAGAGTAATAATGCAGATGTTCCGCCACTAATAGCCCCTACGGTTCGCCCAGAGAGCATTTCGAGGCTATTTATATGCTGAGATTTTTTAGCCAGAAAATTTGTCCGTGTAAAAAACCATGGCTTTGAAAAAGTAACGAATTTATTACGTTGCGCTGTATTTCCGGCAATGGCGCAGAGAATGTCTGCTTTATGATGAGATATATATTCAAAGCGCGCGGCTGAGGCAACTTCTACCCATTGTATATTTAGATTTGTGTTGTAGCGTTTTTTTATACTGTCGACAACTCCCTGGCAGATATCCACCGCCATGCCAGTCGGTTTTCCATTCACCTCCCAGGAAATAGGCTTGGAACTACCCACCCATGCCAAGGTAATACTATGTGTGCTAAGTATTTTATTAAGCACAGGATCGGCTACAGCATTGCTGCAAAAAAATATCATAGCAGCCAACATAAAAGAACCAATCATTTTACAATAAGTCAAATGACTAAACAAAAGTAAGCCCCCATTAATTAAAATGGCTAAAGTAAAATTATATTTTTCGAAAATATCGGCAGTATTGTAATTGCTTTTATGTTGGTTTACTAATAATTGTCTTTCTAATAATAGCCATTAATATCTATATTTGTGGCATGCCTCAATATTCATCATCCTGAAATCATCTACACGAATACCCATACAAGCCCAGAGGATAGGTCCGAGATAGGGGGCATATTAATTAGCATCCTTACTATCCTCTCTGTACAATCACGCCCGACCTGAAGTTCGCTACAACTAATAACGACAAACCTGCAAAGACAAACTATGACCACAACTCAAACTGAAACACATCGTCGGGAAAACTCTCTCGCCTCGGTTTTGCGTAGCCCGCGTTTGCTCGCGCGTGAATCCCTTGCGGGAGTAGTAACGGCATTGGCACTTGTACCTGAAATCATTTCATTCTCAGTCATTGCGGGGGTTGACCCGAAGGTCAGCCTGGTCGCCTCTATTGTGCTTTGTTTATCCATGTCACTGCTTGGTGGGCGCCCCGCAATGGTGACAGCTGCTGCTGGCTCAGTAGCATTAGTTATCGGTCCAATGGTGCATCTGCATGGCGTTGAATATATTTTCCCTGCAGTATTGCTGGCAGGGTTAGTCCAGATTCTGTTCGGCGTCACAGGGCTTGCTCGTATGATGCGCTATATACCACTGTCAGTGATGACAGGGTTTGTAAACGCGTTGGGCATTCTCATTTTCTTTGCCCAGGTACCACATATTTGGGGGGATAACCCGCTGGTCTGTGGGCTGTTTGCGCTCACCCTGGCAATAGTGCTGTTTCTCCCTCGGGTATTTAAAATGGTTCCGTCGCCCTTGGTGGCGATTATTGTCATTACAGCGGGATGCATTGGGATGGGGTTATCTGTACCAACAGTGGGTGAGGCGGGACCAATGGCTACTGGATTACCCGGACTGACAGAGTTGTTGGTGCCCTTGAATCTGGATACTTTACGAATTATCTGGCCTTGCGCTTTGAGCGTCGCCTTCGTTGGCTTAATGGAATCGTTGTTAACCGCCAAACTTGTTGATGAGCTGACTGACACACCTTCGAGTAAACGTCGTGAATGTTGGGGGTTGGGAGTATCTAACATATTCGCCGGTTTTTACGGTGGTATTGCCGGTTGCGCCATGATTGGCCAGACCATGGTCAATGTGGAACTTGGCAAGGGGCGTACGCGTATCTCGACAATTGCTGCCGGCCTGGTGCTGTTGCTGTTAGTCACCGGTTTAAGCGAATTGATGGCAAAAATCCCGATGGTGGTTTTAGCCGGAATTATGGTGATTGTGGCGGTGAAAACGCTCAACTGGCACAGTGTTAAACCAGCTACCTTGAAAAGAATTCCATTTCCAGAAACTTTAGTGATGGTAAGCACTGTCGCAGTGACCGTTGCGACCGGGAACCTGGCGTTGGGTGTCGTCGGTGGCGTGGTTTTTGCGATGATCTTGTTTGCTCGCCGTATTGCCCACGTAGTACGCGCGGAAAGAACATTATCTGAAGACGGGCAATCTGTAAGATATACGGTAACCGGGCCGTTGTTTTTTGCCAGTAGCAACGATTTGGTTGAACATTTCCAGTATGCCGACGATCCGCAAAACGTGATTATTGATTTGTCTCAGGCTCAAATTTGGGATGTATCGACAGTTGCCGTGCTTGATGCTATCGAAACCCGCTATCAACGCTATGAAAGCAAGGTACAAATTGTCGGTCTCGATTTACGCAGCAGTGACTTCCACGAGCGGCTGAGCGGCAAAATTTGAATACCACTCACGCGTTAATCCAGATTTATTTGATGAGAAAATGGCAAAACTGTGAATCTGCCGTTACTTTTACAATGTTAAGGCTGCTAGATTAGCTTTAGTTCCAGAGTGAAACGGAGGTGCCAGATAGTTTTGAAACTGATCCTCAAAAGTAAACTGGTGGGTTCGTGGTAGGTTTAATGACCACATTCCCTTGGGGCGCAAGCCATATTTCATCGCTTTAAGAAGCGTAGTATTTACCAGATAACTCGTATCACCTCTCTAAAGGCTGCATTTATGCAGCCTTTTCTATTTGTGGATCTGACTCGCTTTTCCTTCAATTTCCCTACTTTCGAATGCAGTGTGCTGATTGTGTCTCAAACCGTATGGCGGCAAAATAAGTAAAAAATCGTACGCCAATAATACGTTTGAAGGATATGAGCATGGTTAATGCAGCACCTCGTCTGGAAACTGAACGTCTAATTCTCCGCCATTTTACGCTGGATGATTTTCCGGCATTAGCTGCCTGTTGGGCGGACCCAGAAATGGTGAGGTTTATCGGTGGTGGACAACCGCAAGGCCCAGAAATGACCTGGGGAAGATTGCTGCGTTACATCGGTCATTGGCAGGCGATTGGTTACGGCTATTGGGCTGTCTTTGAAAAAGAGACTGAGCGTTATATTGGTTCGTTTGGTTTTCAGGACGCACAACGTGAGTTAACTCCGGCGCTTGAACTTCCGGAAGCGGGATGGTCACTGATTCCCGCTGTGCACGGTAAAGGCTATGCCAGCGAAGCGCTCAACGCGGTTCTGCAATGGGCGGACCGTGAGTTAGCGACACCAGTTTGTTGCATTATTGATGATGACAACCTGCGTTCTATCTATCTGGCTGAGCGATTTGGTTTCCAGTTTCAGCATTTTGTTGAATACCACGGTAAGCAAATCAAAATGTTCATTCGTCCAGCCCGTTAATCATTGCCCCCACTGGTTTATAATTAAGCAATAAATAAACAAAGTGGGGGCGGTATGTATCAGCGAATAGACGGCGAAGAGTGGCGGCATGTGTTTATTGTTGGTGATTTACACGGCTGTCTCTCTGAATTAATTAGCCTGCTTAAACTTCATCATTTTGATTATCATCAGGATTTACTTATCTCGGTGGGTGATCTTATTGATCGCGGTGCAAACAGCCCTGGATGCCTGGCACTGCTCGGTAGTAAGTGGTTTAAAGCAGTGAAGGGCAACCATGAAGCGATGGCTTTAGAGGCGCTCGACGAAGGTGAGGGAATGCTCTGGCAGATGAACGGTGGTGAGTGGTATCGGGAATTGCCAGAACAGCGTCAAAATAATGTGCAGCTAGCCTTACTGAAGTGCCGCGATTTGCCGTTGGTAATTGAACTTCATACGCATGACAAGACGCTGGTTATTGCTCATGCAGACTACCCTTCAGGGCATTACAGTTGGAATCAGCCCGTCGATGAACATTTACTGGTCTGGAGCCGGGATCGGCTTAATAAGAATTTACAGGGGCGAGGCGAGGATATCGACGGAGCTGATGAGTTCTACTTCGGCCATACGCCGCTCAAAGAAGTGAGTCATTTTCATAATCAATATTATATTGATACCGGCGCGGTGTTTGGTAATAAGCTGACTATGGTGCAGGTTCAGTAACACTACAACGAGCTGTATTCTTGCGCCGGGCGCCAGAAGCTATCAATAAAATCTTCAACCGGGAAACAGCCACCGTAGCGTATCCGCTGCTCATCCATAGCGAACAGGCACTGCTGTTCAGTATTAAAGACATCTACCACGATATCTTCGCAGCCGCCGTCCAGGTAGCAAACAAATAAAACCAACGCAAACATGATTGCCTTTGAGTTGCACCGTTTGGCTTAATTGTAGGGGAAGTCACGAGAAGAGGGTAATCAGTGCCAATTAATTAACCCGTCTGGGCGACGGGTCACTTTGAGTTATGCAAGACGCATGACCCAGGCATCAGATTTTTGGTCGTAATGTTGACGGTAGAGGACTGAATGTTCGCCATCGAGGACGGCGGGAATACTTGTTTCATCATCCCAGGCATCAAGTTGCATGCACAGGTCCGGGTCGGATTTACAAGGGATGCTCAACGTGCGGTCCCCTTGCTGCTCGCCATGTAATTCAGCATCATCAATTTCGAAGATGCCTATTCGTACGCTAGTTTTCGTCATCACGCTCTCCTTGGGTCTGGGTACATGTGGTATGACCAGTAAGGTCTCCCACAGTAGAGCGTAGACAAACGTACAAAAACTGCAAACTACATGGCGACTATTTTTTTACCCATCAGCCCCTGGCCGCAAACAGTTTTCCGTCGCGAACCAATTCACGCGGATAGCTATTTTTCAGGCGAGATCCAACTTTTCTTGCCAGACCAAGAGGTTGTCCCTGGTATGTCACGACAACCTCATTTAGCTCGGGGGATACATCTGGGTAAATATCGCGACCGTGATACCACTCGTCCGCTTCAAATTCAGTAAGCGCAAATCCTAGCGGTGAATCTCCAGGCACCAGGGCTATGACGGCTTCATGCTGCCAGCGATAGCCTTTGTTGTATTGCTCAGCAAGGCGTAAACCAATACGTGAAAATCGAACCTGGCCAAATAGCGGAATAATCTCTTTGGGGAATAGCCAGATTTCTTTATCTCTCAACCAAAGTTGTTGGTCATCTTGCCAGGCGATCCCAGACTGTTTTGCAGCTGCGGTCACTTCCGCAGCTTGTTTTCCATGCATTGGTACAAACGGGAATTTCCCAACTTTGTAACCTGGGGCCGGGAGCGCTTCTACGGATGCAGTTTTGCGCAGGCGTGCAACGAAGAATCCTTCGCAATCGTAAATTTGCGGGAAAACATGCAAGTAGCCTTCGGCGGTAATAGCTTTATTCGCTTCCGGGAATAAATCGTTAAGCGGGGCGATTTCAACTGCATCAGGCCACTCATCCAGTAACCACTGGCAAATCTGCTGATTCTCTTCACGGTTTAAAGTGCAGGTGGAATAGATCAACGTACCGCCGGGGCGCAGCGCATGAAAAGCGCTGGCAATAAGCTCACGCTGCGTATCGGCAATGCTGGCGGTGCTTTCTGGCGTCCAGTTGCGCAGGGCGTCAGGGTCTTTACGCACCACACCTTCACCTGAGCATGGGGCATCCAGCAAGATTGCATCGAAACACTCCGGTAGCGCAGCACCAAATACTCGGCCATCGAAATGTGTCAACGCGACGTTGCTGATACCACAGCGGCTGATGTTAGCGTGTAGCACTTTAACGCGACTGGCGGAATATTCATTGGCGAGGATTGCACCATGATTGCCCATACGCGCTGCAATTTGCGTGGTTTTGGAGCCTGGAGCCGCTGCGACATCCATAATTCGGTCCGGTTGATTGCCGTCAGCAAACAGCGCCGCAACGGGCAGCATGGAACTGGCTTCCTGAATGTAGAACAGGCCACTCAAATGTTCGGCAGTACTACCCAGCGGCAGGCTTTCTTCATCATCACGTTCAATCCAGAACCCTTCTGCGCACCACGGAATCGGCGTCAGATGCCAGTCATAAGAGGCGACAAGCGCAAGAAAATCATTGACCGAAATCTTTAGGGTATTAACACGCAAGCTGCGACGCAGTGGGCGCTGGCAATACTCGATAAAGCTCTCGATAGATTGATCTGCCGGGAGTGCATCGCGAATAACATCAAGAAAAGCTTGCGGGAGAAAGGCGGTGTGAGAATGAGCCACTAAGGAAGTCCAGAAAAAAATGAAGGAGGGATGGTAACACAAACGCCCCGGTGAGACACCGGGGCGAAGGTATTAGCGAGGCAGTGCGGTGCCCCATTGACGCCACTCTTTAGGCTCACTTTGCTCTAGCAGGAAATGTTTACCCGTTTCTGCTTTCGGCGCCAGTGGTGTACCAGGCGGCGTGGCGAAGGCGATACCACCGCGGATGAACTGGTTGAAGGTGCCGGTTTTCACTACACCACCCGTCAGACCGAAATCGAGACTATAACCAGAGGCCAGCCAGAATACTGAGCTATCACGCACCAGGTGCTGGAAGCGCTTGCTGATACGCAGTCCAACCATCACGCGGTCAGAGAGGTTGCCGAGGGTTAATCCGGTCACCGTACCTACTTCGATACCGCGGAATAGCACTGGCGTACCGATGTTTAATGCGCCCGCTTCAGTCACTTCTACTACGATGTTCAGACCGTCTGAGTAGCGGGAGTCAGTAATAGAGGCTTCCTGCAATTCGAAGTCACGACGTGCTGCGCCGCGGCCAGGTTCAACGTTGATATAAGGCTGGAGAATAGTATCGAGATTATCCACGCCGGAGGCCGAAATTTTCGGGGTGACGACAGAGAAGCGCGTGCCGCTGCGGGCAAATGTCTCAACAAACTCAGGGTAGAGTACTGCTTTGGCTTCTACTTCACTGCGTGAAGCTGTCAGATTCAGCGACTCAAGTTGCCCTATATTTATGCCCAGATAACGGATTGGCATACCGGCAGAAAGTTTACCAGCATCGAAAGTGTGCAGCGTTATCTGACTGCCTACCGCACGAGCGGCAGTTTCAGAGGCGTAGAGCATTCGCTTGTCGCCTTTTTTCAGGCCGACGCTGGCGCCGCTTAAGTTGTCGAAACTGATAGCACCTTTTAAGGCACGCGAAAGCGGGGAAGCCTGAACGGTAAGTCCACTGCCATTGAGTTGCACACGAGCGCCACCTTCGGCCCAGAACACGCTATTGGAGGTCAGCAGGTTACGGTATTCCGGTTTGATATTTACATCAATGTCAAAACTGTTAGCACGAGGACGTACGCTGATAATTTCCCCGACCTGGAATTTACGATAAAGCACCACGGAGCCGGTCTGAATATCTGGCAGGCTGGCCGCGGTTAACGTCAACGTGGTTGTTGGTAGGTCGCTCAGGCTGTTTTCCACCGCCTTTTCAAGGTTGGCATAGAGTGGATAGCTATCTTTCATAGCACCTTTGTTACCTGGAATGACTCTGACACCGCCGTTGACCCATTCGCTGGCGCTGGCACCCAGGAATTCAACGCCATCAATACCCAGCTTTACATCAATACGGCTGTTGACGACGAATTTGCTGTCGCCCTGAATCAAATGCCGATATTCAGGATCAATGGCTGCGGAGAAGCTGACGCCTTTGGCCGACAATTTGCGCTCAAGAATCTGCCCCACCTGCACACCATGCAAAATAATCGGCTGGCCTGCATCAATGCCATAACTTTCCGGTGCCGTCAGGTTCAGGGTCAGAACATCAGGCTGCTGCAAGAGAGTTTTATCGCTCGGGAAGACCACAAAATGGTTTTGCGGTTCACCTTCACCGGGTACCAATTCAAAAGTACTTCCCGTTAACAGGCTGCTGATATTCGGGTTGCTGAGGGAAATCTTAGGGCTGCGCAACTCAATGCGCGTCCCGCTCCGCATCAGATTGACCACGCTTGGGTCCACCGTCATTTGGCCGGTTACCGTGCTGCCCGGATTGAGGTTTAGTTTGGTCAGCGTTCCGACTTCAAGCCCTTGATACATCAGCGCAGTTGAACCGGCGTTTAAACCTTGTCCGCTCGGCAAATCAAGATCGATGATTACGCCACGCTGGCTATGCGCCAGATCTTCATACAGGCCAAACTCATCATCAGCTTTGGCTTCGGCTGAGTTTTCCGGCGAGTCAAAGGCGATAGCGCCGTTGACCAATGCCGCCAGGCTTTCTAGCTGAACTTGCGCACCGGAAAGACTGACGTTGGCTTTTACGCCGGATACGTTCCAGAAACGGCTGCCTTTTTTCACCAGTTGGGTGAAGCGGCGATCAATAAGCACGTCAATGGTGACGCCCTGCTTATTGTTGTTGATGGTGTAGTCATACACTCGGCCTACCGGGATTTTGCGGTAATAGACTAGCGACCCACTGTTAAGCGAACCTAAGTCAGGAGCGTGGAGATGAATCATCAACTCGCCGTTATTGAGGCGATATTTCGGTTGGGTATCCAGCGCGGTAAAATGCTCCTGTGGCTTGCCTTTACCTGGCATCATGCCGATATAGTTACCGCCTACCAACGCATCTAGCCCAGAGACCCCGGCCAGTGAAGCTTTCGGTGTCACCAGCCAGAACTGGGTATCTTCACGCAGCGCGTCTTTCATATCGCTTTTGACGCTGACTTTAACTTCTATTTTGCGCAGGTCTTTACTTAGGCTGATGCTTTGCACCGTGCCCACTTCAACACCCTGATAGCGTACAGGTGTGCGCCCGGCGACAATGCCGTCGGCTGAAATAAAATCAATGGTCGCTGTAGTGCCGCGCTCTTCCCATGTTGTCCACATCAACCAACCGGCAATCATCAACGCGATAATTGGCAGTAACCAGAAGGGCGAAATACGGCGTTTTGTTTTAATTCGCGCTTCAGTCGGTGAAGCGGGCATTTCCTGACTCATGTGCGTCCCAAAGTAGTCGGCTATCCAGCCATTCGACTGCAAGAATAGTTAAAATAACCGCTGCGCCAAAATAAAACGCAGCCGGTCCCATAGTAAATGCCAGTAATTGATCGCGGTTAACCAGCGACATTGTTAGCGAAATAACAAAGAGATCTAAAATTGACCAGCGGCCAATCCAGGTAATAAAGCGTAGCAGTAAAATTCGCGTTCTAAGTCCTCGCTCGCACTTGAAATGAATGCTTACCAGCAGTGAAATCAGCACGATAACCTTGGTAAATGGCACCAGGATACTGGCAATGAAAACCACTGCGGCGACGGCAACATTGCTGCTAGCTAGAGAGATAATGCCGGAAAGAATGGTATCTTCCTGACGCGAACCATTGACGTAAAGAATCGAAATTGGCAGTAGGTTGGCCGGCAGTAGGAAAATTAACGAACCGATTAATGCTGCCCAGGATTTTTGTAAGCTGTGGCGACGACGAGCTCTTAATGGCACATGGCAACGAGGACAACGCCCACGGTTGTCAGGCACTCCTGTGAAATGGCAGCCAAGGCAAACGCGTAACTGGGGACCCCACGCTCGAGAAGGTCGCTGGGGATAAAAACGAGCCCATAGCTGTTCTACATTTAGGTGAATTAGGGTTAACAAGCTCAGCACCACTAATGCAATAAACGCCACGAGACCTACGCCCGGTTGGATAAATGCAAACTCTCTGACTTTGATGCAGGCCACACCGATAGCGACCAGGTAAATATCTAACATTACCCATTCTTTGAGCTTATCAAGCATGAGTAAGACCGGGCGTAAATTCATCCCAAGAATATTACCAAAGTAGAGGTAGGCAATTGCGGCGACTAATGTTGCTGGCGCACCCACAGCACAGAACAACACCATTGCGGCTGTCAGGGGATCACCCTGGCTAGTCATCTGCCATATGCCCTGGAACAAGTTGGCATCTATTCGCGTACCCAATAAATAGATGCGCACCAGAGGCTCGGAAAAAGCGACAGGCATAAGCAGTAGCATGGCAATTGCCATCGCCGCCAGACGAGTAAGTGACCAGTCGCGCCCATGGTAAACTTTGGCATCGCAGCGCGGGCAATACGCGCTCTGCGAGGATTTAACCGACGGTAACGAGAAAAGTGTATCGCATTGGGGGCAACGCTGATAACGTGCCTGCGGTACAGCATGGCTAATGGCGTGTATTTTCATGTGTCATCGTAAACAGGGAAAACCGCTGGCGCATGGGGTATCTCAATGGGTTATGAAATATTCGTTAAGCGTATAGTAATTCATTGAATGATACACCTTGTGGCATAAGGCATTTAATGCTTATTTTACTATGCTATGCAGTTGAGTAAGACAACATACTATGGTTAATCAATGAACAAAGAACAATTTTACGCGGACTTGAACCGCGATTTCAGTGCGTTAATGGCAGGTGAAACAAGCTTTTTGGCGACGTTGGCAAATACCAGCGCGTTGTTGTTTGAACGTCTCGAAGGCGTTAACTGGGCAGGCTTTTACCTATTAGAAGGCGAGACTCTGGTTCTGGGACCTTTCCAGGGCAAGATTGCTTGCGTTCGTATCCCGGTAGGAAAAGGTGTTTGTGGTACAGCGGCTTCCACTAAAAGCATCCAGCGCGTCGAAGATGTGCATGCTTTTGATGGTCACATCGCTTGTGACGCTGCCAGCAACTCCGAAATTGTCCTGCCGCTTACGGTAAATGGCGAGCTAATAGGTGTTCTGGACATTGATAGCACGGAGTTTGGGCGCTTCACACCTGAAGACCAACTCGGCTTATCTCAACTGGTGACGCAGCTTTCGCTGATGCTTGCCGACACGGATTTTAAAAAATTCTTCACTCGTTAGCATGATAAACAACGGATAACGTGGCATTTGCTGATAGCGTCATTATAATGTCGCCTGTTCATGCCTGCGGATTGTTGGCAACTCCGTTGTAATCAGGAAATTTCATGGAAAATCAACCTAAGTTGAATAGTAGCAAAGAAGTCATCGCCTTTTTGGCAGAGCGTTTCCCACAGTGCTTTAGCGCTGAAGGTGAAGCCCGCCCCCTGAAGATTGGTATCTTCCAGGATTTGGTCGCGCGCGTTGAAGGGGAGATGAGTCTCAGTAAAACTCAACTTCGTTCCGCGTTACGTCTTTACACTTCAAGCTGGCGTTACCTATACGGTATTAAAGTCGGCGCAACCCGTGTTGATCTCGACGGTAACCCTTGTGGTGAACTCGATGAGCAGCACGTAGAGCATGCTCGCAAGCAGCTTGAAGAAGCAAAAGCTCGTGTTCAGGCACAGCGTGCAGAACAGGCAGCGAAAAAGCGTGAAGCGGCTATTGCTAACGGCGAAACCGTTATCGATAAACCTCGTCGCGAACGCAAGCCTCGTCCTGCTCCGCGTCGTCCAGAAGCTACAGAACGTAAACCTCGTGTAGAAAAACCGGCGCCGCAAGCTCCGCGTGAAGAAAAACGCACTCCGGTTACAGACATTTCTGCTTTGCAGGTGGGTCAGGCAATCAAAGTCAAAGCGGGTAACAACGCGATGGATGCCACAGTACTGGAAATTACCAAAGATGGCGTCCGTGTACAGCTGACTTCTGGTATGGCAATGATCGTACGCGCAGAACACTTGCAGTTCTGAAACGGAGGCCAGACCCGGGCATGAACAAATTCTTTAAGCGTACGGCTGTCGCTAGTCTGTTGTTTCTTGCAGGTAGCGCACTGGCCGTCGAAAACATCACGCAAGCTTCTCAAATCCCGCAGTTAAAGGAAGAGACACAGCATGCAACGGTGAGTGAGCGTGTAACTTCACGCTTCACTCGCTCGCATTATCGTCAGTTTGACCTGGATGAAAATTTTTCCGCAAAAATTTTCGATCGCTATCTAAACCTCCTCGACTATAGCCACAACGTGCTGCTAGCCAGTGACGTTGAGCAATTTGTGTCGCGGAAAAAACAGATTGGCGATGAATTGCGCACCGGTAAACTGGACGTATTTTACGATCTCTACAATCTGGCCCAACAACGTCGTTTTGAACGTTATCAATACGCGTTGAAGGTGCTGGAAAAACCAATGAATTTCACGGGTAACGATACCTTTAACGTTGACCGCAGCAAATCGCCGTGGCCTGCAAACGTTACAGAGTTAAATTCCCTGTGGGATAGCAAAGTTAAGTTTGACGAGCTGAGTCTGAAACTGACCGGCAAAACCGATCAGGAAATTCGTGAAACGCTGACCAAGCGTTATCAGTTTGCCATTCGCCGTCTGGCTCAATCCAATAGCGAAGATGTTTTCTCGCTTGCGATGACCGCCTTTGCCCACGAAATCGACCCGCATACCAATTACTTATCGCCACGTAACACTGAACAATTCAATACCGAAATGAGTTTATCTCTGGAAGGTATTGGTGCTGTGCTGCAAATGGACGATGACTACACGGTTATCAACTCGATGGTAGCGGGTGGTCCTGCTGCGAAAAGCAAAACGATTACCGTTGGTGACCGTATTGTTGGTGTCGGCCAGACAGGGAAACCTATGGTTGATGTGATTGGCTGGCGTCTTGACGATGTCGTTGCGCTGATCAAAGGGCCAAAAGGTAGCAAGGTTCGCCTGGAAATCTTACCGGCAGGTAAGGGTACCAAAACACGTGTGGTTACGTTAACCCGTGAACGCATTCGTCTTGAAGATCGCGCCGTCAAATTGACGATTAAAACGGTCGGTAAAGACAAAGTGGGTGTCCTGGATATCCCAGGCTTCTACGTTGGTCTGACAGATGATGTCAAAGTCCAGCTTCAGAAGATGGAAAAACAGAACGTGAAGGGCGTGATCATCGATTTACGCTCTAACGGTGGCGGTGCATTGACCGAGGCTGTCTCACTTTCTGGCCTGTTTATCCCAAGTGGCCCAGTTGTTCAGGTACGTGATAACAACGGTAAAGTGCGTGAAGATAGCGATACTGACGGCGTTGTCTACTACAAAGGTCCACTGGTGGTGATGGTTGACCGTTTCAGTGCTTCGGCTTCTGAAATCTTTGCAGCAGCAATGCAAGACTATGGTCGTGCGCTGATTGTGGGTGAGCCTACCTTCGGTAAAGGCACTGTTCAACAGTACCGTTCTTTGAATCGAATCTATGATCAGATGCTGCGTCCGGAATGGCCTGCGCTTGGTTCTGTGCAATACACTATCCAGAAGTTCTACCGTATTAATGGCGGAAGTACTCAGCGTAAAGGTGTAACGCCTGACATCATGATGCCTACCGGTACTGAAGAGACTGAGACTGGCGAGAAGTTTGAAGATAATGCGCTCCCTTGGGATAGCATTAACGCCGCTACTTACGTTAAGTCAGGCGATCTGACTCAGTTTGAGCCGCAATTGCTTAAACTGCACCAGGATAGAATAGCAGCCGATCCTGAGTTCCAGTACATCATGAAGGATATTGCTCGCTTCAATGCCCTGAAAGATAAACGTAATATTGTTTCCCTGAATCTTGCTCAGCGTGAGAAAGAGAATCAGGAAGATGATGCTACGCGTCTGGAGCGGATTAATGACCGCTATAAACGAGAAGGAAAAGCACCGTTGAAGAAACTCGACGACCTGCCGAAGGATTATCAGGAACCTGATCCTTATCTCGATGAAACGGTTCATATCGCGCTGGATTTTGCAAAAATGCAGCAAGATAAACCAGCTGAGCAACCAGCTCCTGCTAAGTAACTCCTCCAACGGGCACAAAATTTTGTGCCCGTTTTTTTTACCTCTATCAAGCCGCGTAAATCAACCTCTCCTTTAATGTAAAGTTATGTATTATTAACTACTTGGCAACGATGAATGCTTGAAAATAGCAAGCTTGCCCCTACGATGTGGGGTAACGCAGAATGCGTATTTTTAACCGAGGTAAAAAGAAAATTATGATGCGTATCGGGCTTTTCCTGTTGACCAACCTTGCAGTCATGGTCGTTTTCGGGCTAGTGCTAAGCCTGACGGGGATCCAGTCGAGCAGCGTACAGGGTCTGATGATCATGGCGGTGTTGTTTGGCTTTGGTGGTTCAATCATCTCATTACTGATGTCCAAATGGATGGCATTGCGTTCAGTGGGCGGGGAAGTGATTGAGCAACCGCGCAATGAAACAGAGCGCTGGCTGATGGAAACAGTGCGCCAACAGTCTCAGCAAGCGGGTATCGCCATGCCGCAGGTGGCTATTTACCATGCGCCAGATATTAATGCGTTTGCCACAGGCGCTCGTCGTAATGCATCGCTTGTTGCGGTTAGCACCGGCCTTCTGCAGAACATGAGTCGTGATGAAGCAGAAGCGGTTATCGCGCACGAAATCAGCCATATCGCGAATGGTGACATGGTAACCATGACGCTGATTCAGGGCGTGGTGAACACCTTCGTAATCTTTATTTCTCGTATCATCGCGCAAGTCGCTTCTGGCTTCTTGTCTGGTAATCGGGATGAGGGTGAGAGCAACAACGGCAACCCGTTTGTCTATTTTGCCATTGCGACTGTGCTGGAACTGGTATTTGGCATTCTGGCAAGCATCATCACAATGTGGTTCTCACGTCACCGTGAATTCCATGCTGATGCCGGGTCTGCAAAATTGGTTGGTCGTGAAAAAATGATTGCCGCACTGCAGCGCCTGAAAACCAGCTATGAACCGCAAGAAGCCAGCAGCATGATGGCGTTTTGTATCAATGGTAAGGCGAAGTCTATGAGTGAATTGTTCATGACTCACCCGCCATTGGATAAGCGTATTGAAGCGCTGCGTAACGGCGAGTATCTGAAGTAGTCATTATCTGAAATGAAAAAGCGTGCCATCGCTGGCACGCTTTTTTTATGCCTGAGAAGTCGTAGGTTGGGACATGCGTAAACTGCTAACAATGGCGGCGATGGTCGCAAAACTCCCTGCCAGTAAAAGCGAGGCATGCGTTCCGTGAATCGCGAAAAGGTTGAACATCAAAGCCACCAGAGCTGCACCGCAACTTTGTCCTAACAATCGAGCCGTGCCTAACATGCCACTGGCACCGCCGCTGCGGTTACGCGGTGCTGATGAAATGATTGTGTGGTTATTAGGTGACTGGAACAAACCGAAACCAGCGCCGCACAAAAGCATGCGCCAGATGATATCGATATCGGTAGGGTTGTGCGGTAACAACGCTAAAGCAAATAAACCGAATGCCATAACAACAAGCCCGAGCCCACCCAGCAGCCCTGCATGTACTCGCCCAATCAAATGACCAGCAACCGGTGCCATTATCATTGTTGCAATTGGCCACGGAGTGAGAAGCAGACCCGTTTCTACTTCGCTGCGTCCTAATGTTGATTGCAAGAAAAAGGGAAGTGAAACCATCGCTAGCATTTGAGCAGCGAAAGAACAAACAGACGTTCCCATAGATAATGAAAATACAGGAATACGCAATAAATCCACGGGTAATAGAGGGAAGGGGAGTTTCAATTGGCGACGTATAAAGAAGAAGCCAATCACAGCTAATGCAACGAGCTCGGAAATGATCAACCATCCTGACTGCCCTTGGGCAAAACCACTAATTGCCGAGATCAGCAGGCCGAACGTCAAGGCATTCATAATCGCACTAGGGATATCGAAGCGTTGGCCTTGCGATTTTTGTTGATTGGGGGGCAGAAAACGAATTGCCAGCAATAGCGCGAGAATACCAATTGGCACATTAATCAAAAACAGCCATTTCCACGATGCGACAGAAAGAATCGCGGCGGCAATAGTGGGGCCGGCAGCTGAGGATACGGCGACAATAAACGAGTTAATCCCCATCCCACGGCCGAGATATTTTTGCGGATAGATAAGCCTGATGAGAGCAGTATTGACGCTCATTAATGCAGCACCGCCAAAGCCCTGAAGCACACGAGCAAACGTCAACATGGGCAATGAATTCGACAGCGCGCAGAATAACGATGTCATGCAGAACAGAATCAGTCCGCACTGATATACCCGGCGATAACCAAAAATGTCGCCTAAGAATGACATCGACAGTAACGAAATAATTATCGCGATTTGATAGCTGTTCACTATCCAGATGGATTCTGCCGGACTGGCGTTTAGTTCTCGTGCAATAGTTGGAAGTGCTACGTTTGCGATCACGCCATCCAGAACTGCCATTGTGATACCCAACGCAATGGCCAAAATAGCACCATAGCGCTGCGGTATTGGCAGCCCATCAGCAAGGGTTTTATCCATAAGGGAAATTTAACTTCATGGGTGATTTATTCGAAGAGCAATAATAATAGCACTAAATTTAAGGGATATGTCGCAGATTTGTAACGAAATAGAATAGATTCATTGCGATGACATGGTAGTCAACTTATACTAAAAACCAGTTCTGATTTTTATAAAACAAATGCGATCGAGGTGATTTAATGGCTATCGCAGATCTGGATAAACAACCTGATTCTGTCTCTTCTGTCCTGAAAGTTTTTGGCATTTTACAGGCGCTTGGCGAAGAACGCGAAATTGGTATTACTGAATTATCGCAACGCGTAATGATGTCAAAAAGCACCGTCTATCGCTTTTTGCAGACTATGAAATCCCTGGGTTATGTTGCTCAGGAAGGCGAATCTGAAAAGTACTCGCTTACCCTCAAGCTGTTTGAGCTTGGTGCGCGTGCATTGCAGAACGTTGATTTGATTCGTAGCGCAGACATTCAAATGCGAGAATTATCGCGTCTGACGAAAGAAACCATCCACTTGGGTGCGTTGGATGAAGACAGTATTGTCTATATCCATAAGATTGACTCAATGTATAACCTGCGCATGTACTCGCGCATCGGTCGTCGTAATCCATTGTACAGCACCGCAATTGGTAAAGTGCTTCTGGCGTGGCGAGATCGTAATGAAGTGCGTGAAATCCTTGCTGATGTGGAATATAACCGCAGCACTGAGCGTACTATCATGAGCACTGACGAATTGTTGGATGTCCTGGATACCGTGCGTGAGCAGGGTTACGGTGAAGATAACCAGGAGCAGGAAGAAGGTTTACGCTGCATCGGCGTACCTGTTTTTGACCGATTTGGTGTCGTTATTGCCGGGTTGAGTATTTCATTCCCGACACTTCGTTTTTCCGAAGACAGACTTCATGAATATGTAGCGATGCTTCATGACGCAGCTCGAACTATTTCTGAACAAATGGGTTATCACGAATATCCATTTTGATGAAATAGAAAACGCCGCTATTTAGCGGCGTTTTCTTTATATGTTCCTAGTTACCCGTATCGATAACTTCATCACTTTTACGCAATACTGGGCAATCGCTAAGTCCGATAATTCCACTACTGGTATGAACAAATTGTGCTGTGGTGACATTTCGAGCAGTTAGGTATTTGCATTGAAGCCCCATACCTGCAGCATTTTCATGACTTCCAATCAAAACTCCATATCCAGAGAGGAGTAAACCGATCCACAAAAGCGCTATTACAATAATAGTGCGGATCACAATACGCATAGGTACCTCTTATTATTAAGTAATTAGACTTCTAAGCGTAGCGGATTGCGCTGTAGTAGCAATGTGATGATTCTTAAATAATATACGTGAGAGTTATGTGTCGTTTAGGCTGTCTATGCCAGACTTTACAATAAATAGGAAAGAGGTGGAGAGAGTAGTGAGAAAGTACAGATGGCTTATTCTGATTGCAGTTTTTTTCGTCTGCCTGCTGCTATGGACCCAAATGGTCAACGTAATGTGCGATCAGGATGTACAATTTTTCAGCGGCATTTGTACAATTAATAAATTTATACCCTGGTAGTGTGTTTTTATCCACATAGTGCTTACCTTAAGACCCGGCAGGTGTAGAATAGCGCGTTTTGCTGAGGTGGTAATATGAACGAATTAAGTGTTGGCGCGTTGAATATCGTGTCCCTGACAGTTTCCCTGGTGGTACTGGTTATCGGCCTCGTAATGTGGTTCTTTGTTAACCGTGCGAGTAGCCGGACCAATGAACAGATCGAACTTCTTGAAGAGTTGCTGGATCAGCAAAAGCGGCAGACTGCTCTGTTACGACGTTTGTGTGAAGCGAACGAGCCTGAAGTAGTTAAGGAAGAACCAGAAGTAACAAAGGAAGATGACGAAGTGGAAGACGATTTTATTCGTCTGGTCGCTGAGCGTTAATCCTGATAAACCTGTTTGTGTTGCTGTGGAGTGACCATGCGGTGGAACAATCCTTGGTTTGATCCCCTAAAATCTCATCACCTAATCGACGGTTTTCGTAATCTGGAGTCAAGCTTACGAAAACCGGGTGATGTTGAACGTTGGCGAAAAGAGCGAAAAGCGCAGGGATTGCCCCATCCTCCGAGTAATGGTTATGCCGCTTTCACTGAACGTTGGTGGCAAAAGGCTGAACTCCAGGGTAAGGATGATCGGCTATGGTGGTTAGGGCATGCAACGGTATTGCTGCGTATCAATGGTCTGTATTTATTGACCGACCCCGTGTTGTCCCAGCGAGCTTCCCCATTATCGTTTGCAGGTCCTGAGCGTAAGACTCCATCCCCAATTCATATCAGTGAATTGCATCAACTTGATGCCGTTTTGATTTCGCATAATCATTACGATCACCTGGACCGTTCCACCATTCGACAGATTGTCCGTCGTTTCCCCGATACTCATTTCTTTGTCCCGTTGGGCTTAAAACAGTGGTTTACCCGTCGAGGTATACGCCATGTGACTGAGCTTGACTGGTGGCAGAGCATTACCCTGCAAGGAATGACTTTTACAGCGGTGCCGGCACAGCACTGGAGCATGCGTTCATTCTGGGATCGTAACCGGAGTTTGTGGTGTGGGTGGATTATAGAAAGCAGCCACTTAAGGATATGGTTTAGCGGTGATACGGGCTATACAGCAGGACTTGCAGATATTGCTTTGTTCAGAGGCCCCCTGGATGCGGCATTGATACCAATAGGAGCTTATTCTCCACGCTGGTTCATGAGTAGCCATCATATGGATCCGCAGCAGGCGGTTACGCTTTGGCAGCAGTTGGGCAGACCTTTTACGGTTCCTATCCATTGGGGCGTATTTGAACTGGCTGATGAATCACTGGACATGCCTCCGCAAGAGCTACTAACCGCACTTGATGATGAAGGCGAGGAAAGCCGACTCTTTTCGCCGTTCTGTATTGGTCAAAGTTCACACTTATTTAAAATTAAGACTTAAACATTATTAAAAAATTTTAAGACGCTATTACGAGCTATCTTTTGGTTACTTTATTACATCGAAAATATAGCGAAACGTTTTTATTGCTTCATCATGAAGCAAGGGTTGATTAAACTTTCATTCTTTTGGTGCAATATAATCAGACAACCGCTCAAGGTTTATTCATTTTTCTATTCTCGCTATTTCTTATATCAATTCTATTGTTTTCGTAGCAAAGTGAAATTGTTCATTTTTTGCATAGCTATGCTAAAAAAATCATAAGCATAATGCCTATGATATCGACTTTTTCGCACTTCGCCTGGACGAAAAGATATCTTTGGGCTATGGTAAAAACGTTGTCTGTGGTCGTCATATGAATGCACGGAATCATCTTTGTCTACTGTTAATCTATGCACAAATTGTGCATTTCATTTTCATTACAATATGAGTTTCGGAATTTGTGCGACAGATCGATACGCGCCGAAAAATGGCTTGCCATTGATTGCGTTGTATGTGATAACACGTTGGGTTAAACGAGGTACAGTTCTGTTTATGTGTGGCATTTTCAGTAAAGAAGTTCTGAGTAAACACGTTGTCGTTGAATACCGCTTCTCTGCCGAGCCTTATATTAGTGCCTCATGCAGTAATGTCTCTGTTTTAGCTAAGTTATGCCTCCGGGCAAAGAAAACAATCTAAGGAATTTTGCAAAATGGCAAAGATTAAAGGTCAAGTTAAGTGGTTCAACGAGTCTAAAGGTTTTGGCTTCATTACTCCTGCTGACGGCAGCAAAGATGTGTTCGTACACTTCTCTGCAATCCAGGGTAACGGCTTCAAAACTCTGGCTGAAGGCCAGAACGTTGAGTTCGAAATCCAGGACGGCCAGAAAGGCCCTGCAGCGGTTAACGTAACTGCTATCTAATTCGGCTGAATTAGACCTGGCGCGAATAACGCCAAATTTTGATGAAAGCCTCGCTCTTGTAGCGGGGCTTTTTCATGTCTGAATGTTGACCATTATTTTTCTATGTGTTTCTGGAAAGCTCTCCCAGTTATGTCTTGTAGCAAAGCAGCGCATCTTGTAGCACTGTTCCTGTCCGGTTAGTTTCCCCATTATGTTTAAATTTTCAATCGCTTAGTTGTCGTTAAGGATTGAATGTGAGAAAAACCGCCCCTGGAATCGTGGGTAATTTTATTCAGTGGCGTTTTGCTCTTCTTTGCATCGCTATCTTTATGTGTCTGGTGTTCTTGCTGGGACGTGTTGCCTGGTTGCAAATCATCTCACCCGAAAATCTGGTCAAGCAGGAAGACATGCGTTCTTTACGTGAAGAACCCATTGTCGTGCCACGTGGAATGATAGAAGACCGCAATGGCAGACCGTTGGCGGTGAGCGTGCCGGTAAAAGCAATCTGGGCTGACCCGAAAACAGTAATGGAAAAAGGTGGCGTGCAAATCAGTAGCCGCTGGCAGGCTCTGGCAACAACCCTACATATGCCCCTTAATGAAATTGCCGCCCGCATTCGCCGTAATCCAGCCGATCGCTTCATTTACCTCGCACGCCAAATTGATCCGCAACAAGCGCAATACATCGAGAGCCTGAAACTGCCAGGAATTTCATTACGGGATGAATCACGTCGGTTTTATCCCGCAGGCCATGTCGCCGCAAACTTGCTCGGTTTTACCAACATTGATGATCAAGGTATTGAAGGCATTGAGAAGAGTTTTAATCGCCAGTTGACGGGCAAAGCGGGTGAGAGACTTGTTCGTAAAGACAGACACGGACATGTCATAGAAAATATCACGGAAACTCCAGCAAACCCTGCTCATAACCTAATGCTAAGCATTGATGAACGACTGCAAACGGTCACGGAAGACGCACTGAGTAACGCTGTCTCCTGGAATAAAGCTGAATCTGCCGCAGCAGTTATCCTTGATGTGAATACTGGCGAAGTATTAGCGATGGCAAGTTGCCCGACGTTCAATCCAAATAATCGTGACGGTGCCACGCTGAACGATTTCCGTAATCGGGCAATCAGCGACACATTTGAGCCAGGTTCAACTGTTAAACCGATGGTAGTCATGACCGCACTGCAGCAGGGGATTGTCCAACCAGATAGCGTGGTGGATACCCATCCTTATACCATCGATGGTCATCGTATACGCGACGTGGGTTACTACCCGCAACTTACGCTGACCGGAATCCTGCAAAAATCGAGCGACACAGGGGTTTCACGCCTTTCTCTGGCGATGCCAATCCAAAAATTGTTGGATACCTATAAGAACTTCGGTTTTGGGATGCCAACAGGATTGGGGCTGACAGGGGAGAGCAGTGGCCTGTTACCGCACCGTAAGTTTTGGGGAGAGTTAGATCGCGCCACATTTTCCTTTGGCTATGGTTTGATGGTCACACCTCTGCAACTGGCGCATGTTTACGCCACTATTGGGAGCTATGGCATTACCCGCCCACTTTCTATTACCCGTGTTGACCCGCCAGTAGTTGGGCAAAGGGTGATGTCTGAAACCATTACCCATCAGGTTGAACATATGATGGAAAGTGTGGCACTGCCTGGCGGCGGCGGGATTAAAGCCGCGGTGCGTGGCTATAGAGTTGCCATTAAAACCGGAACGGCCAAGAAAATTGGCGATGATGGCAAATACATCGACAAATACATTGCCTACACCGCAGGTGTCGCTCCGGCGAGTAATCCACGCTTTGCGCTGGTGGTGGTAATTAACGATCCGGAAAATGGCGCTTACTACGGCGGTGCTGTTTCGGCGCCGGTCTTCAGCCAGATAATGAGCGATGTGTTGCGCCTGGAGAATATTGAACCTGATGGTTTGCCACAGGGAGATACCAATTTAACGGTGTTAAATAAGGCCGTTGTCGAGGGTCCAGCAGGTTAGTGGCTTTTCGAAGCGGGGCGTAAGCGGTACACTTGCGCCCTTTACGATTGCCTGGAGTTCTTATGTCTTATCTTTGCCCGCTTTGTCATGCACCGCTTAATCCCGAGGGGAAGAGCTTTGTTTGCCCGCAAGGCCATCAATTCGATAAGGCAAAAGAGGGATATGTGAATTTGCTGCCGGTTCAGCATAAGCGTTCAAAAGACCCGGGCGATAGCAGCGAAATGATGCAGGCCCGCAGAACATTTCTTGATGCCGGGCATTATCAGCCGCTGCGTGATGCTATCTGCCTGATATTGGAACAGGCTGCACCAGCTACTTTGCTGGATATAGGCTGTGGGGAAGGGTATTACACGGCGGGTTTTGCACAGATTGTCGCAAAACATGAAGGAATGACCTGGGGATTAGATGTTGCAAAAGTAGCGATTCGCTATGGGGCAAAGCGTTATCCGCAGGTGCAGTTCTGCGTGGCATCGAGCCACCGTTTGCCGTTTGATGATAATAGTCTGGATGCCGTGGTGCGTATTTTTGCCCCGTGCAAAGCTGAAGAGTTGGCGCGGGTAGTGAAACCTGGCGGCATCGTCATCACTGCCACGCCGGGCCCACGTCATTTAATGCAGCTGAAAGGTTTAATTTATGACAACGTAGTGTTGCACAGCACCGAGTCTGAGTCTTTACCTGGTTTTATAGCAGAACAGACGCAGAGCATTGGCTGGCCGATGACGTTACAGGGAAATGAAGCGGTTGCGTTATTACAAATGACGCCGTTCGCATGGCGCGCCCGCCCTGAAGTGTGGCAGGCTTTGACGGCTGAAACGGCATTCGCTTGTGAGACAGATTTTGTCATTCGCGTCTGGCGACGCGAATCATCAGTTTAATGCGCTGAAGTTGCTATAAAGAATCTGACAACCAATCCCAATTAGCACCACACCGCCGAGGATCTCGGCGCGCTTACCGAGTAGCGGGCCGATAAAGCGGCCCAGCATCATACCCAGCGTGGACATAATCATGGTCGCGCAACCAATAGCCAGAGCGGTTTCAATAATATTAACTTGCAGGAATGCGAGGCCGACACCGACCGCCATGGCATCAAGGCTGGTGGCGATAGCCGTGGTTACTAATAGCCAAAATCCATGACGTTGCAGCTTTGGCGCTTCTTCGTCATCGTTACCGCGCACACCTTCATAAATCATACGAATGCCGAGAAACACCAGCAGGATAAATGCAACCCAATGATTCCATTCCAGCACGACCTTGCTTGCCAGAAGACCCAGACACCAGCCGATGAGCGGGGTGATGGTTTCGATGACGCCAAAGATAAGCCCGGTTCGTAACGCTTCGGAAAACTTAGGTTTATGGAGAGAGGCACCTTTCCCGATTGATGCAGCAAAAGCATCCATAGACATGCCAAAAGCGAGAATAATAGTAGCGGAGAGATTCATGCAAATGCCTCAGTTGGGAATATCCATATACACGTCAACCATCCCCAACTTAAATGATGGTTACGTGCCTATGGTCTCGCCTACTCAGTATTTGAGTCGTACATGCCACGTTATAAATCTTGCTTAAACAAGTAACGAGTATGTTGACATGTACATTTTCGCAATCACGAAAATCGGCTACTCCCCAACGACGGGCGCAACCTTAACATATTCTTTAAAGATAAAACAATAATTGAAGCTATTATTCTCAACGCTTAAATGATAACGATTTTCATTAACTTTAATCGGTAAGAGAATCTTTAAAATAAGAGCACACTAATTGTGCGAAATAGCAGCGGCTATATTTTATAGATTGTACAAAAAATATAGGAATATAGACTTTGCTATGTTGCTAACTTATTGAGTAACAACCATTAACTTATAAATCCTTTCCAGGTCATCAATGTTTTTCACCCGGATGAGCAAGCGGCGTTGTTCTAATTGCAACACCAGAACACCATCCTCAGATAAATTCATTTCTTTAATTCGGGAATATAAAACCCATACATTCGCGAAGAAGAAACCTTCTGTTTTAAACAGTAATTTAGGTTGTCTAATCCACGAAATATAAATAGCAATGAGTGCCAGCGCAGATAATAACCAGGTAGTGACCGGAGCGCCGCCAGAGGTGACATTGTTGTAGATGAGGATAGCAACCAACCCGAAGAAAATGGTTCCGTCGATACGGTTGCGGCGCAGAAGGGGAACTTTCAGCAGGGTTTTGCCTTTGAGCTTATCCATGATGAACTCATCGTAAACCGCCCATGCAAGCAACAGCACAATAAATACCAGCAGAACTACATCCGTCAAAGTCATAACACTACCTTCACTCTAAACAATAAAAAACCGGGGCAAGGGCCCCGGTTCGTATAACAAACTAATTACAGGCCTAGCAGGCCGATAGCATAACCGACAATACCAATAACGAAGAAGCCCATGATGATCCACAGCGCGTTGACTTTCTTACGCAGCAGCCACATACAAGCAAACGTTAACAGCAGTGGCACAAGGCCCGGCATCAACTGATCAAGAATAGTTTGAACGGTGGTCACTTTCACAGCGCCAGTCTGGTCGGTAATCTTCGACACGACTAGCGGTATATTAACGTGTGTCCACTTGTTAACCAGCGCCCCCATGACAAACAGGCCGAGAATTGACGCCCCCTCAGTCAGTTTTTGCAGGAAGCCGCCGCCCATATCCTTAACGATATCGATCCCTTTGCGGTAACCATAAGCGACGCCGTAATAACGAGTCAGCAAACGCACGGCGTTAAACAGGATGAAGAACAATAGTGGGCCAAGCAGGCTACCGCTCATTGCGATACCAGCACCAAGTGCTGCGAATACTGGACGTACGGTACCCCAGAAGATTGGGTCGCCTACACCAGCCAGCGGCCCCATCAAACCAACTTTGATACCGTTAATGGCACCATCGTCAATCTCTGCACCGTTTGCACGCTGTTCTTCCATCGCAAGCGTAACGCCCAATACAGGAGCCGCAACGTATGGATGGGTGTTAAAGAATTCCAGGTGACGCTTAATTGCTTGTTTACGAGCATCGTTATTTTCAGGATACAGGCGTTTAATTGCCGGAATCATTGAGAAGCAGAAGCCCAACGCTTGCATACGTTCGAAGTTCCAGGAACCCTGGAAGAGGTTTGAACGCATGAACACCGCACGAATATCACCTGGGGTGAGTTTTTTCTCTGTAGTCGTTGTTTTGGTGGTATCAACCATTTCGCTCACCTATTAATCTAATTCGTTGTCGAGATCGTTAGAACCAGCAGCATGCGCCGGGGCCGCGGAACGGTTGTATTTCGGGCTCAACTGGATGTACAGAATTGCCATCACAGCACCAATTACACCCAGTGCTACCAGGTTGAAGTTGGTGAAAGCCGCGGTAACGAAGCCCAGATAGAAGAATGGCATCAGGTAGCCTGCGCGCATCATGTTGATGACCATCGCATAACCTACAACAACAATCATGCCACCGGCGATGTTCAGACCGCTGGTTACCACTTCAGGAATGGCATTCAGCATGTTCTGTACTTCACTGGTACCGACGGAAACGGCAACGATAACGGCAGGGATTGCGATACGCATTGCTTGCAGGAACAGGGAGGAAACGTGAATCCAGGAGAGCGCCGACAGGTTGCCATTTTCGGCGGCCTTATCTGCTGCGTGCTGGAAGCCCACGGTAATAGTACGAACGATAATGGTCAGTACCTGGCCTGCTGCTGCCAGTGGAATGGCCAGAGCGATACCAGAGCCGATGCCCTGATGCCCGGCTATAACCAGTATGGTTGAGATAATTGACGCAAGTGCTGCATCGGGAGCAACTGCCGCACCGATGTTCATCCAACCCAGCGCGATCATTTCAAGCGTACCACCGATAATAATACCGGTTTTCATATCACCGAGTACCAGACCGATTAAGGTACAGGCGACCAGCGGACGGTGGAACTGAAATTCATCGAGCACCGACTCCATACCGGCAATACAGGCTACGACAAACACCAGCACAATCTGAAGAGTGGTAATCTCCATTGTACTTCTCCTTAAACGTGTGACTTATGTGTGAAAACTGAGCAAAACGTAGAATTAAGCAAATCACATCAGTAATTAGCTTTTCACCTTCGCGATCAGATCCATCATTTTCAATTTTTGATCGGTTGAAACTTTACGGGCTTCGAGCTCAATGCCGCGCTCGTTAAGTTTCTTGAAGGCTTCAATATCTTTTTCATCGACAGAAATCGCGTTGTTAACCTGGGTTTTACCCTGGCGGAACGCCATACCACCGATATTGACTGACTTAATGTCCACTCCACCTTCCACGACGCGTTCAACATCGGTTGGGTTAGTGAACAGCAGCATCACACGGTCGCCTGCATATTTCGGGTTATTCCACACGCGGATCATTTTCGCGACGTCAACGACGTGTGCCGTCACACCAGGAGGAGCAACTTGCGTCAACAGTGTTTTACGCACGGTATCGGCTGCCACTTCATCACTGACAACAATAATGCGTGTTACGTTAGTTTCTTTGGTCCAGCGGGTTGCAACCTGGCCATGAATTAAACGGTCATCGATGCGCGCCAGACCGATATTCATGTAGTCCTTCGGACCCATTGGCTTGAGCGGTGCTGCGGCTTTAGGTGCAGCAACAGGCGCAACAGGTACAGCCTTTTCGACAGGTTTAGCTTTCAGGGCTTTAACCCCTTCACGGCCTGTTTCAACAGCAATTGCCACTAACTCATCAAATGAAGGGTTATCATCACGAGCCATCAGGGTTTCAACCAGCATCGGAATATTGACCCCGGCGACGACCTCGTAATGCTCTTTATCGACGACAATACGGCTGGCTGCATTAAACGGGCTACCACCCCAGGTATCGACGAGAAACAGCACACCTTTGTCGGTGTTCAGGTTTGCCAGTTGAGCGTTGTATTTTTCAATTAGGGTTTCGGCGTTTTCACCGGGAACGAAATCTATCCAGCCAACATTTTCTTGTTCGCCCAATAGCATTTCTGCGGTTTTCAGCAATTGTTCTGCTGCCCAGCCATGCGTGCCTATGACAATAGCAATGGTCACTTGCTACCTCCTGTGTTGGTATAGCCACACCCTTAATAAGGTGTTTTGTAGATTATCCGTTTCTTTAGCGAATCGATTCAGATAACGGTATGAGTAAAGATGTGTAACTTAAGACGGATTTATTTTAGTCAGTGAAAAAAATATTTTATGTGATGAAGATCCGTAATTTAGGTTTGCTAACAACTTAATGATTCTTGGGGCAAATAATGAACGAGGTCAATGACAGTAAAATTGCAAAATCAGGTAAATCTTTGCAAAAGGGTATTTTGCTCTGATATTGTTTGCATCTCGTTTAATTGCTTAGGAGTAAAGGGCAGTAGCCCACCGTATGGACCGTCATCGACGTCTTTTCAATTTCAGGTCTGAAAACTCAGTCCTTCACATTGGCGTTTCACGCCCCGTTAATACCTCAATTTGCCTCTTTGCGTCCGCCTTGCGCGCGATGCCGATGAGTTATTCCCAAAGCAGGAGCTTGTCATGGAACTCTTAATGGATCCCCAAATATGGGTGGGTTTACTGACGCTGATTGTGCTGGAAATAGTGCTGGGTATTGATAACCTGGTCTTTATTGCCATCCTTGCGGATAAACTTCCACCAAAACAAAGAGATAAAGCGAGGCTTATCGGTTTATCCCTTGCTTTGATCATGCGACTCGGTTTGCTGTCGTTAATCTCATGGATGGTAACACTCACCCAGCCGCTGTTTACCATCGCCAACCTGACGTTCTCAGGACGCGATCTCATCATGCTCTTCGGTGGCCTGTTCTTGCTGTTTAAAGCGACGACGGAGCTGCACGAACGGCTGGAAAACCGCCAGCATGATGACGGGCACGGTAAGGGTTACGCCAGTTTCTGGGTGGTGGTATTGCAGATTGTGGTGCTGGATGCGGTGTTTTCACTGGATGCGGTTATTACCGCGGTGGGCATGGTAAATCACCTGCCAGTGATGATGGCGGCGGTCGTCATCGCGATGGGTGTGATGCTGATGGCGTCCAAACCGTTAACGAATTTTGTTAACCAACACCCTACGGTCGTGGTGCTGTGCCTGAGCTTCCTGTTGATGATTGGTCTGAGCCTGGTAGCAGAAGGCTTCGGTTTCCATATTCCTAAAGGCTATCTGTACGCGGCGATTGGTTTCTCGATCATCATCGAGTTTTTCAACCAGATTGCGCGTCGTAACTTTATTCGCCATCAGTCAAATGTACCGTTGCGTGCTCGTACGGCTGATGCGATTTTGCGTTTGATGAATGGCAAACGCCAACAGCGTTCGTCTAATGAAGACAACAAAACCATCACGCCAATTGAAGCAGAATCTTTTGCTGAAGAAGAGCGCTATATGATTAACGGTGTGTTGACGCTGGCATCTCGTTCGCTACGCAGCATTATGACGCCGCGTGGTGAAATATCATGGGTGGATGCCGATAAAACCACTGCTGAAATTCGCGAGCAACTGCTGGAATCTCCGCATAGCTTGTTCCCGGTTTGCCATGGGGAGCTTGATGAAATCATCGGCATCGTGCGTGCCAAAGAGTTGCTGGTAGCGCTGGAAAACGGTGGTGATGTGGTTTCTATTGCTGCGCGTTCACCTGCAATTGTAGTTCCGGAAACGCTGGACCCGATTAACTTGCTGGGTGTGCTTCGTCGTGCTCGCGGTAGTTTCGTTATCGTTAATAACGAGTTTGGTGTGGTTCAAGGGCTGGTAACGCCGCTGGATGTTCTGGAAGCTATCGCTGGTGAATTCCCTGATGCCGACGAAACACCCGAAATCGTGCGTGATGGCGATGGTTGGTTAGTTAAAGGCTCAACCGACCTGCACGCGATTCAGCAGCATCTTGATATCAACAATCTGGTGAACGATGAGGAAGACATTGCTTCTATCGCCGGTTTGGTTATCGCTGTGAATGGCCAAATCCCTAAAGTGGGTGATGTCATTGAGCTGGCTCCGCTACGCATCCAGATTGTCAAGGCCAACGATTACCGTGTGGACTTGGTTCGTGTGGTAAAAGAACGCTCTGAACATGAAGACGAAGAAGAGTAAATTAGCGTAGCGGGATAATGGGAATAACGTGACCATTCCTGCGTGGGGGCGGCGTGCTGCTCCCCAGCCAGCGCGGAAACTCTTTCAAAGGCATTGGCCGCGCATACAAAAATCCTTGTAGTACATTTACGCCGTGGTTACGCAGATACTCTGCTTGCTGCGGCGTTTCAACACCTTCCGCAACTAAACCAATTTCTAACCGCTGCGCCAGCGCAATAATAATGTCAGTCACTGTCGAATTGACTGCATCGGTCCCAATCGCTGCAGTAAACGACTTATCGATTTTCAGCACGTCTGGATTTAATGTTTCGAGATAAGCCAGTGAACTTTGACCTGTACCGAAATCATCTATAGCCAAATCGACTCCCATGCGATGTAAATCGCGTATCACCCGAAGATCGACATCTGGTAAGGCATCACGCTCCGTAAGTTCAAGGGTCAGTTTCTGTATAGGGTGGGCTGGGAACCAGTAGTGGCGCAAATCTTCGATAATCTCGCCATTATGGAAATGACTTGCCGCGATGTTGATCCCGATATTGAAATCAGGGGATTTCGGAAAGATATCAAGATTACGTACTGTTTCTGAAAGTACAAATCGTGTTAGTGGTGCTATCAAATTTTGCTGTTCAGCAAGTGGGATAAACACATCAGGTGAAATCCAGCCCTGGCGGGGATTATTCCACCGCAAAAGTAGCTCCACACCAACACATTGAAGATTACGTGAGCTGACAAGTGGCTGGCAAAAAACTTCGAACTCATCCAGGGCAAGCCCAAGATTAATTTCCCAGGAAAAACTCATTCGGTTCGCGGTGGCGAGCCACGTGATATAGCCAATCAACATGCTTAGGATCAGTGCAAGGGGCAGTTGCGTTGGCATATTTTCTAATGCCAGTTGACTGGAGGATGGGCCAATAATAGTGACGGAAAAAGGAAATATATCGGATTCCAGCTCATGGCTGACTTGCCCGTCGTCAACAGTAATTCGGGGTAGTAACCCTTTCCCATATTCATAATGCGAACCGGCGACATTTAACATCGCACGGGAGACCCAGGGGCGTCTGGGTTCAAGCATAAATCCCGATAGCAACTCAATATTAATAATTTGCATAACACCGTCATGCTGACTATTGCGCAGAGGATGCCAGGATAGAAGAATCGGCGTGCCTTTCAGTAGCGTATGGTCTATCGAGAGGAATAAGAGTGGTATTGATGATGGCAAGCGCGGCTGGACCAGATCAATGGGTATTGAGCGTGGGCCAAAAATACTTGAGCAATAAAAGATATCATCCTTAATTAGGCCAATATCACGTACTGTTTGCATACGCGCCACTAATTCACGCATCCTCAGTTGCGCGGCTTCACATGATAACCCCATTAACTGCATCGCATCTTTGCTTGCCAAATCAAGCGGTACCAGGACGTTTTCAAGTGAACTGACTGCTCGTTGGTTAAATGCGTGCATACGTTGTTCATTTGAATCACGATCGGCAATATAACGCGCGCTGAGTGTCAGCAGCAGGACTATTACGGCTAACGCAACGCAGACAGTTAAACGTCTGCGGCGATAATCTCTTAATATGCGTTGTGCCGTCTGCATCCGCGACCACCTTGTTTAGAACCGCAACCGAAATCGGCACACAGAACATTCCAAGTGTAGTGGGGGATTGGATATCCGAAGGGAAAATCATACTTTTAGATGAGCGCTAATGGAGTCTTTCGTGCAAGCGTCGCAGACACGACGCTTGCTATTTTAGTGAATATTTAAACCAACATTTGGCTTATCAAACTCAGATGCGTTTTAACCCCCACTTTCATAGCATCTTCATCCAACAGGAAGTGAGGGTTATGAACATTCCACACAGCGCCTTTGTCGGGATTTCGACAACCGACGAAAATAAAGCATCCCGGAACATGTTGCTGATACGAAGAGAAATCTTCACTCCCAAATAACGGTGTTGTTACCGTGTGCAGCGTTTGAGGCGGGAAATTTTCTTCGATAACTTTGCGCGCAATCTCGCAGGCAGAAGCATGATTATTCCCTACGGCATAACCCGCTTGCCACTGAATATCAAAACTTGCTCCGTGAGCGGCAACAACCCCTGCAATCACTTGCTGCATGAGTTGCGGAACCTGCTCACGCACTTTTTGGTTGTGTGTGCGCAGTGTACCGGCAAGATGGGCACTATTCGGGATGACATTGTAGCTTTCACCCGACTGGAAAGTGGCGATGGTTAATACTGGCGCGTGCAGAGGGTCGAGCTTGCGGGCGACAATTTGCTGCAATGCGCTGACTATTTCTGCACCGATAACTATTGGGTCAATACACAGGTGCGGCATCGAGCCATGACCGCCTTTCCCGGTTATCACAATATCGAAATTATCGCTTGATGCGCTGAACACGCCTTCTTTCAATGACAAGGTTTGCGTGGGCTTATCTGGCATCACATGCAGACCAAAGATGTATTCGACATCTTGCAGCACGCCCAAATTTACCAGCTCTTGAGCGCCGCCCGGTGGCACTTCTTCCGCATGCTGGAAAATAAAACGTACCGAGCCTTTGAGCCTGTCCTGAAAATGACACAGTACTTTTGCCGCACCCATTAACATCGCCGTATGGGCATCATGCCCGCAGGCATGCATCACACCAGGTTTACATGAGGAGAAAGCTTCGCCGCTCTCTTCCTGAATCGGCAGGGCATCAATATCCGCACGTAGCGCCCATACTGGGCCAGGGAGTTTTCCCTTCAATTCAGCCACAACGCTGTTTGGTGTCAGACGACGCAACTCAAGCGACCCAAAGCTTGCTAACTCTGAGGCGATATAATCAGCGGTGGCTTGCTCCTGAAAAGAAAGATCCGGGTTGGCATGAATATGCTGGCGCCAGCGAGAAACGTCATGGGCCACTTCGTCAGTCAGAATATCGATATTGAAAGTCATAATAGCTCCGTTATTCGGTCACAGTGTTCAGCGCGGTTCTTTTTGCCATCAATGGTAAGACGGCCAGCGCTGCGCAGATCATCGACAAGGAAAGGAAGATAAACGTGGTGTTGTAGTCCTGGCTTGTGCCAATGAGGTAGCCCATCACGATAGGAGAAACAAAACCGCCCAGGGTGCCACCGGTATTAATCAGGCCAATGGCAGCCCCCATGGTTTCTACTGGCAGGCGTTTCATCGGCAAAGTGAAAGCCGTAACAAAACTGCCCATCAAAAAAACCTGTCCGAGGAACAAAAACACACTGGCGGTGACGGGCGAAGGCATGTGGTAAATGGTGAAGATGCACAGAGCACTGGCTATAGAGCAGGCAACAATCACCAGTGGCTCGCGCCCCTGAAAATATTTACCGACCAACCAACCGGTGCCAAGCGATGAAATCCAGATACCTAAGCCTCCGGCAGCAATCACAAGCCCTGAGGTTTCAAGCGGCATATGGCGCTGTTGTACCAAAAACTTTGGTAGCCAGGCCATCAAACCATAACTGGGAATATTGATGCAGAAGATAGAAACGAATAGCAGTATCACGGTTGGATTTTTCAACAGCGTGCGATAACTGGTGGTAGAGGTGGCTTTCGTCGTGACGGGCGGTTTACTCACCAGCATAAAGATAACTACGGCAACTGCGCAGGCCATCAAACCGAGCCCGGCAAACGAGCCGCGCCAGCCAATATGCGTTAATGCGCTGACTGCCACCATCGGGCCAATGGTCATTGCAAGTCCGGCCGACGAGAGCAGGATTGATTGGGCGAATGTCCGTTTTTCAACGCTAAAATTACTGACCACCGCTTTGGCGCAGGAGCATGGGTATCCTGAATGACCGATTCCCGCCAGGAAGCGGAAGACTATCAACATACCAAAGCTTAACCCCAGAACACCGAAACAAAGCGCAAATCCACCGAGTAGGCAGAGTGAAGCAACCAGCATGCTACGAAAACCAATGCGGTCATTTAGCCAGCCTGCCGGTATTTGAAACAGTGAGTAAGAGAGGAAGAAAATGCCGGTGATGTACCCCAGTTGCTGTGTGGAGACGCCAAACTCTTTTTCGATAGGCAATAATGCGAAGCCCATCACCGTTTTATCTATATAGACAATGACATAGCCCAGAAATAACAGGAAAATCATCAAGGAGTGGTTTTTTTTCATCGTGCGGACCCTTATGCGGAATTCCGTTCCAGGAGCGAATCGCCCCGTTGGTTGCAGCGTTCATATGGATAACTCTGATAGCTATATAAGCAGTGCGGGTATTCTCGCAAAAGATGCAATTTTGTTTGGGGTGATGCTTTTTATTGATAGGGGTGTGCATGAAGTATTTGCCGAAAATGCAGCAATTACATGTCTTCAGACAAGTGGTGCGCAGCCGCAGCATCCGTGGAGCTGCGCGAGTAATGGGGCAATCTCAGCCAGCGGTGAGCAGGACATTACGAGAGCTGGAGCAAACTTTATCAGCGCAACTATTTCTGCGCGGAAACGAAGGCATCACCTTAACCGAGGCAGGAGAGGCATTTTCCCGTCGGGCTGAGTGGATTCTGGAGGAACTACAGCGTGCGGCCGAGGAAGTGGAACAAATTAACCACTTTTCACAAGGCAAACTGACCATTGGTTTTTCATCATTGATTGCATTAAGTGTTTTTCCGGCCGTAGCCGACAGCTTTAAATCACGCTTGCCGCAAGCAAGTTTGCATATCAAAGAAGGGCAACTGACAACATTGCTGCCGCTATTGCAACAAGGAGAGCTCGATCTGGCTATTGGGACAATCAATCCTGCCAAAGTGCCTGAAGATGTCATTGTTGAGCCGCTGTTTAGCGCACCATTCTGTGTGATTGCCCGGCGTGAACATCCCTTAGCGCAGGCGACATCACTTGCCCAATTACGCAGGGCGAAATGGTTATTACCGGAAGCAAATATCGGTTATTACCAACAGCTGCAAGATGAACTCAATGAGTTTTATGGCCAGATGCATGAAGCACCGATTCGCACAGATTCAGTGATTTGTGGGCTCAATATGGTGCTGCATTCGGATTATTTGACGATAGTCGCCCGAGCGATGAGCACACCATTATTCTTACAGGATAGGCTGACCGTATTACCTATAACGACGCTACCATCGGCACAGTATTGCGTTATCTGGTCACAGAAGTCGGACTTAACAGCGACGGCGCGACAATTTTTATTAGCGCTGCGTCAGCAGTGTCAAAATTATCCGTGGTAGATTTGGTGGAATAGATTGGCCCTCTTTGCAGAGGGCCAGATTGGATTAGTCACACTGTACTTTGATTGCCAGGCCGCCACGTGAAGTTTCACGGTATTTGGCGTTCATGTCTTTGCCTGTCTCGTACATGGTTTCGATAACTTTATCGAGCGATACACGCGGTTCGCTGGTGCGGCGCATAGCCATACGGGTGGCATTGATCGCTTTCACGGATGCAATGGCGTTACGTTCGATACAAGGCACCTGAACCTGGCCTGCAACCGGGTCGCAGGTTAAACCCAGGTTATGTTCCATACCGATTTCCGCTGCAACACAAACTTGCTCTGGGCTTGCGCCTAAAATTTCAGCAAGACCTGCGGCAGCCATAGAACAGGCCACGCCCACTTCACCCTGACAGCCGACTTCTGCACCAGAAATAGACGCATTCATCTTGTATAGCGCACCAATTGCACCTGATGCGAGGAAGTAGCGGATATAGGTATCCGGGCTGACTGACTCGATAAAGTGGTCATAGTAAGCAAGCACAGCAGGAACGATACCGCAGGCACCGTTAGTAGGTGCAGTTACCACACGCCCACCAGCAGCGTTTTCTTCGTTAACGGCCAGCGCAAACATGTTCACCCAATCGACCACATTCATTGGGTCGTTAGACAGTTTATCGCTAGAAACCAGCATACGGCGCAATGCAGAAGCACGGCGTGGCACACGCAATGGGCCAGGCAGAATGCCTTCGGTGTTCACACCACGGTCAATACAGGCACGCATGGTTTGCCAGATGTTGGCAAAATAGTCTTCAATTTCTTTACGACTATGTAAAGCTAGCTCGTTCTGCATGATCACGCCGGACAGTGACATACCTGTCTCTTTACAATGATTCAGCATTTCTTCGGCGGAATTGAACGAGTAAGGCACCACGATTTCGTCAACGGCGTCTTTGCCAAAGTTTTCTTCATCAACGATAAAACCACCGCCGATGGAGTAGTACGTTTTGGTGTAGATCTCTTGATCGCCACTGAACGCGTGAATAGTCATGCCGTTTTCATGCAGCGACAGGTTGTCGTTGCGGAAACACATACCTGAATCTTTCGGGAAATCGACTTCATGGCGGCCCTGGGCCAGCCACAAACGACCACGGGTTTCAACATCACGGATAAACGCCGGGATTGAATCAATATCGACGGTGGCAGGTTCGTTACCTGCAAGACCCATGATAATAGCGATATCGGTGTGGTGCCCTTTACCTGTCAGAGACAGGGAACCGTAAACATCGACTGCAATACGTGTCGTGCTTTCCAGTAATCCTTTTTCGACCAGATCATCGACAAACAACTTACCGGCCTTCATTGGACCGACGGTATGGGAACTGGATGGCCCAATGCCGACTTTGAACATGTCGAATATGCTAATCACACAAAACTCCTTCCAAGGCACCAGATAAATAAAATTTGCTGCTGCAAAATCGCAGTCAGCTAGTTTAAAAATTTATTGCTCACTGTAGTAAACTATTCACATGAATTAAACTAATGTTTAACTATAACTTGACTAATCCGGCCTGTGAATGCGGTTGTCGGGGGATAAGCATAGAGTCAATTACCATTTATTATTACCCATGACATATACAAGGGAATGAAACTGCAGCAAGACACTCTGCTAAATATAGCCGTTTTTACAGGATTAAAGAGTGATCAGGGTTCCACGCTTATCTGCAAGGCTAATTCACGGATGATTCCGGCCGTCATGCCCCAGACAAAATAGTGCTGATACCAGGAAAGCCAAACTCGGTGGGCGTTGCCACGACGGTGAATATCCAGCGGATGGTAACGGCCAAGTGTAAGGGCTTCCATCAATGGCATTTCAAATACTGCCGCGACTTCATCCTCACTGGCATGGTAGGGCAAGTCGGGTGGAATAATGCCTACAACCGGGGTGACCTGAAATCCCGTAACGCTATCAACCGGCGGCAAAGTACCGATCACTTCGACACTGTCAGGAGAAATGGCGACTTCTTCCCAGGCTTCGCGCAGCGCAGCCGCAATTAACGACTCATCCGTGTCATCAACCGCACCACCGGGAAAGGCCACTTGTCCAGCATGTTTGCGCATCATGGCTGAACGCTGCGTCAGAAGCAGTCCGGGTTGCGGGCGGCGGACGATAGGGATCAACACGGCGGCCTGGCGTTTATTACCGCTCATTCGCGTTGCTGGCGGTTGCAGCAGTTGAAAACGCGATAAAAAATCGTTCATGGTCAAGGAGGAACCAGACATTCATCAACTCTCTAATTGCGGCAGAATACGATTAACTTTATCAAAGGTTTCCTGATATTCCGCAGATTCAACACTATCGGCAACTATGCCACCACCTGCAGAGCAGTACAGTTTGCCGCCTTCGGCAGTGAGTGTCCTGATGGTAATACTGGTGTCCATATTGCCGCAGAAGCTCAGATAACCAATGCTGCCACACCACGCATTGCGTCGTTGCGGTTCCAGTTCTTCGATGATTTCCATGGCGCGTACTTTTGGTGCTCCGGTAATAGACCCCCCCGGGAAGCACGCACGCAGTAAATCTGTTGCTTGTAGATGTTGTGGCAACTGTGCAGTGATCGTACTGACGAGGTGATGAACTGCCGGGAATGGCTCGACAACAAAAAGTTCTGGCACTTTTACGCTGCCCGGCACGGCGACCCGGCCAATGTCATTCCGCAGTAGATCGACAATCATCAGGTTTTCGGCCCGATCCTTTGGCGAGTTGGCTAGCTTTTCAGCTTGCTGTACATCGGCAATGGGGTCGGCAAGGCGCGGCAAAGTGCCCTTAATCGGGCGCGTTTGGATATTCTTGCCTTCGAGCAAAATAAAACGCTCAGGAGACAGACTAAGAATTACACTTTCAGGTAGACGAATAAAGGCACTAAATGGCGCACGATTAGCGGCGTTGAGTTTCTCAAATGCTTGCCATTCATCACCTTCGTAACAGGCGTTAAAGCGCTGCGCGAGATTGACCTGGTAACAATCGCCACTTTTGAGATATTCCTGTACCTGCCGGAATTTAAGTCCATACTGCTCGCGGGTCATACTGGAGCGCCACGCGCTCGTCAGGCGAAACGGCTTAACAACCGGAGCTATTTGCGCTTCCAGCCAGTTAAGTCGTGCAGAACATTCACCCCAGCAAATAAGTGTGAGTTTTTTGAGTTTATGGTCGGCAATCAAAGCCCAGTCATAAATGCCAATTGCCATGTCCGGAGTGTTGAGATCGGCCTGTGCAATTTCTGGTACTTTTTCGAAATGACGACCCAGATCATAACCAAATAATCCCAACGCACCGCCCAAGAAAGGTAATTCCGGGTGAGTTGCTGGCTGGTAGCCAAAACTGTCCAGCGTTTGCTGCAACAGTTGTAGTGGGTCGCTATGATGAGTCGAGCTGACTCCTTCCACGCAGATTGTCGTTTGAGCGCCATGGGTTACTAAAGTTGCACGCGGCTCGGCCACCAGAATATCAAAGCGATTATGGGGATGTTCAGCAAAGCCGGAATGCAGCAGCATCGCCCATGGTTGCTGTGCAATAGCTTTGAAAGTGTGTTGAACGGCATTCGAATGCCATGGCAAAGTGCGAAAAGTTAGAGTTTGCAACGTCATAAACCACAACTAAAAAAGAGACAGATCATCCTGCTTACCTGGAAACCCTCTGGAATCAATGAAAGCAGCGTGAAATAATTAACCCAGGCAATGTAACAGGAGTCGAAAATGTTTTCAGGATTACCCTCATTATCCCACGAGCAACAGCAAAAAGCCGTTGAGCGAATTCAGGAACTGATGGCTAACGGCATGAGTAGTGGTGAAGCCATCACTATGGTCGCAGCAGAAATTCGTGCCAATCATACCGGTGAAATGGTCGCAGTCCGTTTTGAGGATGATGATGTCGGCGACGCAGAAAGTGATGAAGAAAACGAAAATGACGACGAAGAAGAACACTACGTCGATCATTACGAAGAAAATGACGACGATAAGTAACGCGGGCCGAAACCCGCATTTCTTCACACTGCCGCGATAATCTTAATTTCTACTTTGTAACGCGGGTTCATCAATTTTGCCTGCACGGTACAACGTACCGGTGCATGACCCGCTACAACCCACTCGTCCCAGGCTTTATTCATGGCTGCAAAGTCAGTACTTTCTGGCAGGAAGATCGTGGCATCAAGAATTTTACTCTTATCGCTGCCTTGCTCGAGCAGTACTGCGTCGATCTGCGCAAGGGTGTTTGCGGTTTGTTCGTAAGCATCCGCATCCAGATTTTCCGGCACACCGGTGTAGTACAGGGTGTTGTTATGAATCACCGCATCTGACCAACGTGCTTCCGGTTTTATACGCACAATACTCATCACTGTTTCCTTTTCAGCTCACTTATATTTGCGCTACAGCCTGCCACAATCTGCAGATGGCTTCCACAGGCTTGCTGGATTAACACCGCTCACACTGACATAATCACTGTCAATAAACCCAGGGGGTATTGTGACAGACGATTTTGCAGCAGATGGCCAACTCGCCACGGCGATAAAAGGTTTTAAACCGCGTGAACCGCAACGCCAGATGGCGCAAGCCGTCACTAAAGCTATTACTTCCGGGCGTGAGCTGGTGGTGGAAGCGGGTACTGGCACCGGTAAAACCTACGCTTACCTGGCCCCAGCTCTGCGTTCAGGCAAAAAAGTCATTATCTCGACCGGATCAAAAGCTTTGCAAGATCAGCTTTTTTCCCGTGATTTACCCACCGTTGCTAAAGCACTCGATTTCAAAGGGCGGCTGGCGCTGCTTAAAGGGCGATCTAACTATTTATGTCTTGAGCGCCTGGAGCAAAATGCGCTGGCGGGCGGGGATCTACAAGTTCAAACGTTAAGCGATATCGTTAAACTGCGTGGCTGGGCGATTGAAACGGTAGATGGCGATATCAGCACTTGTGCAAGTGTTGCTGAAGACTCAGCCGTTTGGCCAATGGTCACAAGTACCAACGATAACTGTCTTGGGCAAGATTGCCCGCTCTACAAGGATTGTTTCGTAGTTAAAGCGCGTAAAAAAGCCATGGATTCGGATGTGGTGGTAGTGAACCACCATCTCTTTCTGGCCGATATGGTGGTGAAAGAGGGCGGCTTCGGTGAACTTATTCCCGAGGCCGAAGTGATGATTTTCGATGAAGCGCACCAAATCCCCGATATCGCCAGCCAATATTTCGGCCAATCAGTCTCAAGCCGCCAGTTGCTCGATATAGCCAAAGACATCTCAATTGCCTATCGCACAGAAGTGCGTGATGCGCAGCAATTGCAAAAAAGCGCTGACCGTCTGGCGCAGAGCACACAAGATTTTCGTCTGCAAATGGGCGATCCAGGCTATCGCGGTAACTTACGTGAGTTACTGGCTGAACCGTCAATTCAACGGGCCTTGCTGCTACTCGATGATGCGCTTGAACTTTGCTACGACGTTGCAAAACTTTCACTTGGCCGCTCCGCATTACTGGATGCGGCATTTGAGCGGGCAGTGATTTTACGCGGACGTATCAAACGACTCAAAGAGGTTGATACCCCAGGCTACAGCTACTGGTATGAATGCAATGCGCGCAACTTCACGCTTGCTCTGACACCGTTATCGGTTGCCGATAAATTCCAGGAAGTGATCAGCCAAAAAGCAGGAACCTGGATCTTCACCTCGGCAACGCTTTCAGTAAATGATCAACTTAGCCACTTTACTGAACGCCTGGGGATCGCTAACGCAGATACGCTGTTACTAGCCAGTCCGTTTGATTACGCCAGTCAGGCATTATTGTGTGTGCCACGTGGACTACCAACACCCAACCAACCGGCAGCTGGCAGACATCTTGCCAAAATGCTCAAGCCGCTAATCGAAGCCAACAACGGTCGTTGCTTCATGCTGTGCACATCTCACTCGATGATGCGTGATTTAGCAGAACAATTTCGCGCCACCATGACGCTGCCAGTTTTACTGCAAGGTGAGACCAGCAAAGGCCAGCTATTGCAGCAGTTTGTCGATGCCGGTAATGCCTTGCTGGTGGCAACCAGCAGTTTCTGGGAAGGGGTTGATGTGCGTGGTGATGCGCTCTCCCTGGTGATTATCGACAAGCTACCGTTTACCTCACCTGACGATCCGTTGCTGAAAGCACGCATGGAAGATTGCCGTCTGCGTGGTGGAGATCCCTTTGAGGATGTGCAACTTCCTGATGCTGTTATCACCTTAAAACAGGGCGTAGGCCGCTTAATTCGTGATGTCGATGACCGCGGTGTGTTAGTGATTTGCGATAACCGTCTGGTGATGCGTCCCTACGGTGCAGTATTCCTCAATAGCCTGCCACCAACGCCGCGCACGCGGGATATAAATCGGGCAGTTGAGTTTCTTAACTTCCGTCCGGCGCAGTAATTTGTGCCAGGCTATGGTATGATGCGCGCCGATTTTTGACCCTACTTTTTACCGCCAGAGGTTGGCAAATCATGCGAATTTTAGCCATCGACACCGCGACAGAAGCTTGTTCGGTTGCCCTGTATAACGAGGGGACTTCCTGTGCCCGTTTCGAACTCTGCCCACGTGAACATACCCAACGCATATTGCCGCTTGTCCGCGATATTCTCAATGAAGGGGGCGTTGGTCTGACCGCATTGAACGCCCTTGCTTATGGCCGTGGTCCTGGTAGTTTTACCGGCGTGCGCATAGGCATTGGTATTGCGCAAGGGCTGGCCTTGGGCGCTGAATTGCCAATGATTGGCATATCTACACTTGCCACCATGGCGCAAGGCGCATGGCGTGTGACGGGTGCTACCCGTGTGCTGGCCGCAATTGACGCGCGTATGGGGGAGGTTTATTGGGCTGAATATCAGCGTGATGAAAATGGTGTCTGGCGCGGTGAAGAAACTGAAGCAGTGTTAAAACCTGAAGCGGTTGCTGAGCGGTTGAAACAACTACAGGGTGAGTGGGCTACTGTTGGAACGGGTTGGCAGGCCTGGCCGGATATGGCTCAGGGCAGTGAACTGGTCATCCGTGATGGAGAAGTCACCTTGCCTGCGGCGGAAGATATGTTGCCTTTGGCGATTCAGGCATTAAATGCCGGACAGACAGTTGCGGTTGAACATGCCGAACCGGTTTATCTGCGTAATGAAGTGACCTGGAAGAAACTGCCTGGCAGAGAGTAGTTCCCGACGTTTTCGTGAAGCGAAATTGCGTTAAGGAGAAAGGATATGGCTGGTTTACATGTCAGGATTGTTACCCGGGTTTTAGCCATCGTGGCTGTCATTGCGCTTAGCGGTTGCGTCAGCATACCTGATGCCATAAAAGGCACCAGCGCCATGCCTCAACAAGATTTAGTCCGGGTGATGAATGCACCACAGCTCTATATCGGGCAAGAAGCACGCTTCGGTGGGCGAGTGGTGAATATTGATAACAAGCAGGGCAGAACACGGCTGGAAATTGCCACCGTTAATCTCGATGAAGGTGCGCGTCCAGAGTTAGGTGAGCCTTCCAAAGGGCGTATCTACGCGGATGTGAACGGTTTCCTCGACCCTGTAGACTTCCGTGGTCAGTTGATAACCGTGGTTGGCCCAATTACTGGCGTAGTTGAAGGTAAAGTGGGTGAGAGTGCGTACAAATTTATGGTGATGCAGGTGAATGGCTATAAACGCTGGCGTGTCACTCAACAAGTGGTAATGCCACCGCAACCGATAGACCCGTGGTTCTGGGGCGGGCCGTATCCTTATCGTGGTCGTTACGGCTATGGCGGTATGTGGGGTGGCGGATGGTATAATCCAGGCCCTGCACAGGTACAGACCATCGTAACTGAGTAACAAATTGCTTTACTGAAATGAAGAGGCAGCGGCATGTTCGCTGTCTCTTCGTTTTATCATGGAATAAAAATAATTAGTGATGCGCTTCGCAACCTTAAATCAGTCTAATTAATAAACTGGTACGCTGAGTTAATATTATGTTAACAGCGTGTTTATATATTGGGGTTGTGATGACGACGAATATTAAATTCAGAGGTGGATCCTTGAAGAAGGTTTGGCTTAACCGCTACCCAGCCGATGTTGCGGCTGAGATAAATCCTGACCGTTATCAGTCCCTGGTTGATATGTTTGAGCAAGCAACGGCACGTTATGCCGATCAGCCTGCATTCATGAACATGGGTGAAGTGATGACGTTCCGTAAATTGGAAGAGCGGAGCCGTGCGTTTGCTGCGTATTTACAACAGGGTCTGGGCCTGCAAAAGGGCGACCGTGTTGCGTTAATGATGCCGAACCTGTTGCAGTATCCGGTCGCGCTGTTTGGTATTCTGCGCGCGGGTATGGTGGTGGTGAATGTTAACCCACTGTACACACCGCGTGAGCTTGAGCATCAGCTTAATGACAGCGGTGCCAGTGCGATTGTGATTGTCTCGAACTTCGCTCACACCCTCGAAAAAGTGGTCGAAAAGACCCAGGTTAAACACGTTATTTTGACGCGTATGGGCGATCAGCTCTCTGCGGCAAAAGGTACGTTGGTTAACTTTGTTGTTAAGTACATCAAACGTCTGGTACCGAAATACCATCTTCCTGATGCCATTTCATTCCGTAGTGCTTTGCAACACGGATACCGTCTTCAGTACATCAAGCCTGAAATAATCAACGATGACCTCGCCTTCTTGCAGTATACCGGCGGGACGACAGGCGTTGCCAAAGGGGCGATGCTGACGCACCGCAATATGTTGGCGAATCTTGAACAAGTTAGAGCGGCCTACAGCCCGCTTCTATTTGAACGTAAAGAGCTGGTTGTTACCGCATTGCCGCTCTACCACATCTTCGCTCTGACCATGAACTGCCTGCTATTTATTGAACTTGGCGGACAGAATTTGCTGATCACCAACCCACGTGACATTCCGGGGCTGGTGAAAGAGTTGGCTAAATATCCATTTACCGCAATGACTGGTGTAAACACGCTGTTTAATGCGCTGCTGAACAACAAAGAATTCCAGCAGCTCGATTTTTCAAGCCTGCATCTTTCCGCGGGTGGCGGTATGCCTGTGCAGCAAGTGGTAGCCGAACGTTGGGAAAAACTAACAGGGCGCTTCCTGCTTGAAGGTTACGGTCTGACCGAGTGTGCCCCATTAGTGAGCGCCAATCCCCACGATATGGATTACCACAGCGGCAGTATCGGTTTGCCAGTACCTTCCACCGAAGTAAAACTCATCGACGATGAAGGTGAAGAAGTTCCGCCAGGTGAACCAGGGGAGCTGTGCGTCAAAGGTCCACAGGTGATGTTGGGTTACTGGCAACGTCCGGATGCAACGGATGAAATTCTGCAAGACGGCTGGTTGCGTACCGGTGATATTGCGGTGATGGATGACGAGGGCTTTATGCGCATCGTCGATCGCAAAAAAGATATGATTCTGGTCTCAGGCTTTAACGTCTATCCGAACGAAATTGAAGATGTCGTTATGCAACATAGTGGTGTGCTCGAAGTTGCAGCCGTTGGTGTTCCTAGCGGTGCTTCTGGTGAGGCGGTAAAAATCTTCGTCGTGAAAAAAGATGCATCGCTCACCGAAGAAGCGCTGATTGTTTTTTGCCGCCGCCATCTTACTGGCTACAAAGTGCCTAAGCTGGTGGAGTTCCGCGAAGAGCTGCCAAAATCGAACGTTGGCAAAATATTACGACGAGAACTACGTGACGAATCGGTCAGTAAAGGCAACAATAACGCCTGAGCTCCGAGTCAGTCGCCCTAACGCCGGTTCAGCCGGCGTTTTTTATGGGCGCATACCTAAGAGAACTGAATTTGACTTACCAAATGATTACTACCGACGAAGGCCTGGCTACCGTTTGTGAGGCTGCACGTCAATTTCCGGCTATTGCGCTGGATACTGAATTTGTTCGTACACGGACATACTACCCGCAACTGGGTTTGATCCAGCTGTACGACGGGGAAACCGCTTCGCTTATCGACCCGCTGACGATTTCTGATTGGTCATCATTCAAAACGTTGTTGCAAGACACTGCGGTGATTAAGTTCCTGCACGCTGGCAGCGAAGACCTTGAAGTGTTCCTCAACGCGTTCGGCATATTGCCTGACCCGTTTATTGATACACAGATTCTGGCGGCCTTTAGCGGGCGTCCACTCTCTTGTGGTTTTGCCACCATTGTTGAGTCGTTTACCGGGATTGCGCTGGATAAAAGTGAATCCCGCACCGACTGGCTGGCACGTCCTCTGACTGAACGTCAGTGTGATTATGCTGCCGCTGATGTGCTCTATCTGCTGCCTATTGCGCACAAGTTGATGGAAGAGACACAAGCAGCGGGTTGGATGGAAGCGGCGCTGGATGAATGCAACCTGATGGCCTCCCGTCGCCAGGATGTTCTCGATCCTGAAGAAGCCTGGCGTGAAATTGGTAACGCATGGCAGTTAAGAACGCGCCAGTTAGCTTGCCTGAAAAAACTGGCATCGTGGCGTCTGCGTAAAGCGCGTGAGCGTGATATGGCGGTTAACTTCGTCGTACGCGAAGAACACCTCTGGCAGGTTGCACGCTATATGCCGGGATCGTTAGGTGAACTTGAACATCTTGGCCTGAGCGGCAGTGAAATTCGTTTTCATGGTAAAACGCTGTTGGCGTTGGTTGTTGAAGCCCAGGCGTTATCTGATGATGAACTACCTGAACCGCTGAGTAATCTGGTCGATATGCCGGGTTATCGCCGCGTATTTAAAGCTATCAAGGCGTTGGTTCAGCAGGTGAGTGAAACTTGTGGTTTAAGTGCAGAGTTACTTGCTTCACGCCGACAAATTAACCAGTTGCTGAATTGGCATTGGCAATTAAAAACCCAGACTACACAGCCGGAATTAATCAGTGGCTGGCGTGGACGTGTAATGGGTGAAGCTTTAAAAACGTTGCTGGCTGATTTTTAATATTTGTTGAAGGTTACTGGGAATAATTACAGGGTTTTTACCAGGTGATAATTGAATATACCCACTAACCTTTAAGAATAGTCTGCATTAAAAATTGTCATTGCGTAAAAATAAATAAGCCTCCGGGATAATTCCAGGAGGCTTATTACGTAAAGTGTATTACGCGGATTTGGTTGTTGGTTCCTGAGTTTCTGGCAATGTGACGTTAAGCTCCAGAACAGAAATATCGTCATCCTTTTGATCGAGAACGACTGTTAACATCTCAGGATCGATTTTTACATATTTGCAAATGACTTCCAGAATATCGCGTTTTAGCTGCGGCAAATAATGAGGTTCACTATCACCACGGCGACGTTCTGCAACGATAATTTGCAGACGTTCTTTTGCAATGTTGGCGGTGTTCTTTTTCCGTGAGAGAAAAAAGTCTAGTAATGCCATAACTTATCCTCCGAACAGGCGTTTGAGGAAGCCTTTCTTCTCTTCTTCAATGAAGCGGAAAGGGCGATCTTCGCCAAGCAGACGCTCAACAGTATCTGCATAAGCCTTACCAGCGTCAGCCTCCTGGTCAAGAATGACCGGCTCACCCTGGTTTGAAGCACGCAGCACAGATTGATCTTCAGGAATAACCCCGACCAATGGAATGCGCAGAATTTCCAGCACATCCTCCATGCTTAGCATGTCGCCGCGGTTTACACGGCCCGGGTTGTAGCGAGTTAACAGCAGGTGTTCTTTAATTGGCGATTCACCGTTTTCGGCACGGCGAGATTTTGAAGAAAGAATGCCGAGAATGCGGTCTGAATCGCGCACTGATGAAACTTCAGGGTTCGTCGTGATAATTGCTTCATCAGCAAAATAGAGCGCCATTAATGCGCCTGTTTCGATACCCGCGGGTGAATCGCAAACGATAAACTCAAAGTCCATATTTTTCAGATCTTCGAGTACTTTCGCCACACCTTCACGTGTAAGGGCATCTTTATCGCGGGTCTGCGATGCTGGAAGAATGTAGAGTTGCTCGGTGCGCTTATCTCGGATCAACGCCTGATTTAACGTGGCATCGCCTTGAATAACGTTAACGAAGTCGTATACCACGCGGCGCTCACAACCCATGATTAAATCCAGGTTACGCAGGCCAATATCAAAATCGATAACGACGGTTTTTCTTCCCTTTTGGGCCAAACCCGTAGCGATGGCCGCGCTGGACGTGGTCTTACCGACGCCCCCTTTACCCGACGTAACAACAATAATGCGTGCCATAAAGGAATTCCTTGTTAAAAGGGCTTAATTCAAAGATTGAACGGAGAGAGCACCGCTCGCCAAACTCAGGCGCGCCGCTTTCCCATAATAATTGGCTGGTATTTGTTCACTTAGCCAGTATTCTCCCGCTATTGAGACCAGCTCAGCAGCAAGATTAGTACAGAATATTTGTGCATCACGATCGCCACTGGCACCCGCCAGAGCACGGCCACGCATCATGCCGTAAACATGAATATTACCATCTGCTATAAGTTCTGCACCGGCACTGACGTGATTGGTGATAATCAAATCACAGTTTGGCGCATAAATGCGCTGACCGGAACGAACCGGGGCATCAATCAAACGCGTTTTTGTGATCGGGCTAACAATTGGTTCTACTGATACCGCAACCTCAGCGGGAGTGGCCCTGGAACGCGAATTCTTTTCTTTCCCTTCAGTCAGTAGTGGCAAGCCAGCGAGTTCGATTTCTCTCTTCAACGCTTCGTCTTTACAACCACTTATACCGACTACTCGCAAACCGGAAGAAACTACCGCTTGCTGGACTTTCTTCCAGTTAACTGAACCATCGAGGCTGGCAACATTCACCACCACGGGTGCATTTTTCAGAAAGGCCGGAGCCTGGGATACTTTGTCCTGAAGGGCCTGGAGAATGACTTCGGGTTGTGCATCATGTAAATGAAGCACTGATAAGGTAAAACTGCTGCCTTTTAACTCGATTGGCGTGTTTGACATCCTGGCCTTACTCAATTCAGTTTTAATCCCCACCTGTGTGGGACGATATTCCGAAGTACATCTGGCATGTTATAGTCACAGATATATTCAGGCAAGCCACCATCTGGCGAAAATAGAGTAAAAAAAATGTTTTGTGTGATCTACAGAAGTAGCAAACGTGACCAAACTTATCTTTATGTCGAAAAAAAAGACGATTTCTCACGCGTACCTGAAGAATTGATGAAAGGTTTTGGTACCCCACAATTGGCAATGGTATTACCGCTTGATGGGAGTAAAAAACTGGCTAATGCTGATTTTGATAAAGTAAGACAAGCTCTCAAAGATGTTGGCTATTATTTACAATTGCCGCCACCGCCTGAAAGTTTGTTAAAAATGCATCTCGAAAACAGTCCGAAAAAATAAGTTTAGGACTACTGCCAAATCTTTCCTGAACATAAAGGTAGATGATATTTAGAACAAATAACCGCGGGGAAAAAGATGAACACTCCAGCAATTTGTTTAACCGTCATCACCTTTATGTTGACCAGTTTTAGCGCTCTATCTTCTGACAAGCAGGCGCAATCCATTGTTAATCCCTCAGTTGCGACGCAGCCAGAGACTACGCCTGCACCTACAACGCTTGCGCAGCAAGGGCGAAACCCCGCGGAATTTCCGGCCTTTGTTGAGACACTAAAAGAACAAGCCCGCCTCCAGGGAATTAGCGATAGCACCATCAACAAGGCATTCGCCAGCATTCATTTCGTTGATCGGGTCATCAAATCCGACCAGAGCCAGCTTGAAAAGAAAATCATGCTGGATGAATATCTGTCTCGGGTCATTACGCCACAAAAGATTGAACAAGCGCGCGCACAATATCAGCAGCACCGAAATGAATTAGAAGCCATCAGCAATCGTACTGGTGTACAAAGTCAGTACATCGTTGCTCTGTGGGCGATGGAAAGCCATTTTGGCGAAATTCAGGGTAAAGAGGACATTGTTTCTGCGCTGGCAACGCTGGCATTTGAAGGGCGGCGTGAAGCGTTCTTTACCAAAGAGTTGATGGCTGCATTAAAAATTCTCGACCAGGGCCATATCACCGTGCAAGAGCTTAAAGGTTCATGGGCGGGGGCAATGGGGCAAAGCCAATTTATGCCAAGTTCCTATTTGCGCTATGGCGCGGATGGTGATGGTGATGGGAAAGTTGATATCTGGACTAACATCAGTGACGTTTTTGCTTCAACCGCTAATTATCTGGAGACTGAAGGATGGAAGGCGGGTGGAGAATGGGGCAGAGAAGTCACGCTTCCCGAAGGTTTTGATAGGTCGCTTGCCGGAACCAAAACAGATCAGAGTAAAACAGTCAGCCAATGGCAAAAATTAGGTATCACGTTAAAAGACGCAACCACGCCACCTGCACCTACTCGAAAAGCCTGGATTATCACGCCTGATGACAACCTGGGGCGCTCGTTCCTTGTCTACAATAACTTTCGTACCATCATGCACTGGAACCGCTCTTACTACTTTGCGATAAGCATCGGTACCATGGCAGATGCGATTGCACAATAACTCTTACACGTCGGTATTCAGCCGCAATTTTTTTCTCTAGTATCAAAGGTAATTAACACAACGACGCAGAGGAAAGGCATGTATCAGCATCATAACTGGCAGGGTGCGCTGCTGGATTTTCCGGTCAGCAAAGTAGTGTGTGTAGGCAGTAACTACGCAAAACATATCAAAGAGATGGGCAGTGCAACGCCGGAAGAGCCGGTGTTGTTTATTAAGCCCGAAAGCGCGTTGTGTGATATTCGCCAGCCGCTGGTTCTACCCCAAGGTTTGGGGTCGGTGCATCATGAAGTTGAGCTCGCGATTCTGATTGGATCTACGCTTAGACAGGCTACAGATGAGCATGTTACCAAGGCCATTGCGGGATATGGCATAGCGCTTGATCTGACACTTCGTGACTTGCAGGGGAAATTAAAAAAAGCGGGCCAACCCTGGGAAAAAGCGAAGGGGTTTGACAATTCCTGTCCGATTTCTGGGTTTATTCCAGCCAGCGAGTTTAACTGCGATGCGCAAAATACGCCTATTGCATTAAAGATCAATGGCGAAGTTCGCCAGCAGGGTAATACTTCAGACATGATCCATAAGATCGTGCCTTTGATTGCTTATATGAGTCGCTTTTTCACCTTACGAGCCGGTGATGTGATCCTCACCGGAACACCGGAGGGTGTGGGGCCGCTTGTGAGTGGCGACGAACTCGAAGTCAGCTTCGCAGACCGCAACTTAACCACCCGCGTTCTATAATCAATTTGCCGCCATAGGGCGGCAAAACTTGCATCTGTGGCCCAGACTGTTTATAAGGTGCGCTTGTTTTTTTATTACCGGACAAACATCATGACTACCGCACCGTTCTGGCAGCGCAAAACTCTTGACGAAATGAGTGACACTGAGTGGGAATCACTTTGTGATGGCTGCGGCCAGTGCTGTCTGCATAAATTGATGGATGAAGACTCGGATGAAATTTACTTCACCAACGTCGCCTGTAAGCAATTAAACATCAAAACTTGTCAGTGTAAAAACTACGAACGCCGCTTTGAGTATGAGCCCGACTGCATCAAGTTGACTCGTGATAACTTGCCAACCTTTGAGTGGTTACCGCACTCATGCGCGTACCGCCTATTGGCTGAAGGCAAGGACTTACCGGTATGGCATCCCTTGTTGACAGGCTCAAAAGCCGCCATGCATGGTGAACGCATTTCTGTGCGCCATATTGCCGTGAAAGAGTCTGAAGTAACTGACTGGCAAAATCATATCCTCAACAAACCCGAGTGGGCAGACTAAACCACTAGCTTCGAGAAAGAACACAAAAATAAATCGTACAAAACGAAATATTTATGATACGGTGTCCTTTCAATAACAAATAAAAGTAGGTTTTTATCCAGTATTTAACATTTAAGTGTCCGTCATGTGGCGGTTCACAGTATCGCACCTCCCCTTACGATGTCCGAGAAACAAATCCCCATGGCGCTGTTTGTATCTTCTGTAAATCAGGGATGCACCTTCTTCATCGTCCGATGAGTGCGATTCATCAATATAGTGTAGCTGCTCGCTAAGAGCGAATTGCGCTGGTTTTGCTTTCCCCACTTCTGCACTGTTAACATTCAGCCTCCATAACGGAGGAATAATGAAAAAAATAACATTACTAATTGGGGCAATAATCCTCAGCGGCTGTTCATCGCCTGAGCCCGTGGCACCTAAACCGCCGCAGGTTATCGGCATGCCGAACCCGGCGTCAGTTTACTGCAAAGACAAAGGCGGTGAATTGAGAACGGTGAAAACCGATCTGGGTGAGCGTGGCGATTGCATATTGCCAAGTGGCGAGCGAATAGATCAGTGGACACTTTATCGTCGCGACCACTAATAATAAAAAAAACCGCCGAGGCGGTTTTTTTATTTCTGCAAGATGAGATTAGCGACCGAACAGATCACGGCGTTTAGGTTTGAAAGGCTGAGCAATCAATACCAGCACGGCAATTACCAGGAAAATAGCAAAAATTCCCACCAACCACTGCACCATATCCAGCGTGAGGAATTCCCACTGGCGCACTGAACAGTCACCTGTTGCCACAAACACTGACGGTAACCACTTATCAAGCGGCAACCAGGTTGGGAAACGCGCGGCAAAGTCACAAGTCACAAACGGGGAAGGGTGAAGCTGAAGCATGGTGTGTTCCCACGCTAATTGCAGACCTTTCCCTGCACTGTAGATCCAAAGCGCAATTCCGGCATAACGCAGCGGTGTTTTTGGCGCAATGGCACCGACAATCCCTGCACCCATAATGCCAAACAGTGCGCAACGCTCGTAAATACACATAACACAAGGTTTCAGCATCATTACGTGCTGGAACCACAATGCCACCATTTCCAGGGCAAAGGCTGTTAATGCCAGTAGAAGCCAGGCACCGCGCCCACGGGAGCATTGGTTTAAATATCGCAACATAATCAGTATCCCTGCAGCATGCGTTGAGTCGGCAGTGTAAACGAATTCGATTTCTGCGCCAGTACACACATCAAAATAACACGCTAATTGAATGTTATTCAGACAAATAAGGTAAACGGGCGCTATACCGCCCGTTAGAATAACTTAATGCGGTATGGCGTTCATCAACGGTGATGAAATCCAGCCGGCATGCAGCATCCATTCGGTTGCGGGTACGAGGCTAAATTCAACACCTAACAATCCAACGATGGTCAATACCAGCGTATACGGTAGAGCCATCAGCACCATACGGCCATAAGAAAGACGAATCAGCGGAGCCAGCGCGGATGTGAGCAGGAATAAGAAGGCTGCCTGGCCATTTGGTGTAGCAACTGACGGCAAGTTAGTACCGGTGTTAATCGCCACTGCCAGTAACTCAAACTGCTTGAGGTCAATAATGCCGCTGGTTAGTGCAGTTTTCGCTTCGTTGATATAGACGGTGCCGACAAACACGTTATCGGAAATCGATGAAAGGATGCCGTTAAATAAATAGAACAGCGCCAGTTGCGAATGTGGTTCGGCCTGCAATACAAACTGAATAACAGGTGTAAACAGATGCTGGTCAATTATCACGGCGACTACCGCAAAGAACACGGTCAGCAGGGCGGTAAACGGCAGCGCTTCGGTAAAGGCTTTGCCTATCTGGTGCTCATCAGTCACACCACATAATGAGGTGGCAAAAATAATCACTGAGAGGCCAATTAACCCTACTTCGGCTAAATGGAGTGCCAGAGCAATCACCAGCCAGATACCAATCAGTGCCTGAACGATCAATTTTACACGATCCTGACGGGTGCGTTTTTGCGCACTTTTAGTGTCGTAGTCTTGCAAAATCCCACGTACCTTTTCTGGCAGTTTCTCACCGTAACCGAGTATTTTAGTGGACTCCAGCAATACACAGGTGAGTAAGCCGCAGATAAGAACCGGAATGGTCACCGGAGCCATACGCAGGAAGAAATCGCCAAAGTGCCAGCCAGCATTTTTCGCAATAATCAGGTTTTGCGGCTCGCCGACCATCGTCATCACACCACCCAGCGCGGTGCCCACACCGGCATGCATCATCAGGCTACGTAGAAAAGCGCGGAATTGCTCGAGTGTGCTGCGAGTGTCGGAATCAAGTTGGGTGTCATCCTGAAGACCATCTTCAAGTTCGCCAGTCGACGCGACGCGGTGGTAGATGTCATAGAAGCCAACCGCCACGCTGATGACTACAGCGACGACGGTAAGAGCATCGAGGAAGGCCGATAAAAATGCGGCTGCGATACAAAATGCGAGGGAGAGCAGAATCTTTGAGCGAATGCCGAGCAGGAGTTTGGTAAACACCAGCAGCAGGAGCTGTTTCATGAAATAGATGCCCGCAACCATAAATATCAGTAGCAGCAACACTTCAAGATTTGATGCAATTTCTGCGCGTACATGGTCTGGCGTTGTCATTCCAATGAACACGGCTTCAATAGCCAGCAACCCGCCAGGTAGTAGCGGATAACATTTCAGAGCCATTGCCAGAGTGAATATAAACTCGGCAACCAACATCCAGCCTGCAACGAATGGACTTACGAACCAGAATATTAAAGGATTTATGACTAAGAAAGTCAGTAAAGTCAGCTTATACCAATTAGGTGACTGACCTAAAAAGTTGCGAAAAAGCGCACGCCCCGTAGACATTTCCATCGTAGAATTTTCATGCTCCAGTTATCCGTAATATCTCAAAGTGCAGGCGAAGTGATACTTTCTCCCCAAAACTTAAAACAGAAATATTTCGGATAAAGATAAAGTTGCGTCAATTGAGTTGTTTCAGGTTACCTGCGCATAAGATATCAATCAAGGTATAGGAATATTCTTTGGTTGTGCGATGCTCTGCAAAATTAAACCATGATTCCAAATTTGGCGCCCCTCGCTGCTACCTGCGCCGCATGGCATCTGGTATGATGAGTCTCTTTAGCAAAACCTGTGTAATGGAAAGCATACTATGGTCATTAAGGCGCAGAGCCCGGCGGGTTTCGCGGAAGAATACATCATCGAAAGTATCTGGAATAACCGCTTTGCCCCGGGAACAATTCTTCCTGCTGAGCGTGAGTTATCTGAGCTAATCGGTGTGACCCGTACCACATTGCGCGAGGTGCTTCAGCGCCTGGCGCGTGATGGCTGGTTAACGATTCAGCATGGCAAGCCGACCAAAGTGAATAACTTCTGGGAAACCTCCGGTTTAAACATTCTGGAAACTCTGGCGCGTCTCGATCATGACAGCGTGCCGCAGTTGATTGATAACCTGCTGTCAGTGCGAACTAACATTGCGACCATCTTTATTCGTACTGCTGTTCGCCAGCATCCGGATAAAGCGCAAGAAGTGTTGGCTACCGCAAACAGCGTTGAAGATCACGCTGATGCGTTCGCTAAGCTTGATTACAACATTTTCCGTGGTCTGGCTTTTGCTTCTGGCAACCCGATTTACGGGCTGATCCTCAATGGAATGAAAGGGTTGTATACCCGCATCGGGCGTCACTACTTCTCAAGTCCTGAAGCGCGCAGTCTGGCGTTAGGTTTCTACCATCGTCTGGCGGAAATTTGCCAACAAGGTTTGCACGATCAGGTATTTGATACTGTTCGTACCTACGGGCGTGAAAGTGGTGAAATCTGGCATCGGATGCAGAAAAACCTACCGGGTGATTTGGCAATGCACACCCGTTAATCTGGCCATGTCATCACCATCTGTAAAATGAAAAACGCTTCCTTCGGGAAGCGTTTTTTTATGCTTACAAACTATTGAGTCGCGGTGGGCAACGTTCGAGTAACTCAACGCTGCCATCTTCGTTTTGCTGTTCAAGCGTTACGTCAAAGCCCCACAAACGATGTACATGTTTGAGAACCTCACGACGCCCTTTATCTAGCGGAGCACGGTTATGCGGGATATAGCGCAGCGTCAGCGAGCGGTCGCCGCGTAAATCAACGTTCCAGACCTGAATATTAGGTTCAAGGTTACTGAGATTGTACTGTGCAGAAAGCTCAGCACGAATCTTGCGATAACCCTCCTCATTGTGAATCGCCGCAATTTCCAGATAGTTATTGCGGTCGTCATCCAGCACCGTAAACAGGCGAAAATCACGCATCAGTTTTGGCGACAGGAATTGGCTGATAAAACTTTCATCTTTGAAATCACGCATCGCGAAATGCAGCGTTTCCAGCCAGTCTTTGCCCGCAATATCCGGGAACCAGTAGCGGTCTTCTTCGGTCGGCGACTGGCAAATACGTTTGATGTCCTGGAACATGGCAAAACCCAGTGCATATGGGTTGATGCCGCTGTACCAAGGGCTATTGTACGGTGGCTGGAATACCACATTGGTATGGCTATGCAGGAACTCAAGCATAAAGCGGTCAGTCACTTTTCCTTCATCGTACAGATGGTTAAGGATGGTGTAGTGCCAGAACGTCGCCCAGCCTTCGTTCATTACCTGGGTCTGTTTTTGTGGATAGAAGTACTGGCTAACCTTACGCACAATGCGCAAAATCTCACGCTGCCAGGACTCCAACAACGGCGCATTCTTTTCCATAAAATAGAGCAGGTTTTCTTGTGGCTCTGAAGGGTAACGACGCGCTTCGGCAACCGTTTTTTCTTCTTCACGGCGTGGTAGGGTACGCCACAATGTGTTCACCTGGCTTTGCAAGTACTCCTCACGGCTTTTCTGCCGCGCAGTCTCTTCCTGCAACGAAATTTTTTGTGGGCGTTTATAACGGTCAACGCCATAGTTCATCAGCGCATGGCAGGAGTCGAGCAGGCGCTCCACTTCGTCCACGCCATAACGCTCTTCGCATTCGGTAATGTATTTACGGGCGAAGATCAGGTAATCGATAATCGAGCTGGCATCGGTCCAACTGCGGAACAGATAGTTGTTTTTGAAGAATGAGTTATGCCCATAACAGGCATGGGCGATCACCAGCGCCTGCATCGTAATTGTGTTTTCTTCCATCAGATAGGCGATGCACGGGTTGGAGTTGATCACTATCTCGTAGGCCAACCCCTGTTGCCCATGTTTGTATAGCCGCTCCGTTTCAATGAATTTCTTACCAAACGACCAGTGCGGATAGTTAATCGGCATCCCAACGCTCGAATAGGCATCCATCATTTGTTCGGAGGTAATCACTTCAATTTGATGAGGATAAGTCTCCAGCCGATAGAGTTTGGCAACACGATCTATCTCGGCGAGGTAGACATCAAGCAGCTCGAACGTCCAGTCAGGTCCATCACTTAGACGTTTAGAATCCTTTGTGGCGGAATCAGTAACAATAGCCATCAGCGCGCCCTCATTGTTGGCGGCTCTCTCTGGATGGAAAGCCTCACTTTCAAGAATAGACAACTCCTGAAACTTAGCAGCGGCAAGCAAAATTTTTTCGACGCGATTAACGTATTTCAATGCCCCGTGTTTAACTCAATAAGCAGCATAATATTTTGTAGAAAATATTTTACCAGGCAGGAGATTCTAATTATCGATATGCGGCGATAACGGGGCAGGATGTGAGGAAAGTCACTATAACAAAGCCATATGTTGAATAACATTTTCAACTGAGTTATCAATTTGTAATCAGAAGATTATTCTTTTAGCTAAATGGTGGAATCGGTATGCGAGTTGTGGTGCTGGGAAGTGGCGTAGTCGGAGTCAGCAGTGCCTGGTATTTACGCCAGGCTGGGCATGATGTCACGGTTATCGACAGGGAAGCGGGGCCGGCAATGGAAACCAGTGCGGCGAATGCCGGGCAAATTTCACCGGGCTATGCCGCTCCGTGGGCGGCCCCAGGTGTGCCACTTAAAGCGATTAAATGGATGTTCCAACGCCATGCGCCGCTGGCGATAAGCCTCGACGGTACGCAATTCCAGCTCAAGTGGATGCTGCAAATGCTGCGCAACTGCGACATGCGTCATTACATGGAAAACAAAGACCGTATGGTGCGCCTCGCGGAATACAGCCGTGATTGTCTGAAAGAGTTGCGACATACCACCAATATTCAATACGAAGGACGGCAGGGCGGCACGCTGCAACTGTTCCGTACCGCTCAGCAGTATGAAAATGCTGCCAAAGATATTGCAGTACTCGAAGATGCTGGCGTGCCATATCAATTGCTTGAGGCAAGCCGTTTAGCCGAAGTTGAACCCGCGCTAGCTGATGTAGCTCATAAGCTCACAGGCGGCTTGCGCTTACCAAATGATGAAACTGGCGACTGCCAGCTATTTACGCAAAACCTGGCTCAGATGGCGGCAGAGGCCGGTGTTGAGTTCCGTTTCAATACTTCGGTTGATCGTCTGTTGTACGAAGGCCAAAGTATTTACGGCGTGCAGTGCGGCAAAGAGGTCGTGAAGGCCGATGCTTACGTCGTTGCTTTCGGGTCATACTCCACCGGCCTATTGAAAAATATCGTTGATATTCCTGTCTATCCACTCAAAGGTTATTCGCTGACTATCCCCATTGCTGATGAGCAAGGCGCACCTGTTTCGACTATTCTCGATGAGACATACAAAATTGCTATCACGCGTTTTGACAAGCGTATTCGCGTTGGCGGAATGGCAGAAATTGTCGGCTTCAATACGGAATTGCTACAACCACGCCGCGAAACCCTGGAAATGGTGGTTCGTGATTTGTACCCGCGTGGAGGGCATGTTGAGCAAGCCACATTCTGGACGGGCCTGCGCCCAATGACGCCAGACGGTACGCCAATTGTTGGGCGTACACCGTTCAAAAATCTTTGGCTTAACACCGGGCACGGGACGTTAGGCTGGACGATGGCCTGTGGCTCGGGCCAGATGCTCAGCGACTTAATTTCAGGAACAACGCCCGCCATTCCCTTTGACGATCTCGCGGTTGCGCGTTACTCCCCAGGTTTTAGCCCGACGGGCTCGCAGCGTTTGCATAACGCTCATAATTAAATTTAAACAAGGAGAGGACAATGCCCCGTCCTGTTGTTGCGACGCTGAATCTCAGCGCGCTACGTAACAATTTAAATGTTGTTCGCCAGGCAGCTCCTCATTCGCGTGTCTGGTCGGTGGTTAAAGCGAATGCGTACGGTCATGGAATTGAGCGTATCTGGTCGTCGTTAAGGGAAACCGATGGTTTCGCGATGCTTAATGTTGAAGAGGCAATCCTGCTGCGTGAGCTAGGTTGGAAAGGACCGATTTTGATGCTGGAAGGGTTCTTCCATGCCGACGAATTGCCGCTATTTGACCAGTATCGTTTGACCACCAGCCTGCACAGTAACTGGCAGGTAAAAGCTTTAGCTAATGCCAAACTCAATGCACCGCTGGATGTTTACCTGAAGATGAATAGCGGAATGAACCGACTAGGGTTCAGCCCGGACCGCGTGCATTCTATCTGGCAGCAACTGCGTGTTATCCCTAACGTCGGTCAACTTACGTTGATGGCGCACTTTGCTGATGCAGAACAACCTGATGGCATTGTTGAACCAATGAAGCGGGTAGTGCAGGCGGCTGAAGGTTTAGATTGCCCGCGCTCGCTCTCTAATTCGGCGGCAACGCTGTGGCACCCGGAAGCGCATTTCGACTGGGTGCGTCCAGGGATCATCTTGTATGGCGCATCACCGAGCGGGCAGTGGTGCGATGTTGCCACCAGCGGCCTGCAACCGGTCATGAGTCTACAAAGTGAAATTATTGGCGTTCAGAACCTTAAACCGGGCGATACAGTGGGTTATGGCAGCCGTTATCGGGCAAGCGGAGAACAGCGCATTGGTGTAGTGGCCTGTGGTTATGCCGATGGTTATCCGCGTATCGCGCCGACGGGCACGCCAGTGCGCGTTGACGGCGTGCTGACTCACACTGTCGGTGCCATTTCCATGGATATGTTGACCGTAGATCTCACGCCTTGCCCGAATGCCGGGATTGGTAGTCCGGTCGAACTGTGGGGCAACACGGTGAAAATTGATGATGTGGCTCATGCCGCGGGAACGGTGGGGTACGAATTAATGTGCGCTCTGGCACCACGCGTGCCTGTAGTTACAACATCCTGATTATTGTTGCATTAACGCTCTTTTGCACATCGGTATTGATATGGCGGGTAAGTTACATTACCCACCATATTGTTTTATTACTCAGTCTCTTCACTCTCGACGCGCACACCAATCTTACGCACCTGGTTATCTTCTTTCTCGGCCACAGTCCATATCATGCCCGCGAACTCCACCTGGTCACCCACCACCGGCGCGCCGCCTAACATGCCCACCACAAACTCACCCAATGTTTGTCGAGTATTGACGTTATCATCAAGTTCAAGGCCGTAAATGGTCGCGACATCGCCAAACTGGGCGCTGGCTTCGAGAATAAAATCACCGAAGAAGCGTTGGTCGAGTGCCACTGGTGGCGACTGGCTAAACATCTTACCCAGAGCCGGTAAGTCGCGCTCACGACCAATGACGCAGAGCACATCACCCACTTGCAAACGCGTGCGGTCGCCTGGTTGCATCAGAACATTGTCACGGAACAGGGCGGCAATTCGTGTGTCTTTCGGCATTTTCAGATCCCGCAAAGAGGCACCGATGCACCATTTGTCTTCGCTAAGCTGATAAACGAACTGCTCCCAAGGGTTTTCCGGATGAATATCCAGGCCAACACGGGATACAGGCCAGCCGACAGGCGGAACCACAACTTTGGCTTTTTTCGCCGCCCAACCGAGTGACGTGCCTTGTAATAACAGCGACACCAGGACCACAAAGAAGGCGACATTAAAGAACAGGCGCGCATTTTCAAGGCCCGCCATCATCGGGAATACAGCAAGGATGATGGGCACCGCGCCACGCAGGCCGACCCAACTGATAAACACACGCTCGCGCAGGTTAAATCCATGGAACGGCAACAAGCCGAGGAACACAGACAATGGACGAGCAAAGAAAATCATCCAGACAGACAGCAGCAGTGCCGGAATGGCAATCGGCAACAGATCGGTTGGATTGACCAGCAAGCCCAGCACCAGGAACATGCCAATTTGCGCAAACCACGCCAGTCCATCAAAGTTTTGCAAGATGCCAAAACGACTGCGAATAGGGCGGTTGCCAAGCACGAAACCGCACAAATAGACCGCCAGAATACCGCTGCCGTTTAATGCGGTGGTGATGCCAAATACCATAATCCCACCGCTTAATGCCAGCAGTGGATACAACCCCTGCGGCAGGGTAATACGGTTGATCATTTGCAACAGCAAATATCCGCCGCCAAGGCCAAGCACAATGCCCAGACCAAACTGCTGAATAATATCCACCAGGAACATCCAGCTCAGGCCGGTTTGCCCATGCTGAATCATCTCGATAAGCGTGATGGTTAAAAACACCGCCATTGGGTCGTTACTGCCGGACTCAATTTCGAGCGTTGCGCCGACACGTTCGTTCAGCCCTTTGCCGCCGAGCAGCGAGAACACGGCTGCCGCATCTGTTGAGCCGACGATGGCACCAATCAACAAGCCTTCAATTAAATTGAGATTAAACAGCCAGGCTGCAGCCATGCCAGTCAAGCCTGAGGTGATGAGAACACCAACTGTGGCAAGTGATAGTGCGGGGCCAAGGGCTACGCGAAAGGAGCTCGCCTGGGTGCGCATGCCGCCATCAAGCAGAATCACCGCCAGCGCCAGGTTACTGATTAAATAAGCGAAAGGATAATTATCAAACGGAATGCCGCCAATACCATCGATCCCCGCCAACATACCAATAGCGAGGAAGATAACCAGAATGGGGATACCAAGACGAGAGGAAAATGAACTTAATAAGATGCTACAAGTTACCAGTACGGAACCTAAAATAAACAGACTGACTATTGCCCCTGCGTCCAAAATTATCTTTCTCCTTTGCGCCTGTATCTATTCGTGTGGAAAATATTAACACGGAAACTATTGATTCATCGTGCTATCTGAGGGGCTGAAATGACTTTTTTTACCTGATTACCGGATGGCCACTTACGGTGAGGCTGGCGGTTTGCCCGTCATGCTGTAGTTCACCAAAAGCTCCCAATGGCAGAGTGACGGTTTCTGGTTCATGACCAAACGATAAACCGCGCAGCACGGGAATGGATAACCGCTGCTCTAACATGCGACACATTTCATCGAAATCATAACCGCCGTCGTAGTCACTTAACGTTGCCCCGTTGAAACTACCGAGAATCAGGGCCTTCTGACGCGCTAAAATTCCGGCGTGGTGGAGTTGCAATAACAGGCGCTCCACGCGGAAAGGATGCTCGTTAATATCCTCGACCACTAAAATGCCACCATCAATCACGTTGAGCCACGGCGACCCCAGCATTGAAACCAGCATCGCGAGGTTGCCACCCCACAGCGTCCCACTTACCGAACATGCAGGCGTTGGGCTTTGCCAGGTGAGGGTAAATTGCGGATCAGTAATCGCCTGCCAGAAATGCTGCCAGGTAAAGCTGTTTAACTCATCGGCACCAAAATTACCTGCAAGCATCGGCCCGCTGAAGGTAATGGCACCTGTCTGGGATAAGAGGGCTAACTGGATTGCGGTAAAATCGCTATGTCCGCAAATAATCGGTGTACGTTCGTGGAACGCGTGCCCAAGGCTCGAATAGTCAATATTTTCAAGCAAACGAGATGCACCATAACCACCGCGCACCGCCAGAACGATATCGCATTCCTTCGGGAGTGCGGATAAATCCTGAATGTCAGCAAGTCGTTGGTCGTCAGTTCCGGCGAAACGCTGAAAGCGCCGGGTCACGACGGATTGGTTTTCCACTCGATGGCCCGCGGCTTTCAGGCGTTCGATACCGCGCGCGGCAGCAGCCTGATTAACACAGAAACCTGAAGGGGCAATCAAACGAATCGTGGACATGGCATTTCCTTGCTGAAAGTGAATTGGTTATCATGCCGTTATCAAAGGTGGTTGTCATCCGCCAGACGGCGATGAATCAATGTTGTTTACCCCACAAATTTCAATATTCCGGGTAATTTTATAAGGATAGATGCGTGAATATCAGATGGCTCATTGTATTGGTTTTGTTTTTAGCAGGCTGTTCAAGCCATACCACCAAACAGCCCGAGTGGGACCCTACAAAACCGGTGCAACGTGCATTAACCTGGATGCCAATAACCGATCAGGCGGCAAAAGAGTGGGGCGTTAGCCCGCGTGTGATTACGGCGATTATTGCTGTGGAATCAGGCGGTAATCCTACGCTTGTCAGCAAGTCCAACGCGGTTGGTTTGATGCAGATTAAAGCCTCAACAGCTGGACGTGATGTGTATCGCCATCTGGGATGGGGCGGCGAGCCGTCAACCAGCGAGCTCAAAGATCCGGCGCGTAATATTTCGATTGGCACGGCTTATTTAAGTATCCTGGAACATGGCACTCTGGCTGGTATTGAAGATCCGCAAACTATGCAATATGCGTTGCTGGCTTCTTATGCCAACGGTGCAGGAGCTCTGCTCAGAACCTTCTCATCGGATCGCAAAAAGGCCATTAACGAGATTAACGACCTGAGCCCTGACGAGTTTTACGATTATATCGCGAAGAATCACCCGGCACCTCAGGCACCGCGCTATCTGTATAAGGTGTCGCGTGCTTTAAACGCTATGTAACAGAGCCCAGCCGCACGTCCCAGTCGCATCGTTTTCTATGCGTCTGGGGTTTGCGGCCTTGTCGCCTTTATGCAAATCGCATTCTTTAGTGCCTGTCTTAAACTGTTTACTTCACTCGTTCTGCTTTTTCACGCGCCGATCGTTCCAGCGAGAAGATAATGCGCTGTAGTTCGCGCTCAACGGCCGGGTTTACATTCAGGAAGCGGAAACTCAGGCGAGGTGTGCTGATAGTCTGATTTTTACCGTCGATGACTTTTCGCTCCGAAAGCGTTATCAACTGCATATCAAAGTGAAACTTACCCCACTGCACTAAATCTATTTCCACCTGTGAGAAACGCATTCCTGCGCTCAACCCTTCTGGCAGAGGCCCGTCAAGCAGTGCGCCCATTCCCCCTAATGACAAATCACATAGCCTGAACTGGAAAGGTGAGCCATTAGAGAGCGTGGTATTGCAGAGGTAATAGGGCTGAAGTGGGGCACTGATACGAAAGTATTCCCGACGTTGTACGAACCACAAAGCGGGAGGTAGCGGGGCATGGAATGCCGGTAAGTTCAGGTAACTTATCACCTGCATCTTAGGCATTATAAATTCTACCTTTGCTCCTTCCGTCTCAGCGATGAACTGTATGTTGGTCGCTTTTTGCGCCGCCTGATTTTCATGCCCCTGGCTTCCAAAATCCACTATCAAACCAGTCGCCGTAACCTCAAGGATTTTGCTGATAAATTGCCCCGATGGCCAACTCAGACGAACCGGTACTTGGTTTTTATGGAGATCACGTAACACGCCTAATACTGCCAGAGGACTTTGTTTCAGAAACTGCTCGTTATAGTTACTCAAGGCCAGGTCCATGTTGTGGTTTTTTGAAAGCGGTAAGCAATCTTATCGGCAATAATGTAAAAAACTTAAGATAAATCTCAAGGCGCTATGCGGATAAATTCAATAACTTAGTGATGCCAGTCACATTTTCCTAACATTTGATTATACTTAGCGTACCGACAGACAAAACCCGCGGCGAAACTGATGTGGGTTCTGGCTTGTTACCACACACAATAATGAAGAGGATGTTCAACATGGGTATTCTGGCCTGGATTATTTTCGGTTTGATAGCTGGTGTTATCGCAAAACTAATTATGCCTGGTAAAGACGGCGGCGGTTTTATCGTGACCTGTATTTTAGGGATTATTGGTGCTGTCGTTGGTGGATGGATTGCAACATTTCTTCATATCGGCGGCAGTGTCACGGGCTTTAACTTGCCAAGTTTCCTTGTCGCAGTAGCAGGTGCGATTATTGTTTTGGTTATTTATCGCATGGTTCGCCGGTAACTATCCTCGTCATACTTGAAGTCGCCTCGGCGTTGGCTGCACTCACTCACCCCAGTCACTTACTCGAGTAAGTGACTGGGGTGAGTGAGTTTGCCGCCTTGATGCAACTCCAATTATTTAGAGCATAGGTCTTTACCTATTTTGTAACGGCCCCATTTGGGGCCGTTTTACGTTTACTACTTTTGCGTGAAGAAATCGTTGTACAACATGTAGAGATGCGCGGCGCTCCAGGAGAAATTCGGTGCCCCCTGTTGCGCGCCATTGAGCGGATTATAGTTCTCGCGAATTGGACCATCGCTCATCAGGCCATTGGCGTGGGCAAAGAAACGATTAGCCATCTCCACGGCATCGGCACGATAACCGTACCGCTCCATTCCTTTTAACCCGAAGTAGAATTGATCCACCCACACTCGTCCACGCCAGTAAATATCAGCACCAAATGCCGGATTCGTCAGTGCTGCAGTCCCTAATGGCACGTAAGTATTAAACTCTTTTGGATCTTTCATGACCTTCACGACGGCATCAGCATGGGATTGAGTGGCGGCACCATTAAATAACGGTGACCATCCTTCCGGTCCCTTGCCCCGCGCCACGATTGGTTTGCCGGCACAGCCATTGGCTAAAGGTTTATCTTCAATCCGAATGTCGTAATAGAAGCCGGTGGCATCGTCAAACATACAGGTGTTGATATAGCTGGCCAGTTTCTTAGCGTGCTGGCTAAAGCGTTGTTCATCTTGCGGTTTGCCGAGAATTTTCGCCATCTCAGCCAGGTAGCTGCTGTCGCTGTACATGTAACTGGCCTGGTCAACTGACTCCTGCAAAAGTGAAAAACCGACAAGGCGCCCATTTGAGTCGCGGTTTTCAGCAAACAGCACCTGCCAGTCTTCGCGTTTGCCGCCTTTATCAAGATAACGTTGCAGCTGGTCAGGGTCGATAAAGCCAAATACGGCTGCATCATCACGCCCGGACTCCCACGAAGCAGCAACCTGAGCCGGAATATCAATGCTGTCATATTTCCCGCTACGCAAAACCCGGTTGTAGTTCTCAAGCCCCACCATCTTCTGTTCTTTATTGCCGCGTTTGACGGTAAAGATCATTTCACCCTTTTCGGTGTTATGGGCTTTGTCACGAGTGGCGCCATACTCAGGAACACCATTTCTGTTGTGGTCACGGTTACGTAACCACCAGTCATGATAAGCCACCAGATGCGGATACATTTCCTCAAGCCAGGTTTTATCCCCCGTGGCTTTGTAGACTTCCATCACAGACCATGCGGCAAGGCTTGGCTTGGTATTGCGTTCATTCCAGTTGCTGCCATCACCGCCACGCTCAGGGCTGGTGTTATAGGCAATCAAATCAGGAACAAAGCCTGCATCCCATGGGCGTAACGGGTCATCGGTTGGAATCTGCCAGGCGAAGACTGCGCGGATGTTATCTTTTGCCACGTCAGGATTGAAATGTGCCATAGCGTAAGCCTGCTTCCAGGTATCCCACGGCCAGGTTTGGTTACCGGAAAACCAGCGTCCAGTTACAGAGGGTGTTACGGAGTCAAATTTCATCGCACCTGCCACGCCACGCCAGTTTCCATTCAGCGTTTCGATAGCTTTTACTGCCACACGGGTTTGTGCCGCCGTCGCGGCAGGGTTTTTTAGCCCTGATTTCAAATAACCTTCCCAGCGCTGCTCGGTTGCCGTCTGGTAGGTTTGAGGATGCTTGAGAATATCGGCGATTTTACGTTGTTCTTTTTGTACTTCAGCAGCCGTCAACAAATGAGAATATGTGGTGTAGAGGGTGGTCGAGCCTTCAATGTTGGCTTTTGCAATAAAGCGGTGACCGTCAATTTGGGTGCGCATCGGCAGCGTTTTATGGATTTGGTACTGTGATTGACCAGATGTCATCAGGTTTGAGTCGGCACGCACTTTGCCAAAAGTGACGTTCAGACCATCTGGTGTGGCATGCAGCGTGCGGGTGTAGCCCGGAAACGCCTGCTCAATGGTTTCATCAGACTGAGGTTTTTGCTCTTGAAGATGATACTTCTCCAGTAACTCGCCATCCCAAACCAGTTCCAGCGGCGCATCGGTAGTGATTTCTGTTTCCAGCAAGGAAGTGCGTGATGTTACAAAGCGCAGCGTCATTTTCACTGTGACACCAGCGGAGTTGAGTGTCTGTATCAACGCCCCTGGAATGCTGTATGCCTTCATTGTAAATGCGATTTTCTTGCCGTTCTGGTACACACTCAGACGGTCGAAATTATTCGCCATAAAGTTGATGTACTCTTCGGTCAGCAAAGCTGGGCCTGGGAAGCCACCCATCCCTTCACTACTTGCTGGCAGCAAGTGCCCGTGCCAGGCACCATCATCAAAAAGCGGATTAAATCGTTGATGTTCGTCGAAATCGTAATCAAGCATCGCCTGTGGCGCGCCGGTGCGATCGATAACGTTCTGGAAATCATTGGCCTTTAATGTGGAGGTGTCGTGCTTTGTTGAATGGCAACCCGCGAGCACAAGCAGCATCGCAATCGGGGCAAGACGGAAAATTGTTTTCATGAAGTATCCTTACCAGTAGAAATATTGCATCACGAAGACCGAATTGCTGGCCTCGGTGGTGTCGTTATCAAGATAAAAACGGCTGTCCAACGCGGTGGCGAACTTCCCGCCAAAATACTCATACCAGATACCAAACTGTGCATAAGAGGTTGTTTGATCCTCCTCATTATCCAGTTCATGTTTTGCGTAACTGTATGCGGTAGAAAGATAAAAACCTTTGGCAGGCTCAATCATGCCGCTGACCATCATCCCGCTCTCACTACCAGGGTTATAACCATCGCCTTTGCCGGTATGGTGCCAGACTCGTCCTGCGAGGTGTTTACCCTGCAAACCCAGTAGATACATCTGCCCGGTACCGTCGGTCATTTCCAACCCGCTCAGCATGGTTAAATCATCAAGAATGTCGTACTGGAGGTAGCCGTTGATCATCGCCTGATAGGTATATTTATCTGAATAGCGGTCATATTTACCGAAGTGCAACCACGCTTTGCTCTCGTCGACACGGCTCTCTGGAGCCGCTGTGACACTGTAACGTAGCTTCCCAGTCAGGTTTTGTATCTTAGCGGCGTAGGTTAAATCACGCGTGTTGGGGATGACATAACCATACTCCGGTGTGAAATCTCCCCACCATTGCAAATCATCCAGCGATGAATCGTTACGGGCACTTAAAATAAACTCGGTGCCTTTATCGGTACGATAGCCACCATAAAAACGGTTAATTCCACCTTCGAAACCGCCCCAACTGTGATCCGGCACCCAGGCATTACCATTATTGTCTGCCTGAACCGTCCAGCCTTCTCCATATAGCAGACCAAACCAGTTACCGTGTTTGACCTCAAGACCACCTTCGATATAAGTCCCGTCGCTGTATTTATGCTTGTCGTCGCCATTTAGGTAAACGCTGCCACCCAGGCCCATCTCGCCATAAAAACGAAAGGCGGTGTTACTTGTATCTGCTGTAAGCGAAGGTGGTTGTGGAGTCTGGCGTTCTGCCGGAACAACGCTTTCCGCTGCCAGCAATGCCCCTGCAGGCGTGAACAGTAATAGCAGCGGCGCCATAGAGAAAATCTTAACCATGTAATCCATTCCTTGTTGTTATTGCGGTTATCAATCCGTGGAATGCCATTCATACTAGTTAAATATTTACTAAAATATATACTTAAATCGGTAAAGCGATAAGTGGATCACAATGCGAGTAGGGCTATACACGTAGTCGCAATGCCATTAAGCTATTGTTTTCACCTCTTGATTATTGGGATCTTATGGCTACATTGAAGGAAATCGCTCATGCGGCTCAGGTATCGGTGGCTACGGTTTCACGGGTCCTGAATGACGATCCCACACTGAGCGTGAAGAGTCAGACACGTCAGAAAATCCTCGAAGCGGCAGAGCGGCTGGAATACAAAGTCCCCAGCGCCAAACGCCAGGCCGGTCAACGTCTTACCTTTGCAGCTCTTTATACTCATGGGCAAGAGCTGGAAATCAACGATCCCTATTACCTGGCTATGCGCTATGGCATTGAAACTCAATGCGAAAAACTCGGTATTACGCTAGTTTCCTGTTACGACTACAAAGGCGATCGCCCATTGGTGGCAGCCGACGGTTTACTGGTAATTGGTAAACCCCAGCCTGCAACACAGGTGGCGCTTGAGCAGCAGGATTTGCCGTTGGTGTATCTCGATGGGGTAACTAACGATCCACGGTTTGACTGCGTAAGCGTTGATTTAGCGAAAATCAGCCAGAAGGTGATCGACTTCTTTATTTCACGTGGATACCTGCGTATCGGTTTTATCGGTGGCCGGGATGACCCGGAATATGCCGATCAACGCGAACAGGCGTTTGTTGATTATGGGCGTAGTAAAAAGGTTGTTCAGCCGCAGGATGTTTACTATGGGGACTTTAGTAGCCAGGCCGGATACCAATGCGCGATGAAAATGCTTGGATCCTCAAGCGATTACCCACCAGCCTTGTTTGTGGCGACCGACTCTATTGCGATTGGTGTTCTACGCGCTCTGCACGAACATGGTATCAAAGTGCCAGAGCAACTGGCTCTGATAAGCGTCAACGATATACCTACCGCGCGCTTTGTTTACCCGGCACTTTCAACGGTCAGGATTCATTCCGAAACCATCGGTGCGCAGGGCGTTAACCTGCTGATGGAACGCCTGCGTGATGATCGTACCATCCCGCTGTCGGTATTTGTCCCCAGCTCTTTGCAATTGCGTGACACGACAACATCTGAGTAAAATCAATAATTAATCTCATAAGCCCTGCTGGTTTCTTACACCAGCAGGGCTTTTTGTTTTATACCGCGTGTTGATTTATTGTGATCGCCACGGCATTTAGTAAACTTTAATTTTTAGTTTTACTAAATATTTACTATTGTTTGCCCATACCCACGTAATGAGGATGTTGGCGTGAACAATTGGGAAAACATAGAAAAACAATCTGAGAACCGACTGCCACCGCGCGCCTGGTTCCACGGTTATGACAGTGTTGAAAAGGCAAAAGAGCTAAACCGCGAGCAAAGCCTGGGCTTTTTGTTGCTAAGCGGGAAATGGGCGTTTAACTATTTCGACCATCCGCAAAAAGTACCAACTGAGTTTTACCACCAGCCTATGGCTGAATGGGGTGAAATTACTGTTCCGGGAATGTGGCAAATGGAAGGCCACGGTAAACTGCAATATACCGATGAAGGTTACCCATTCCCTATCGATGTGCCTTTTGTTCCCACCAACAACCCAACCGGAGCCTATCAGCGCCAGTTTTCGCTACCGTCAGACTGGTTACAACGCCAGGTCATTATTAAATTCGACGGCGTAGAAACCTACTTTGAAGTTTATGTAAATGGCCACTATGTAGGTTTTAGCAAAGGCAGCCGTCTGAGCGCCGAGTTTGATCTCAGCCCGTATGTGAAGGCCGGGGAAAACTTGCTGAGCGTGCGGGTGATGCAATGGGCTGACTCCACCTATATCGAAGATCAGGATATGTGGTGGATGGCCGGTATTTTCCGTGATGTTTATCTTATTGGTCAGCCGCAAGTTCACGTCCATGACTTAACCGTGGTGACGGAATTTGATGAAAATTACTGTGATGCTGAGCTCCAGGTATCGTGCGATGTAAACAATATATCGGCCACACCTCTCACGGGTTTACAGCTGCATGCACAATTGTTTGATGGTGAAAAATGTATCGCTGAACAAAGCCTTGATGCACTTAGCGTACAGGACAGTGCCACCTGTCAGTTCCTGATACCGGTAAAACAACCGAAGCAGTGGAATGCTGAGCACCCCAATCTTTATTTACTGCTGCTGACGCTGCGCAATAACCACGGCGAAATCATCGAAGTGGTGCCGCAGCAAGTCGGGTTCCGCGACATCAAAGTGCGCGACGGCCTATTTTACGTTAATGGTCGCTACCTGAAATTGCATGGTGTGAACCGCCACGATCACGATTGCCTGAAAGGTCGTGCAGTCGATATGGCGCGAGTTGAGCGTGACATCATCCTGATGAAACAACACAACATCAACTCAGTACGCACAGCCCATTACCCGAACGACCCGCGTTTCTATGCATTGTGCGACCAGTATGGCCTGTTTGTGATGGCAGAAACTGATGTCGAGAGTCACGGTTTTGCAAACGTTGGCAATATTAGCCGCATTACCGACGATCCAACGTGGGAACAAGCCTACGTCGAGCGTATAGAACGCCACGTTCTGGCACAGAAAAACCATCCTTCTATCATCATCTGGTCCCTGGGTAACGAGTCAGGCTACGGCTGCAATATACGTGCGATGGCTGCACGCTGTAAGCAACTTGATCCCACTCGTCTGGTGCATTACGAAGAAGATCGTGACGCCGAAGTCGTGGACGTGATTAGCACAATGTATTCCCGCGTCTCAATGATGAATGCCTTTGGTGAATACCCTCATCCGAAACCACGCATTATCTGCGAATACGCCCACGCAATGGGCAACGGGCCAGGCGGGTTAGCGCAATACCAGGCTGTATTTAATCAGCATAACAGTTTGCAAGGGCATTACGTCTGGGAGTGGTGCGACCATGGGCTGCTGGTGCATGACGAGCAGGGGCGTGAGCGCTATCAGTACGGCGGTGATTACGGCGACTACCCAAACAACTATAACTTCTGCATGGATGGGCTTATCTATCCGGATCAACGTCCAGGCCCAGGCTTGCGTGAGTACAAGCAGGTGCTTTGCCCGGTCAATATTCGCCAGACGCAGCAGGATGATGTGTTGCTGGTGGAGAACCGTTACTGGTTCAGCACACTTGGTGACATCGAGTTCAAGGTCGCATATCAGGTTGATGGTAAAACCATCGCACAGCAAACATTGTCACTGCCGCATTTGCTGCCAGGTGAAGCCGAAGAGCTGCAACTGACTGCACCTGAGTTGCCAGCAGGTGAAGTGTTTATCAATGTTGAAATTGTTAAGCGCAGTACGACAAGCTGGAGTGATGCGATGCACTCGCTTGGTCAGTTCCAGATCTTGCGCCAGCAGGCGGTTTCTCGCGAGCTATTGCCACTCAATCAGCACAGCGCATTACGCTGTGAAACGCAGCAAAACAGCCTGGTTATCAGCGGTAATCAATTTGCTCTGACTTTCTGTCGCCTGAGTGGTGAGCTGGTTTCATGGTTGGTAGACGGTGAAGAGATTGTTGGGCGTGCGCCGCATCTGACCTTCTTTAAACCGACTATCGATAACCACAAACAGGAATTTGAAGGTTTGTGGCAGCCGTATCACGTGCACCTGATGCAGCATAATTTCCGCACCATGCGTCATTTGTCGCAAGGTGAAGATATTGTCGTTGAGATTACCAGTACGATTGCACCACCAGTGTTTGATTTCGGGATGCGCTGTACTTATCAGTGGCGCATAACTCCCGCAGGCCATGTCAGCCTGGATTTATCAGGTACTCCATATGGAAATTATCAGGCCATTGTTCCAAAAATCGGCCTCGATTTCGGCATCAGCACTCGCTTTAAACAGGTGGAATATTATGGCCGTGGGCCAGGTGAAAGCTACGCTGACAGCTGCCAAAGCAATCTGATTGGCCATTACCGCCAGCCGGTAGAAAGCCTGTTTGAAAACTACCCGTTCCCACAGGATAACGGCAACCGCCAGGATGTGCGTTGGTTGAGCGTTGAAGATGAAAAGGGTAACGGTATTTTCATCCAGCCCTCTAAGCCGATTAACTTCAGCCTATGGCCATATAGCGCAGAAATGTTGCAACAGGCGCAGCACATTAATGAGCTGGAAAAGGGCGATTACCTGACATTAAACCTCGATGATCAAATCCTCGGACTTGGCTCCAACTCATGGGGTTCCGAAGTGCTGGATTCATTCCGCGTTTACCTCAAACCATTCCACTACGGTTTCACTATGGTGCCGTTCAGTAAAGCGCAGGAGGAGACGGTTGATCTCGCGAAATACGATTTCCAACCGCAAACCAACCGCGCACTTTCTTGATAGGGCAAACGTAATGATTATTTTAAATACCTTAGAAGATTTTAAGCAGATTTATCGTGCGGGGAAAAAATGGCAGCGTTGTATCGAAGCTATTAATAACCTCGAAAATATTCAGCCTAATATTTTTTATTCAATTGGTGATTCCCTGGTTTATCGCCTTGCAGAAGGCCCAATAAATAACATGGATTTATTTGAAGGGAATCGCCGTTATTTCGATGTTCATTATTACCTTGCGGGACAAGAAACCGTTGAGGTTGCAGCGAAAAACGAGTTAACCCCAGAAATTGCTTACAGCGATGAAACTGACCGTGAGTTTTTGCGCGGGCAGGGTGTTAAACATCAACTTAAAGCCGGAAACGTCATCATCTGCGAAAACCACGAAGCACACCGGTTCTCGCAGGGGAAAGACGTCAAAAAAGTGATTTTAAAAGTCACCATTGAAGAAACGTATTTTCTAAATAAATAGGGTGTTAAACGCCTGACTGGTGTCGGATGGCTAAAGCGCCATCCGACCTACGAAAAAAATCATTAAAATTTACCCTACAGTGTGGAGTTCGTATGGCTTCAACAAACAGAAATACTATTGGCAAGTTCGGGTTATTAGCGATGACATTTGCGGCGGTGTTTAGCTTCAATAACGTCATTAATAACAATATTCAGTTAGGTATCGCATCGGCACCGGTTTTCCTGGTGGCGACACTAATTTATTTTATTCCATTCTGTTTAATCATCGCGGAATTCGTCTCGCTGAACCGTAATTCCGAAGCGGGAGTTTATGCCTGGGTGAAGAGTGCGTTAGGTGGCCGCTGGGCATTTATCACCGCCTACACCTACTGGTTTGTTAACCTGTTTTTCTTTACCTCGTTACTACCGCGAGTTATTGCCTACGCCTCGTATGCGTTCCTTGGCTATGACTACATTTTCACGCCGTTAACGACGGCAATAATCAGCATTTGCCTGTTTGCTTTCTCCACATGGATTTCAAACCACGGGGCAAAACTGTTGGGGCCGATGACCTCAGTCACCTCCACACTGATGCTATTACTTACCTTCTCCTACATCATTCTTGCAGGGGCTGCCGTGATTGGCGGCGTCGAACCGGCTGACCCAATCAACGTGCAGGCGATTACACCGCAGTTTAGCTGGGCATTCCTCGGGATTATCGCGTGGATTTTCCAGGCCGCGGGTGGTGCTGAGTCGGTTGCGGTATACGTCAATGACGTAAAAGGCGGCAGCAAAGCCTTTGTTAAAGTGATCATTTTGTCTGGTTTATTCATCGGTGGCCTGTATACCGTCTCCTCACTGCTGATTAACGTCTTTGTTCATAAAGCCGATTTGCACTACACCGGCGGTACGGTGCAGGTATTTGAAGGGCTGGCGAATCACTTTGGCTTGCCAACGTCGCTGATGAACCGCTTTGTCGGGATTGTCTCCTTTACTGCGATGTTTGGCTCACTGCTGATGTGGACTGCTGCTCCGGTGAAAATCTTCTTCACCGAAATTCCAAAAGGTATTTTTGGTGAGAAAACCGTGCGTCTTAACCAGCATGGTGTACCGACTCGTGCAGCGTGGATTCAGTTCCTGATTGTTATCCCATTGATGCTTATCCCAACCGTGGGTTCGGGTAGCGTACAGGAGTTGATGAACACGCTTATTAACATGACCGCTGCTGCTTCAATGTTACCGCCGCTGTTTATCATGCTTGCCTATCTGAACCTGCGTATGAAATACGATGAGGTCAATCGTGATTTCCGTATGGGCACACGCATGCAGGGGATCACCATTGTGAGCGTGTTGATCGTCATTTTCACCGTCGGGTTTATCGCCTCCACATTCCCGACTGGCGCCAGCATTATGACAATCGTGTTTTATAACGTCGGTGGGTTGGTTATCTTCCTGGGCTACGCCTGGTGGAAATACAACAAATATGAGAAAGGGCTGGATGCCAGAGCGCGGTACGAAGCGGATACACCGCTTGCACAAATTGCGCTGGAACAACAGCAGGGAAAGCCAGCTTCACCGCTCGCAGGTGAGGTAGCGATAACTCGCCAACCATAGAAAAACGGCCCCAAACGGGGCCGTATCTATGTTTCACAGGTCGGATTAGCGAAGCGACATCCGACACTGGCGTTAACAAAACTTAAAAATCATATCCCACGGTTGCAATAACAGAACGCTCTGCACCCCAGTAGCAATAGCCGGTACCGTAACAGCCCGCAACATAATCACGGCCTGTCAGGTTAGTGGCGTTAACTTGCACGAAAGCCCCTTTCAAAGATGGCGTCCACGCGCCCATGTCGGCACGCACCATCGCATCAAGCAGAGTGACAGAAGGTACACGCAGGGTATTTTCGTTATCCGCCCATTGCTTGCCAATGTAGCGTACGCCCGCGCCCAGACTGATACCTAAGTCGGCTTTGAACATTCCCCACAAGCTTGCCATTTGGTCAGGCGTCACATACGGCGTGTTACCGTCGTTACCGTCGATTGCATCCTTAAAGCGTACTTTGTTGTATGTGTATCCAGCGATGGTTGAGAAACGCTGATTCCACTGTGAACGCGCTTCCAGCTCAACGCCCTGCGAGTGAACTTTACCTGCTGGCTCAAAGTAGCTGCCCTGAACCACACGATTACCGACATCTTTTTGCGTCAGGTCGTACAGCGCAACGGTATACATATCTACTGTGCCAACCGGCTGATATTTCACACCCGCTTCGTACTGCTCGGCAGTGGTCGGCTTCAGCAATTTGCCTTCAGCATCAGGCAGAACCTGCGGTGTAATTGCCTGGCTGTAACTGACGTAAGGAGAAATCCCGTTGTTAAACGCATACAGCAGGGAGGCACGTCCGCTGAAATGATCATCGGTGCGGTTATCTGTCACATCACTGTCAATGGCTTCAGCCACGATATGGCTTTTGGTCACCATATGGTCGTAACGACCAGACAGCGTCATATGCCACTGATTCCACTTCATATCATCTTGTAAATAGACGCCTGTTTGTTCGTACTGACGCTTACCTGCTTTGGTCAACAGACCCTGGTTGATAGTGGAGTAAGTCGGGTCACGCGGATCGTAATAGTAGAAACCGCCAGGTCCACCGGACTCGCCAGTCCATGGGTTTAAGTTGGTGGTATAAGCAGAATCGTCAGACAGGTTATTGGTGTATTTATGGAATTCCCCACCAAGCACCACTTTGTGGTCCAGTTCGCCGGTTGCGAAATCTGCTTCCAGTTGGTTATCGATGGCGTAAGCGTCGAGTGATGAAGTTTCACCGCTGTAATAACGCGTCAATTCGTCGTGCGCGGCATCTGCCCAACCAATCTGGTATGCCTGCTTGAGGCCCACGTTTGAGTGGGTATAGCTGGCGTTGGAGCGGAATGCCCAAGTGTCATTAAAGTTATGAGCGAACTCGTAACTGTAAATCTGCTGGTGGCGTTTGAATTCGTCATTACCCGGTTCTACATCAGAGAAACCGGTGCTGAGTTTACGGCCAGTAGACGAATAGAGACTACCATCAGCCGGAACCGATCCGTGGAAGCCACCGGAGGGATCTTTTTCCAGGTATGCACGCATCACCAATGAGGTATTTTCGCTCGGTTGCCACAACACAGACGGGGAGATGGCATAGCGTTCTTCACGCGTTTTCTCATACTGGGTATCAGTATTTTTTGTCATACCGATGAGGCGCCAGGCCCATTGATCGTTAATCGCATTGGTATAGTCGAATGCAGTGCCGGTGGTATTGTTGTTACCGTACATGGCACGGACGTGGCCTTCCTCAATGAACTGTGGGCGCTTTGAGGTCTCCATCACCAGTCCGCCAGGAATGGTTTGCCCGTAAAGAGCTGAAGAAGGCCCTTTGATAACGTCAATACGCTCAAGGAACCATGGATCAACCTGCACCACGTTGTAGCTGCCGCCGTCACTCATCAGGCGCAGGCCGTCAAGGAAGATGTTATTCACATCACCGCCGTGGAAACCGCGCAGTGCGACGGTGTCATAACGCGTTGCACCACCAGCAAAACCAGTGAAAGCGCCCGGTGTATAGTTGAGTGCGCTGTTTACAGATAATGCGCCCTGATCATCAATTTGTTGACGAGTCACGACAGACACCGACTGACCAGTAGTGATTAACGGCTCATCAGTTTTGGTGGCACCACGGCTGACCGTCGCGCTGTAACCCTGAGTTGGGCTAGTGGAGGTTTCTGTCAGTGTGTCGGTCACAATAACGGTATCTTCCGCCATCGCGAAGGTTGGAGCAGCAAGAGCAAGCGCGCAGAGTAAAGCGGAGCGCTTTACGGTAAATGCCAGTTTCATTTAGTTATTTTCCCGAGAAGGTCTTTTTGTTATCACCTGAAGAGCCGATCTGTGTCGGAGAGGTTGGTATAAATTCAGGCGATCTTATAACGAATAGGAATGCGAATTATTATCGTTATTGTTATTGTAAGCAAGTGCAAATATTGGCAGGTGTAGAATTAAAACCCATGAAAATATTGGTGTTTTTACAGGAGGCAGACGGTAGTGGGAGAGTTTTTACTCCTTCTCCTTGAGAGAAGGAGAAGGAGGGGATGAGGCCGTTGGAACGACGTTACTGGGTTGAGGCCGCCGTAGGTTTTATAGTTTCAGTCACAGGACCCGGTGTTGCTGAAGGCAATTTATCCGGTGTGGAATCGCAGGGCTTCTCTGTACCGCATAACAAATCGAGCATTTTCAGCGTCACACCGTTGGTCCAGCCAAAACCATCCTGGAGAGGATATTCTCCGCCACCACCGCCTGTGCCCGTGCTGGATACATCATACTTTTCAACCAGTTTCTGCTCGCGGTTGTAGGTATGCTGCACATTGGTGAGGAAGCGCCAGGTGACTTCCATGGCTAAATCTTTATGCCCATAGTTCTGCAGCCCTTCGGTGGCCACCCATTGCAGCGGAGCCCAGCCATTTGGTGCATCCCACTGCTGGCCCGTTTTCAGATTGGTTGTCGCAAGCCCACCGGCTTTAAGCAGTTGCGCACGGGTGATGGTTGCCATTTTGTCCGCATGCTCTTTCGAGGCAGCATGTACATAAAGCGGGAACAGTGCGGCGGCGGTCAACTGAGAACGAACAGCATTAGTTTTGAGATCGTAATCGGCATACCAGCCCTGTTTGCTATTCCACAAATGCGCTTCCATAGCTTTCTGGCGAGCATCTGCCAGTTGCTGGTATTGCGCTGCTGCGCTGGTGTCTTTCGCCACAGTGCTGGCGTGCGCCAGCGTTTTTTCCATCTGGAATAACAGGGCGTTTAAATCCACCGGCACGATTGAGGTGGTGCGAACCGAACCAAGTTGTTCTGGGTTATCCATCCAACGAGAGCTGAAATCCCAACCTGAGGCGGCAGCGGCACGCAAATCACGATAGATTTCTGTTGCCGGGCGATTCGGGTTGTTTTTCGCTGTAGTCACATCATCCAGATAAGATTCAGTACGTGGCGTATCTCTGTCATCCCAATAGCGGTTCAGGACTGAACCATCTTTAAGTTTCACCACACGCAGGTTTTCAGAGCCCGGTTGCAGCGTATCGCTGCCCTGCATCCAGTAGGCGTACTCTTTTTTCAATTGCGGCAGGTAAGTGGTGTAGGTTTCATCACCGTTGTGGCTGGCCAGCAGTTTGACCATAAAAGCAAAGAACGGTGGTTGCGAACGACTCAGATAATAACTGCGGTTGCCATTGGGAATATGCCCCCAGGCATCAATTTCATGGGCAAAGTTATCCACCATATCCTGCACTTTGTCCCAGTGACCGCTTTCCGCAAGCCCGAGCATGGTGAAATAGCTGTCCCAATAATAGACTTCGCGAAAACGCCCGCCGGGTACGACATACGGCTTAGGTAACGGCAGCAACGAGTCCCATTTATCAACGCTGTCTGTGGTGCGCGTTAGCACCGGCCACAGGCTATCGATATGTTCACGCAGTGTCTGTCCTTCAGGTGGAACATATTTTTCACCCTCGCGCGGCAAAGTGAAGTTCACATTCACAAAATGACGTAAATCGAAGCCAGATTGATTGCGCTGCATTCGGTAGTCCGCAAGGATCATTAACGGATCGTTATTAGGAACCGCATCTGCAAATGTCTTTTGGTCAGGGAATAATTTTGCAGTCTGGACATCGGTAAATAACGGGCCAAGGAGCACATCTGGTGGCTGGGGCTGCGGTTGTTGTTCGTCAGCCGCCGAAGCGGGCAAGGTAAAAGCGACGAACGCACAACCGATAGCTATTTGAATCGCAAGCAATAAACTACGAGGACGGCGCAAAGCAGGATTTATCATCTATTGTTCTCCTTTTCATGATCGCGTGAAGTTTTAGCGATCAACCCTATGAAAACCTTAGACGAATTTGCGGGCAGTACCAGGTGCCATGTCGCATATTAAAGGAAAGCAGATAATTTACCGCTGGCACTGGCGCTTACCCTTGCGGATTAATCAACCATGTTCCTGCTTTTTCCACAGACAACGTCATGTTTCGCGTCTGGTTATTATCACGCAGGGTAATCTGGTATTTCCCGGCAGGCAGTTGCAGGAAACCATAACCATTAGCGCCAGGTGTGATTTTTTCTGTTTTGCCATTCACATCCAACTCTTCACCTTCATTCATGCGGACATAAACGCGCGCCAGCATGCCGTCAGTGGCGGGTAGAGCAGTTGGAGTTGCCACCGGTTGGACTTTTTGTTCCGCGGGTGTCTCAAGTTTCGCTGTCTCGGAAGTCGGCGTTGTCGAGAAATGGCCACCAAAAATTACCGCACCTACAGCCACGCCGACCAACAAACTGGCCGCTATCTGTAGTGGCAATTTGTAGCGTTTGCGTAACGGAGACAGCGGGGTAATCTCGGCATCTTCCAGAGCAACCAACATGGTGCCTGGTTGTTTTAGCGATGTGAGGCCATTGATGCCGCTCATCGGAATCTCGGCAAGGGCCGCAAATTCAGCAATAGATTGCGGGCGGTCTTCAGGTTTTAGCGCCAGGGCGTGATCGACGGCCTGCAACAAACTGTGGGAATAGCCTTCAGGGCGATTCTTCGCGAGCTTAACGCAAGGGTCCTGAATTGTGCGGGTAACACTGGCTGGGGGGCAGGTGCCTGTTATCAAAGTATAAAGAATGGCGCCGAGTGCGTAGATATCAGTCCACGGCCCTAGTTGGTTTTCGAGATCGTCAGCGTACTGTTCCAACGGGGCAAAACCAGGATTAAGCGGCGTTTTAATCTCGTCGCTGTTTTCTGCATTGGCGCGCAGTGGAGCACCTGCATTAAGTAGCAGCGGCGCTCCGTTGTCCTGAATCTGAATACTACGCAGGGACAAATCACGATGAATAAATCCTTCGTCGTGCAATGTGGCCAGCGCCCCGCACAGCATCGGTAATATGCTGCGTAACCAGGCATCGTTGATGATTTCGGGATGTTGCTGATGCAGCTCGGCAAGCGTCATGCCGCTGGAGTAACGTGTTGCCGCATAGGCGGTTTCGTTTTGCGTCCAGAAGCTTAAAACCTGAAGCAGGTTAGGGTGATTGAATTGCGCAAGCTGACGAGCCGACTGCACAAAACGATTCATGCCCGAGCTGAACGCCTGGCTATCTTGTTTACTGCGCAAAACCAGCTGCATATTATCGCTACGAATGGTCAGCGCACGTGGCATAAACTCATTGATAGTTACCGGTCGTTCGAGTTGATGATCCCACGCTTTATAAACCACGTTGGTATTGGTGGACTCAGTCACTTGCTGAATTTCAAACTCGTCGAAACGGAAACCTGGTGGCAGAGCTTCGGGAAGTTCTTGTTCGTAATCTTTATCAGTCATGATGGCCTTTCTCTGCACGAAATCGACGAATGTTCACAGGTTATTTCTGGGCGCGCCATGCGCCCACCGCCGGATCACGCAATTGCGGACGCAGGGAGTCAATCAACAGCAAGGTAATAGGTGTATCTGGCGCAAGCCATGCCGACCATACTTTGCGTACTTGGTTTAAACGCGCCTGAATTCCTGCCTCATCAACCGTCATTTCACGTGGAACTTCAACAGCCACGGTTCCGGTGGCTTGCCAGCCATTTAGCTCGGAGTTATAGGGCAAAATCATCCAGCTCTGTGGCGCGTGTTCATTACTGACGACCATGCGTTCATTGTTCAAGCTTGTGATAAGCAGGCTGTCCGAACCCGCATCGGCGCTCAGTCCACTGACCGGGAAACCATGTACGAAGGTCATCTCATTGCGTTTTTCGCCGTGAATACCGCTTTGAATGATTTCACTACGCCCATTTAGCCAACCGCCGTTTTCACATTTCCCGTTGGGGATAAACATTGCCGAAGCGTTGGCGTCTCCTTGCCAGAAGGTGCGCAAATGGCAGCCATCCTGCAACGTAAACTCTTGCCATGGGGTGCGGTCAGCTAACGGCGAGTTCTCATCGGAATGGGGTAGTGCATTTGGTTCACCTGAAACTACTGGCGCAACAATGACTGCCCAATCACTGTTTTTGGTCGCGGTGCCGACGGCAAGCGTCTGGCCTTGTGGATCTTCCAGTTTCCAGCTCACCAGTTGAACAGAACTACACTGGCTTTCCAGCAAGGTGCCAAGACGCGGCATAAAAACGTTAAGCACAGATGGATTTTTATCGCCATTGGCTACGATTCGTAAGGGGAGTTCAGCAGCACACCAGCTCTGTGGCGTGTTGTTTTGCACATCATCTATCCAGACATCCAGCTTTTGCGAAGGAGACTGAACGATACGATAGTTCCCAGCCCATACGGTTGTAGATGCCAGCAACAGCGCCAGACCCGAAAGCCAGAGTTTCATAGAAATCCTTGTTAACCGAGCAATATTAAATAAAAGGCCGTGAAACAAAACGCCTTTGATTAATCAATAATCCAGGTGCCGCTATTAGCGTTCTGACAGGCTTTGCTGGCGTCATCGACGGCAACACAAGTCGTTTTCTTAGAAGCCTTACGCGGACGTGGGCGATCTTTTTTTAGCGTCTGGGCGTAAAGTTCACTTTTGACCAGAGCGCGTGCAGGAACATAGCCCAACATTTCTTGTTTATCTTGCTCTGCAATCGCGAGCCATTTGTTCTCGACCTCGCCAAGCACGGTATAACTTTGTCCGTTTTCAAGGGTACTTATCACTTTCCCACCAAAATCCGGCTTGCTCAAAATAGAGCCCGGGTAGAGAGCCCGATAACTGGCGTTAACTGGGGTGAACTCTTGTGGCGCGGCTACAGCGTAACGGTGTGTGAGGGTGACGCCATTGATTTCACTAGTCACGATAGTATCGTCCGTCATTTTTGGCGGCGGTGCTTTACAACCTACTACAGTGGCAACAACAGCAATGATCAACAGGCTTCGCAATTTCATCGTAACTTTCCCTGAAAATATGATTCAAACCTGGTCGCCGGGAGGAGGTAAAAATGGCGAAGAAGAAATCCAGGAATCTGAAGGATTATTCACACTGCTTATACATAGTAACTTTAATTTTACATCGCTTGATTCACAATTCAATGGCGATGTAACTGATTGACATCATTAAGTGTTAAGTGGGTCAAGAACAGGGGCAAGAGTGATGATTCACGGGTTGAATGTTATATCCTTACAGGTTAGCAGTAGCATATATTATAAAACATCATTTTAATTTTAGGACGGAGTATGACGATGGAACCGTTATTGCCTAATATCTGCGATTTTATTGCACATGTTTCGCCACTTAACACGCTCCCGGTGGAGGCGCAAAATGAAATCGCGCGCTCCATCAGCATTAGCTATCTGGCGGTTGGCGAGACGCTGCCTTTCGATATTGCGGCTGTTGAGCGCTATCTCTACATCGTACGTACCGGTTCGCTTGAGCAACGCTGGAGTGATGGGGTGCTACGTGCCCGTCTGGGACCAGAAGACTTGTTTGGTTTCACCTTCCTTGAAGGGATTCCGGGTAATCCTGAAGATTGTTACAACGTCACTGCTATCGAAAACACGCTGCTATACCAAATCCCGCATAGCGTGCTGAAATCGATGCTGCAAAAATATCCCCAATACGCGACACACTTTTCGATTAACGCTCATGAACGCCTGAATGGCGCGATGGACATTGTCTGGAGCGATGAAGACAAAGGCATGTTTGTGCGTAAGGTTGGCGACTTGGCGAGCAGCACGATTTCTGTTGTTGAATCAACAACGTCCATACAAGAAACGGCCAGGCAGATGCGCTGGGTCGATCGCTGCTCAACGGCAGTGGTAATGGATGCTGATGAAATTATTGGCATTATCAGTGACCGGGATATGACGCGACGCGTAGTGGCGGAAGGCTTTGATATCTCGCGCCCGGTTAGAGAAGTGATGACTGCAGCACCGATAACTGTGTCATCGGGTGATCTGGTGATGCATGCGGTGGCGCTGATGATGCGCCACGGTGTCAGTAGCTTGCCGGTCGTTGATTGCCAAAAACCAGTCGGCCTACTGACGGCTTCGGATCTGGTGCAACATCATCGCGTGCAGGCCATTTTCCTGATCGAGCGCATTAACCATTGCCAATCTGTCGCTGAGTTAGCCGTTCTTAAAGTTGAACGCCAGGCAATATTCGAAGCTTTAGTGGAGGGGAATTTACGCAGTGGTGTGGTTGAAATGGTGATGTCGATGCTGATGGATGCCTTCACGCGCAGGTTAATTGAACTTGCCCTTAGCGAGTTTGGCGAGCCACCTTGTGAATTCGCATGGATAGTTGCAGGCTCGCATGCCCGAAATGAAGTTCATGTCCATTCCGACCAGGATAGCGCGATTATTTTGCCCGACAGTGCAGGTATTGAAGAGCAAATGTGGTTTTTACGCTTTGCCCGATTTGTTTGCCTGGGGCTTGATGAGTGTGGCTATCCATTATGCACTGGCCATTTTATGGCTTCGGAGAGCCGTTGGTGCCAGCCGCTATCGGTATGGCAAGCCTGTATTCGCAAATGGGTCATTAATCCGGAATATACGCAGCTATTGAATGCGACCGTATTTCTGGAAACGCGCGCATTTTACGGCAACACCTGGCTGCATGATGCATTTCAACAATCGCTGCTGAACGATATAGCCGCTCATCCTGGCTTCTTACGTTCACTCACCCGTGATTCGGCCAATACTTCGCCACCGCTTGGTATCTTTAACAATCTGGTGCTGGAAAAAAGTGGCAACGACAGTAAGACACTTAACATCAAACGCTTTGCGCTAACGCTTATCATCGACTTGTCGCGGATTTACGCGCTGGCAGCAGGGTGCAGTGAAACCAGCACCGAAGCGCGTTTCCGTGCCGCACGCGATAAAGGATTGATGTCACCCGGTGGGTGTACAGACATCATTGATGCTTTTCATTTTTTAACCCGGCTGCGTTTTAACCACCAGTTGTCGCAGCTGCGTAAAGGAATTACCCCCGATAACCAGATTGACCCGCGTGAGTTTGGCAGCTTTGAGCGCAAGCATCTGAAAGATGCCTTTCGGATTATTTCCCGCCAACAAGAGCTGGCCCGCATGCTGTTTGTGAAGGGGTAATAATGAGTTTTCTATCGCGTATTTTTCCGCCTTCACGAGAAACTCGTTTGCAGACCGAGCGCGAGCAGTGGCTGCGTGAGCCTGGTCTGAGTCATGCATTAAAAAAGCTATTAGAAGCCCCACTACCAGATTTCAACGCGGCCGTAACTCATGTTCCCTGGTTGGTGTTTGATTTTGAAACCAGCGGCCTTGATGCCTTTACGGATTGTATTTTATCGATTGGTAGTGTGGTTGCCGAAAACGGGCAAATCGGGCTTGCGAGCGCGCAGCACCACTATATTTCCACCGGTAATCCGGTGAATGCGCGTAGCGCGATTATCAATCACATCACTCCGGAAATGCTGCGCGACGGCGTTGCCCTGGATGATGCCATGGAGGCTTTGTTTGCGAGCCTGATGGGGCGAGTGGCCGTGGTTCATGGCCGAATGGTTGAGAGGGCGTTTATTAACGCCTGGCTGTTTACGCGTTACGGGCGGGAAGAGCTGCCCTTACTGTGGATTGATACGCTGGAGCTTGAGCGACGTCATCAGCAAGCGGCAAGACGCATGCAGAACGACTTGCGGCTATCGAGTATTCGCCGTGATTACCATCTTCCTGATTATCCGGCGCATCATGCATTGTGCGACGCAGTGGCGACAGCAGAAGTACTACTGGCCCAGATCCGTGCGCGCTCGCACGCCCACGACTTGCCGTTGAATGCGTTTCTATGCGATTAAAGTAAATCTGAGCTGAAGCCAGGCTTTACCTGGCTTGCAATTGGTATCGTGATGACTCGATTCTATAAGTGCTACTTCAGCGATTTTCCTGAGTTTTAATGACTCCCGCACGATTAAGAATATTTTCTATCTCAACCTTCATCTCTTCCGTTAACGGCGTGGCCGGTGGCAATGAATACACCGGGATATTCAGGCCTACCAGGCGTAGGGCATATTTCACTGCGTTGTAAAACGGCAAGTCCATACTATAAAGCGGCGGTATCCAGGACAGCGATTGTTGTAATTCAATGGCCCGTGAAAGATCTTGTTTGCGCCATGCATCAAGGATCCCACAGGTCAGTTGCGGGGCGAAGTTCGCGCTGGCGGGGATGCAGCCATCACCACCGAGGATCAATGTTCCCAGCAGGTATTCATCATAACCGGCGAAGATCGCAAAATCGGGTCTGTCCGGTTTCACCGCGTGGATGTTTTCACGAATATGGGACAAGGTATCCACGGTATCTTTCAGCCCGACAATATTCGGGCAGCTTAGCGCCAGCTCACGAATAACTGGCACCGGGATAGCCTGGCCTGTCATGGCGGGGAAGTTATACAGAAGAATCGGCAACTCAAGTGCGCTGGCGATGGCTTTGTAATGACTCAGCAGATTTGCATTACTTAACGGGTTGTACCACGGGTTGACCACTACCACGCCACTGGCACCCAGTTTTTGGGCATGAAGCCCGGCATCAATGGTCTGTTGTGTCCCACAGTGGGCAATCCCTATCAAAACGGGCTTTCTACCTGCAACCTTCTTTATACAAAACTCTGCAACCTGCGCCCGCTGTGCTTCAGACATATGGGCAAATTCTCCGGCGCTGCCGAGAAAGAACAAGCCATTAACAGGTGATGAGACCAGGTGTTCAATTAACATTGCCTGTGCGACACCATCGAATTCACCATGCGCATCAAACAATGTAGGAACCGGGGGGATAACACCACTAAAACGAGGTTGCTTCATTAGCTACTCCTGCAGGTTTTTTGAGTTTATTGTCCGTGAAAAGCTCATTGCTGAATCTGTGAATGGTATTAATTGTAGCGGAACGAGAGATTGTGAAAGCCGATTATGTCGCATTACTGAACTGTTGTTTTAATTACGTACATTAATCGTTCGGGGAAAGGGTTTGCGACCATCTGGGGATGATGGCCGCAGGTAAATCAATATGCGTGGTGGTGTGAAATTGACAAGCAATCAGTGCTCAAGCATCTCATGGACAACTTGCTCTTTAGACAAATTGTATTGGTAAAACGTCGGCCAGTTATCCATCTCATTGAGTAAGGATTGCTGTGAATCATTCCCCATGAATATATGGAAATGTTCGGATTTACGTGGGGAGATAATATGGTCGCTAAACTGCACGTATTTAGGTGCTTTTGATTGACTGTCTTGGCATTCAAACAGATAGCGCACGCCTTTTTTCCCTGAAGTGTAAGTCAGTATTTTATAACCGGCGTAAGTGTACTGGCAGGAATTTACCGTGTCACCGCGATGGAATTCTATGACGTTATTCTCGATGCCAATCATATCAATATCAGTGGCATAGCCTTTCTTATAATACTCTTTATATTGCGCCGCAGTTTTGCTGCTATTGTTGCGCGCTTTTTTCTCCATCACCACATCTAAGTCGCCGTTTAACAGATAAGGATTGACTGATTGCCATACCCCATCCCAATCGCTTAGTGCGCGATCCTTCACCTGTGTATTTTCAAACACGCCTTCGCTGGCTTTCTTTTCCGTCTCGGTTAAAGACGTTCCATGCGAATGACCATGCGCGAGTGTGTTACCACTACTGAGTAGAATGCCCAGGCTGAGAAGCATAGCGGGGAGAGATGATTTCATAAAAATACCGATTGTAAGCACAAATGTATTGTTATGTTATAACATTTTAATGTTGAGGTGCAATAGAGAGGTTGAATAACCCGGGATATCTGTAGAAGCGTCAGTAAAAATCGGCCTGTTTTATCAGGTTTTCTTCTGGAATCTGTATCATAAACAGAATCAAACATCGGCTTAACCTCTGCATTTCTGGTGTCATTACTGCGTACTAAATCCAGCTTTTCGCGCGATAACTCAAGCAGTAGATTGTCTGGCTTAGGTTTGAAAACTATCTTTTCAACGAGTTTAACTATTTTTTAACGTGTACTTTTTTCATTATGGGACGTTTATGGGCATTAATGGTTTTCACAGATAGCGTCGACATCTCCGCGATATAACATAAGTCTTTTTCCTGGAGTAATAAGCTAAAAACGTAACTCTCCATCGGTGTTAATAGCAGTCTTTTAAAAAGTTGAATAATTCGCTCGATTACTTTTACCTTTATTATATTAATTAAGGCTATTTGTGTGTTATACACACGTTGTATTTCGCTTCCACACATGAATTGAAAAAAAGTAGAGAGATAACGTATTCATTTTTTTTGTCAAAAATGTTTTTTAACTTCCAGGTTGTTTGTCATAAAAATAATGTCGCTTATCTGACCGAAGTTAAAATGGGGGTTTATTCTTGATAAGTAATTAAAGTCAATTGTTTTAGGTTGTCAATGAATTTACTGACTATCGAGTAAAAAATATTACGTACAACTGTATCAAAAAATTGTCATTGCTCCATGTGATAAAATTCGTTGCATTTCTCTTTTAAATGTTGGTGGGTGAAAATATATTATAGGAATACTTATCATAAGTGACATAATTACTTATAAATTGATGGTTTAAAAATTCAGACCTAAAAGTATCGGTCAAATTGGAGATAGGGGTTCTATTTTAATTTTTAAATGATGCCATAACTAATTGTTTTAATTAAGTGTTTCTAAAATTTATCTGGTAGGAAGTTTATCTTATTCAGTATTCCATTTTTAATTATAATGTATTCACCGTCATTGAGTTTCTTAAGAATATCCATTACCCTACTGCGAGAAAGCATACTGCGGCTTGTAATAAATTTCACTGCCGTAGTGGAGTAACGCTCTTCAACCGGTAATAATTTTAATAAATTTAAGTGATGTTTTACAATGTGATATGCATCTCGGGCTATTAGGTTAATATCACGCTCAACATAAACTTTGATTATCCTCCCAAGTACAATCGCTACTTCATACCACATTCCTTCCTGTTCAATAATTCTCAACGCTGACTCTCTTGGAACACTCCTTACACTTAACTTACTATGTGCGGAAATTATAATATCAGGTTTATGCGGAACCATTACCAGGCCAAATATTGCTGGGGCCGAAGTCTCTTGGATTAGGAGGCGATCAGGCTGGCGATAAAATGCAAAGGTTCCTGATTCTATTAGTAATATATTTTGCTCGTCACATTTAAAATCGAAAAAAATTTCATTCTTTTTGTAAGTATGCTTCTTGCCAATATCGTTCATGGCGGTAAAAATTTTTTCTACAGCAGCGGTATATTGCGTTTCTACATCCAGTAGATTATCAACCATTTTGTCCATAAAATTCTCACTAAGTTAGTTGTCTCAGCAGTGATCTGCGCATCGATAAATATAACGTATAGTTAATTTAATATATATAGTGATTTTACAGCGTAAGAAAAAATTTCTGAAGTGCTAAGTTGGATTTTTAGTCCGATATTGGATTTAAAATCCAATAAGAGGCGTGCACCCCAGTTGTGTACCGGAAGCATCCTTGTAAGATGCGTGTTGAGATTTCACTCAATTGCGAAAAAAAGTTCCCCGAAGCAATATATAATTCAAGTCCATATTGCCAGGTAGACGAATTCCATTTTCGGATTTTGCCCTTATTGCAAAGGAATTGCTGAAATCTCTTTTAATATTCATTTAACCCAGTGCTTTTATCAAAATTTCGGAGTGTGTATGAACAATAAATCTTTAAATATTCTGAACTTAAGTGTATTTAGCATCGCTTTGCTTACAGCAAACATTGCGTGCGCGGATAATAAAATTACTTTTACAGGAAAAGTAATTGATACAGCTTGTACAGTAGTAGTTAATGATGGTACAGCTACGCTTGATTTAGGTGAAACACCCGTTACCGATCTTGCAGTTGCCGGACAAACAGGTGCACCAAAAACATTTCCTATTGCTTTAACAGCTTGCCCTGCTGCTGCTGCAGGAGTGCCAACTAAGGCATACATCAAATTTAGTGGCACGACAGAGGGAGATAATACTTATTTTAAAAATGACCTGACAGATGCTGCGGCAGCAGACAATGTTGGCATCTTGATAAAAGATCCAGCAGGAACTGCAATTATTAATAATGATGGCAATACTGTAATCAATATTAACCCAGCAGGTGGAGATCAAACTTATAATTATGTTGCCAGCTTAGTTGCCACGGCACTTGGGGCAACCAAGGGTAATGTTTCTACAGCTGTGACCTATAATGTGAGCTACGAATAAATATATTCCCTACCAGGTTCTGAAATATTTTAATACAGCACCTGGTAAATTTAATGAGTAATAAGTATGAATTTTAAAGAACGCATCTCATTTTATTTTCTTCTATTAGCTATTTTCACCGGTGGTGTGCAAGCCAGTGTTACGGTTGGTGGGACACGAGTAGTTTATGATGGCAGTAAAAAAGAGACTTCACTTTCTATTACGAATAAAGATAATGTTGCAAATTTGGTTCAGTCTTGGATTAGTCCAATAGATAAAAATGGCCCATCAACGGATGCAATTATTATCACGCCGCCACTATTTCGTCTTAATGTTGGTGAAAAAAATGTTCTGCGTATTGTACGCTCAGGATTGGCATTGCCAGAAGATAAAGAAAGTATGTATTGGTTAAATGTAAAAGGTATTCCGGCGACCACGGGAGAACAACCAAATAATAGTGTGCAAATAGCAGTTAATAATCGTATTAAACTTATTTATCGCCCTAGAGTGTTAAAGGGGACTTCACCTGAAAACGTTACGGGACAGCTTAGTTGGAAATTAACAGGGGATATTCTTTCTGTCCGCAACCCAACTAAATATTATATGAACTTTGCAGAAGTGAAAATAAATGGCAAAAGTATATCTTCAACGACTTTTGTTGCGCCCGGGGAAACAGCCAGTTATACAGTACCAAAAGGAGTAAATTCAGGAGGGATTACCTGGAGAATCTACAACGATTTTGGTATGGCTGGCCCTGAGCATAAATCCAATATTTGATAAGTGCAGTATATTTTTTGCAAAGCAATATGAGGTCTAATGGAATGCTATGAGTTATAAATATAATTATTCCGTTGTATCTTGTGTATTGGCATCAGCCTTATTACCTGTTGGTCATGTAATTGCTGAAGAACGATTCAACCCTGCGTTACTTGAAATGACAGAGTCTAAAATATCTTCCGTGGATCTTTCAGCGTTTGAGAAAGGCGAGCAAGCACCGGGTACTTATCGACTTGATGTTTTTATTAATAATGAGCAAGTTGATACGCAAGACATTACATTTATCTCTAGCAAGGATGCTAGAGGATCAACTATGTTACAAGCATGTTTTACCTCTCAGCAGTTAAAATCATGGGGGGTGAAGATTGAGGAATATCCAAAAATTAGCGTTAACTCAGATCATTGCGCTGATTTTTCGGCAATTCCTCAAGCAACTTCTATACTGGATTTTAATAAGCAAAGATTAAATGTCAGCATCCCTCAGGTTGCACTGGAATCAATGGGGCGCGGTTATATTTCACCTGAGAAATGGGATGAAGGGATTAATGCCTTGTTGTTCAATTATAGTCTAAATGGAATGACTACGAAAAATCGACAAGGTAGCCACGATACGGTTAATAGCCAATATGGTAATTTTCATCCCGGGGTTAATATTGGTCCTTGGCGCTTCAGGAACTATTCAACATGGAGCCATGACACTAATGGTGAAAACGAATGGGATTCTGTAAATAGTTATATATCGAGAGACATTAAACCGTTGCGTGCACAATTTACGGCGGGTGACAGTAGCACATCTGGTGATATTTTTGACAGTATGGCATTTATGGGGGCACAGCTATCTTCAGATGAAGATATGACACCTGACAGCCTGAAGGGATATGCCCCTGTCATCCGCGGAATCGCCAGAACTAACGCTGAAGTGACTGTTTACCAGAACGGGTACAGTATTTATAAAACTTCAGTCGCTCCAGGGCCTTTTGAAATCAACGATATGTTTCCAACGGGTGGGGCTGGGGACATGTCTGTCACCATTAAGGAATCCGATGGTAGTGAGCAACATTTCACTGTCGCCTACGCATCATTGCCCATTCTGCAGCGTGAAGGTCACTTCAAATATTCAACGACGATGGGTAATACGCGAACAGGTGGTAGTAAAGATGCAAGTTTTGCTGAATTAACGGCCATTTATGGCTTGCCGCAGGGTTTTACTGTTTATAGCGGAATTGAGGCCACAGATATTGATTTTCACTCTGCTTCTCTGGGGCTGGGTGTAAACTTAGGTGACTTTGGTGCTATATCTACTGACGTCACTCAAGCATGGTCGACGATAAATAGTGGAAACCAAAAGAATGAAACGACTCAGAAAGAGAGTGGTCAGTCTCTACGTTTACGCTATAGCAAAAATATGCTTAAGACAGGAACCAATGTCACCATTGCCGGTTATAGATACTCTACTTCCGGCTACTATTCATTGCAGGATACGTTGCAGAGTTATAATTATGATGATTCTGATGACAACAAAAGGCGTAAAAACAGAACGGAACTCTCCATTGCGCAAGATATTATTTATGGTTCATTATCTGCCAATTTGGTCCATGAATCTTATTGGAATAATAAAAAAGAATCCTCTGTTAGCTTAAGCTATAACAATAGTGGTAATGGGATTAGTTATGGTTTGAATTATTCTTATAATATTAGCGCTGAAAACAGCGAAGGTGAGCATGATGAAAACGATCAACAATTTTCATTTAATATCAGCGTGCCGCTAGATAAATTCCTGCCATCGGCTACAGCTACTTATAGTCTGAATACCAGTAAAAATGGGCCTGCCACTCATAATATTGGCATGAATGGTACAGCATTTGATGATCGTACACTTAACTGGAATGTTCAGGAAGGTTATTCAGAGACTAATAAAAAAACCAATGGCGGGGTAAGTGCTAATTATAAGGGGCAAAATGCCCAACTTACTGGCGGCTATGCCTACGATGCAAATGTTAATCGTCTCAATTATGGTGTGCAGGGTGGGATATTAATTCATTCTGAAGGAATAACCTTATCTCAACCTTATAATGATACTGTCGTTTTGGTTAATACATCGGGCGCTGAAGGTATACCACTAAGTAACCAGGCTGGTATTAAAACTGATAATAAAGGCTTTGCGGTTGTACCATATGCAAGTCCTTATAGAAAGAATAGCATCTCACTTTCCACTGACAACCTTGAAGACAATAATCTGGAATTGGAGGAAACTAGCAAAAATGTTATTCCTACACGCGGGGCTGTTGTTGTTGCAAAATATAATGCTAACCTTGGTTATCGTGCATTAATAACATTATCTCGCTCTCAAGGGAAGCCTATACCATTTGGTGCAACGGTGACGAATAGTGTTGCTGACATTGAAAAACGCCATAGTAGTATCGTTGGTGATGAACAAAAAGTTTACTTTACCGGACTTGATGAAGCAGGAAAATTACTAGTTGTTTGGGGGGAGGGCAATGATGAACAATGTACTGTGAATTATCATTTGCCAGAAAAGAAAAGCGAATCAGGTGTGGAAATTCTTCATGAACAATGTAATTAATATACTCTGCGCATGCATTTTATTATTTGTCGCCTCTAATGCTTCTGCATTAAAGAGCTCTGATCAAATAAATATTGATATAACAGGTGAGATTGTTGCACCGTCTTGTAATGTAGCCGTGGCTGATACTGTAGAGCTAGGCCAATTTTCACGCTCTGATCTATCAAGTCCCGGAGCGAGCAGTGGGTTAATTACTGTTGACATTAACCTTAGTGGTTGTTCAGATCAGGCATCATTAGCGACGGTTACATTTTCTGGGACACCTTATTCAGCAGACCCAAGTTTCTCGAGTGTTATTTATGCAAATGATATTGTTGATGGTAGCCAGGATATAGGTCTTCAACTATTTAACTTAGATGGAAAACCCATTACTAATCTGGCAAGTGGAGTCAACTATAACTTTCCCATAAATACTGAGACGGGTACTGGCACATTCAAATTTGCATCGCGTTTATATTCACCTCATGGTACACCTACCGCGGGTGATTTTAAATCAACAGTAACCCTAGGTTTTACTTATCAATAATTTCGGCATCCCCTATGAAAAATGTGTTTAATAAAATACTAAAAACCACAGCGGTTATTTTTTTAATGTGCGGAACATTTGTTTCTCATAATTGCTATGCAACATGTACACGTAATGGAGGTCTTTTTGCTGACAATAGTATTTCAAGATCAATGGTTAGTCTCCCTGAGGAGATAGTTATTGAAAGTCGGCAATATGTATCTGGTGAGGTCCTTTATACTTCCGGCGTACATGAAGGTAACAATCCACAACTAACTATAGCTAACTGTGGTAGCGGTTATAAAGTTGGCTTTTTTTACAATAATTCCCCCCAGGTTGAAGGGGCGACATATAGCGATGTTATGCCAACAAATATCGAAGGGATAGGTGTCCAGGTCCTGGTATATAACCAGGCGGGTCCTTATGATGGACAGATGACAGTAGATAACAGTTGGCGTGATGGATCTGGATCTAGAGGTGACCATACGTTAAGAGGGTCCTCCTATATGATCTGGCTTGTCGCAACAGGAGCCCCGATTTCTGCCGGAACGTTAACTTTTGGGAGTCCTGTTGCACAAGTTGAATTTCGGGAAAGTGCTTCTCGCAGTGCTGCTGGTGTCGTTGCTTCAGACTTGGCCCTTTCCAATGCAGATGTGATTATTAAAGCTGTGGGATGTTCAGCAGATGTCTCCGCAATAAGCTTTCCTTTTGGCAAAGTCGACTTGGGTCAATTTGATGGGCAAACTAAGGTAGGTTCGGTACCCACACAGGATGTCAATCTGAGTTGTGAACCGGGAACGAATGTGTCTTTATCTGTCACAGCGGCTGAATCTAAAGAAGATGATGTAAATCATACGGTGATAGCGCTTACCGGGGCTGGGGATGAAGGTGTTGCCAGCGGTGTTGGAGTGCAGTTGGGTTTAAAAACCAGCCAGTACAATAGTGGCTCTAATGGTTTACAGTTGAACACCCCCATCTCACTCATCACATCAACTCGAAGTAGTGGAAAGGTTACCGCCGGTGGAGCTACTGCGCAGGAAAAATTAACCTTTAGCGCGGTATATTACAAAACCGCAGCGGTGGTAAAACCTGGTAAAGCGAATGCTACAGCGACACTAACCTTAACCTATAACTAATCTATTATAATTTTTTGCTTGATAATGTTCGCGAGGTGTACAAATGACGGGAGCATATCGCTATCTTTGATACTGGCAAATCCAACTAATAACCCTTTGGATTTCTGTTGATTAAAGTAATAACGCGATAACGGCCTGACTAAAATGCCTTCTGCATTCGCCTGTTTTGCAATCTGCATATCATCTGCGTCAGGCGGAAGTTGAATAATCAGATGCAGCCCGGCATTGCTGTTGAAATAGCCCAGATACTCTTCACCTAGATGCTGCTTAATTAACTCAACCAGTTGGTTACGACGTTTGCTATATAACTGGCGCATTTTGCGAATGTGCGCGGCGTAATATCCTTCTTTGATAAATTCAGCAAGGGCTGCCTGAATGACCTGATGGCCACTACGGTATAGCTCGTTATGCACCTTTTTCAACGGGGCGGCTAAGGGTTTAGGAAGCACCACGTAACCCAGTCGTAGCGCGGGATACAGCGTTTTACTGAAGGTGCCGATGTAAATAACCGGGCTATCTTCTTCAAGCCCCTGAAGTGAAGGAATGGGCTGGCCTGAGAAACGAAACTCGCTGTCATAATCATCTTCTACAATCCAGCTGTGGAACTCCCGAGCCTGGGAAAGTAATAACTGACGGCGCGGTAAACTCATTACTGAACCCAGCGGATATTGATGCGAAGGGGTTACGAAAATCAATTTCGGCTTTTCAACCGGCAATGCTTGCGGAACCAGCCCCTGGTCATCGACTTCAAGTGCTGAAATACTCACGGCGTTCATGCGTAAGATATTTTTAATTCCCCAATAACCGGGTTCTTCAATCCAGGCATGGTCACCAGGGTTACACAACGTACGAGTGACTAAATCCAGCGCCTGATGAATACCTTCGGTTATCAATATTTGATCGGTTGAGCATTTCACACCGCGCGCGGTACGTAGATAATCTGATAGCGCAGCCTTTAAATCCTCCAGCCCACCTACCGCATCATAAGTGAGATATTCGGGGTTTAAGCGCCGGGAAATACGATCATAAATCTTCTTAAAAGTCCGATGCGGGAAGCTGTTTACATCAGGCACGCCGGGAATAAAGTCCCCCCATTGTGCAGGGCTGGCACTGGCGTTCTCAAGCAGTTCAAGGCCGCGTAGCGACAGGCTCGAGCGGTCTTCAGGCTGGGAGGTCTGGAGTGTTTTCGCAACTTGTGTGTTGAGGTTATCAAGCACACTTTCGGTGACAAACGTGCCGCTGCTGGTGCGCGTCGAGATATAGCCTTCAGCCTGCAACTGCTCGTAGACCCGCAAAACCGTATTACGCGACAGCACCAATTCGCTGGCCAAATCGCGCGAAGGAGGCATCCGTGTGGCCGGGCGTAGACTCCCCTCGAGAATGCAATTACATATCGCAACATAAAGTTTCTTATGAAGTTTCTCGGCAGGTGTCTGGCTAAATGCCTGCTTAATCACATCTACGGCAAGTGAACGCATTTGGATCCTAATAATAAAACGATTTGGCACTCGATTCAGGTACCAGATACTGTCTAAATGGATCTCGTAATTCAACCTGTAAATCTGTTTTGTGTGCGAGGGATAAAAAAATGAGCAATAACGAACTCCATCAACGTCGTCTGGCTGCTACTCCGCGTGGGGTAGGTGTGATGTGTAATTTCTTTGCCCAGACGGCAGAAAATAGCACCATCACGGATGTAGAAGGGAAACAATATATCGATTTTGCTGCGGGCATCGCCGTGTTGAACACCGGCCATCGTCACCCACGCCTGGTACAGGCTATTGAGCAGCAACTCCATTCATTTACACATACCGCTTATCAGATTGTCCCATACGAAAGTTATGTGTCACTGGCGGAAAAAATTAACAAAGTGGCTCCGATTTTTGGGCCTAAGAAAACGACATTTTTCACCACCGGCGCTGAAGCTGTTGAGAACGCCGTAAAAATCGCCCGTGCCCATACTGGCCGCCCAGGCGTGATAGCCTTTAGCGGTGGGTTCCACGGTCGTACTTATATGACAATGGCGTTAACCGGCAAAGTGGCTCCCTATAAAATCGGCTTCGGGCCATTCCCTGGCTCCATTTATCACGTGCCGTATCCGTCGCAGCTGAACGGTACTTCAACTGATGATGCGGTGAAGGCCATTGAGCGACTGTTCAAGTCCGATATCGAAGCTACGCAGGTAGCCGCGATTATCTTTGAGCCAGTACAGGGCGAAGGTGGTTTTAATGTAGCACCGCCTGAATTTGTGGCTGCGATTCGCCAGATTTGTAATACCCACGGCATCGTGATGATTGCCGATGAAGTGCAAAGCGGATTTGCCCGTACCGGTAAAATGTTTGCCATGGACCATTACGCGCATCAAGCCGATCTCATGACCATGGCGAAAAGTCTGGCAGGTGGCATGCCACTATCAGGTGTGGTGGGTAGAGCGGAAATCATGGATGCACCAGCACCTGGTGGTCTGGGGGGAACTTACGCAGGTAACCCTCTTGCGGTTGCTTCGGCTCATGCGGTGCTGGATGTGATTGAGGAAGAAAAACTGTGCCAACGTGCAGACACATTAGGTGAGCGGCTGACAAAAACGCTGCTTGATATTAAAGAGAGTTGCCCAGCATTAGCTGAAATTCGCGGGTTGGGTTCGATGATCGCCGCTGAGTTTTATGACCCATCAACAGGTGAGCCATCTGCCGCTATTGCCCAGCAGATTCAACAACGAGCATTAGAGCAGGGGTTATTGCTACTGACCTGCGGCCAAAATGGCAACGTAATTCGTTTCCTCTATCCGCTGACTATTCCGGATGCTCAGTTTGACCAGGCATTAAATATTATTAAGAACGCGACGCAATTGTGAGACTACAGATGATTGAATTAAACAATGCAGACTTGCTGCTAACTACCTGTCCGCTTGATGGTGAGTGGAGTAATGCACTGTCTGGTAAAACAGCCCCAGTTTTGAATGCTGCGACAGGCGAGAAAATCGCTGAGGTTCCTTTTATGGGGCAGGCCGAGACAGTACAGGCAATTACTGCGGCTGAAGTCGCGCAAAAAGAGTGGAAAAAACAGACTGCGGCAAGTCGGGCCAAAATCCTGCACAGTTGGGTGAGCCTGATTCACGAAAATAGCGAAGATCTAGCCCGATTGATTACCCTCGAAGGTGGCAAACCGCTTGCTGAAGCGCGGGGTGAAATTAACTATGCGGCTTCGTTTATTACCTGGTTTGCTGAAGAAGCGAAAAGGGTGGATGGCGTCTTGTTGCAACCTACCAGTGCCGATCAGCGTTTTATCGTCTCCAAACAGCCGATTGGCGTTTGTGCAGCCATTACGCCATGGAACTTCCCGGCGGCGATGATTACCCGCAAAGTAGCTCCGGCATTAGCTGCGGGTTGTGCCATTATCGTCAAACCGGCCGAGCAAACACCGTTAACCGCACTGGCACTGGCAAAACTGGCTGAAACAGCAGGGCTTCCTGCGGGGTTGTTGCAGGTCATCACTGGTGATGCAAAAGAGATTGGTGGCGAGCTTTGTCGCAATGCTACGGTTCGTAAACTCAGCTTCACGGGCTCAACCGAGACAGGGCGCTTATTGATGGCGCAATGTGCACCAACGATTAAGAAATTGTCGCTGGAACTGGGTGGGAACGCGCCGGTTATCATTTTCGATGATGCTGATATCGATCTTGCCGTTAAAGGCATCATGGCGTCCAAGTTCCGCAATAGCGGCCAGACCTGTGTTTGCGCTAACCGCATCTACGTTCAGAGCGGAATTTATCAGGCGCTGAGTGTTGAGCTAGTCAAAGCGGTTGAGGCTCTGAAAGTCGGTAACGGCATGGATGACGGGGTCACTCAGGGGCCACTGATTAATGCTAAAGCGATTGAGAAGGTTGAGCTTCATATTCGCGATGCTCTGGATAAAGGGGCCACGGTGTTAACGGGCGGGCAAAAACATACATCAGGTGGGAATTTCTTCTCGCCAACGGTCGTGGCCAATGTCACGCAAGAGATGCGTTTTGCCAGAGAAGAGACATTCGGCCCGGTTGCTCCGCTATTTAAATTTGAAACTGATGATGAAGCAGTGAATTACGCCAATGACACGGAATTTGGCCTGGCTGCTTATATCTTTACCCGTGATGCGAAACGCCAGTGGCAAATTCCGGAAGCACTGGAATATGGCATGGTGGGAGTGAATACCGGGTTGATTTCCAATGAAGTGGCGCCATTTGGCGGGATTAAACAATCGGGTCTCGGCCGTGAGGGTTCCCGCTTTGGTATTGATGAGTACTTAGAAATGAAATATGTCTGCGTGAAACTCTAAACCCTTCATACCTCGCTCCGCAGCACCGTAGGTCGGATTAGCGCAAGCGACATCCGACTTTTTCTCTGAGCTGTTCACCCCAGATAGCCCCAAAAAACTGCCCATCTGCGAATGTTGCAATCATGCTCACGATCTTAACAATTATGTGACATTAGACGTATACATATAACATATTATGTTTTATAAAATATGAACACTGCCTGCCCTTATGCCACATAAAGAGAAAAGATATGGATCAGACGACAGACAAAGAAAATCTGCAACATCAGCCAGTTAAAGGCGAGCAATTCAACCGCTCGATAGGGCTGATGTCTAACTTCGCGCTGGGATTTACCTACCTATCACCACTGACAGCGGTTTACTCACTGTTTGCGCTGGCGGTAACGCTTGCCGGGCCACCGGCAATCTGGTGGATTCTTATCGTTGCCTGTGGCCAGCTGCTGGTGGCGCTGGTATTCGGTGAAGTTGCATCCCAATATCCAATTACTGGTGGTTTGTACCCATGGGCAAGAAGGTTATGGGGGAAAAAATATGCTTGGATTGCAGCCTGGATTTACCTGTGGGCTTTAGTCGTCACCATTACTTCTATCGCTGAATACACCTCCACCTTTGTTGCGTCCTTATTTCACTACGCAACCAGCGCAGGCAACATGATGCTCACATCTGTCGTGCTGCTGCTGATAATGATGGGCGTGAATATGTCCGGGACGAAGAATTTAGCCCGTGTCGCCAAAATTGGCTTCTGGTGTGAAATAGTCAGCGTCATTGCGTTAGGTATCTATCTGTTAATATTCCACCGTTCACAGCCATTCTCGGTGGTATTTGACTCGATGGGTGTTCTGGCATCCGATGGTAATTACACCACTGCATTTATGTCTGCATCACTGATGGGTTTGTTTATGTTCTTTGGCTTTGAAGCATGCGGTAACGTGGCTGAAGAGGTTAAAAACCCAGGTAAGAAGATTCCAATCGCCATGATTCTGAGTATTGTCTTTGGCGCAATTTCCGCGGTGATTTCGATTCTGGGTTATCTGCTGTCGTCCCCGGACTTGATTAACATTGTGAACGGTAAAATTGCTGACCCAATCCCAACAATTCTGAACCAGGCGCTGGGTGAAACAGGTGCAACCATCTTTATTGTGGTCGCTATTATCGCCATGCTCTCTTGTATTCTGTCACTGCAGGCTGCATTAAGCCGTCTGATATTCTCCTTCTCTCGCGATAAGATGTTGCCGGGTAGCGAGTGGATGTCCAAAATCTCTAAACATAGCGTGCCGGATAACGCCATGATTGTGAGTTGTTTATTGCCGGTGATTATCTGCGTCTGGGTCTACTTCCAGCCGGATAGTCTGGCTCGTATCACGGCCTTTGCGGTTATTGGAATCTATATTTCATTCCAGATGGTCGTACTGGCTGCGCTTCGTCAACGGCTGAAAGGCTGGAAACCAGCAGGTGAGTGGACGGTGGGATCATGGGGGTTAATCGTAAACGTTCTGGCGTTAGCCTATGGCCTGTGCGGTATTTGGTTACTGGCGCAACCGGCCGCAGGTGAAAGCTTTATTGACCGTTGGACGGTATTGGTAGGGCTTGCCATTGTAATTATCTCAGGACTGCTTTACATGTTCATCACTAAGCCGTTTGGCCGTTCGAACGCACCAGAAAATGATGCGATTGAGTATGCGCGAAAGTTAAGCACTGAACAGAACTAATACATGCGTATTTATAGGGAGGATTAGCGCTAAACGCTAATCCTCCCTATATTATTTAGCCTGATACAAATTAAAGTAATCATTCTCAAAGACAATCTTCGCCACACTGATATCCAGCAAATCGCCCACCCGGAAACGAGGATGCGTTGAAAAAACAATCCTGCTATCTTTGTTGGTCAGAATGACTTTATTATCGGCAGCGTAAGGTAATAACTCATCCTCAACGCGGCTGACCAATAAATCTATTGCAGCTACACCTAAGAATTGCTGATTAAAATAAACCGGTACAGCGCTAGTGATGGTGTAAGACGTATTACAGATATAGTCGACGTAGGGGCCATGAATAAATGCGTTACCGACAGCGGGAGCTTGCTTAAACCACTCAAAGGTTCTGAAATCCAGACGCTGTTGCGTGGCCTGGTCTAAATCAAGATTCACCTGTTTTACACCATCAGCTTTCTTATACCACCACTCGAGCAGCCAAAATTCTTTATTACTTCCTGAGCCTTCGATATGGCTGGCAAAGCCCGCACCGGAGCAGTAAACATTACTGTTTAAGGTCGCTTTTATGTGATCCTGAATAGTTTTTCTGACGGAAGGCTCAAGCAAATGCTCCAGATTAACATCCTCAATTTCTGCCAGTGACGTTTCAATGTCACGGGCAAGCAAACCGGTGGATTCAATGGTGGAGTTAATGATGCTATCAATTTTTTCGGTAAGGGCATGGAGTGATGTTGTTAATAGCATATTTATGCCTATTTTTATAGTTTGTCAGGTTGCACTGTATTTCAATTTATTTTCTATCAGATAGAAAGTAAACGTATCGATTAGCTTTTTGGCGATGTTAACTGACTCGGATTCATTGTGTGAAGACAGAGTATTAATTAACGTGGTGTATAGCTCAACAATCTCACAATGGATATTTTCTGAACGGAACAAAATAGCCACCAGCGACGACCATTCGGACTGCAAAATAAGCTCCTGGTTAGCGAGACGCGCTGACTGAGAACAGGCGGCTATGGCTAACAAACAACGCATATCAGCCTGAGTGCGTGCTTCAGGTGATGTCGCTAAATTGAGCACTTCAACAAATTCACGTAGGCGAGTGATATCTGCGTTCGTCATACGACGCGATGCCAGACGTGTGCTGTGGCTAATAATAGCGCAATGCATTTCACCTAAATCCGACAAATAATCGGTACTTAGGGTCTTAAATGGATTAAGGGTATTACTGAATTCCCAGACTTGCTCGCAAACAAAACTACCGCCATTACGCCCACGCACAGTGTGAATTAATTTGTTGGCACGCAGCGTATTTAACGCTTCACGGATGGTGATGTGCGAAACCCCCATCATTTTTGCGAGGTCGGCTTCATTCGGTAATTGCTCATTTGCCTCAAGCAAGCCGGTAATAATGGCATTTGAAAGACGCTGAACTATCTGATCGGAACGGCTGGCCTGGCCTATTGGCGCGAATATCACCGCATGAGTAATCATAATTTTCCCTGGTGAGATAATCCTTTAAATAGTTCACTGAACATAGCATACAACCCCTTGTTAATGAAGGAAGGCTTAAGTGTTGATGCTGGTCCACATGCAACATATGTCGCTCGTTTGGAACCTTTCCATCGCGCTTTATGAACGCTGCGCAATTGCACATTAAAATATCACGTCGGAATGGGATGTATATCATGTTGTTAGAAGAATGTTATTGAATTCGCGTCGCATAAAACATATTACATAATATAGTTTATGTTTTAACGAGCGGAGAGCGTAATGAACATCCTGAAGCATTTTATCAATGGGCAATATGTAGCAGGTTCGGAGGATAACCTCTTTGAGCTGGTAAGCCCGGTCAACGGAGAGACCTACGCGCTGTCGCCAGGTGCAGGCCGTAGCGAGGTAGATCAGGCCTATAGCGCAGCGAAAAGCGCGTTTGCCGTCTGGAAACATTCCACCCCGTCCCAAAGACAGCTGGCACTGTTAAAACTGGCCGACGCGATTGAACACAATGTGGACCGACTCGCGCAAGCGCAAAGTCAGGAAACAGGGCAGTTACGCCACTTTATCGAAAAGGAAGAGATCGCAGCATCCTGCGATGCGCTGCGTTTCTTTGCCGGTGCGGCGCGATGTCTTGAAGGCAAAGCCTCATATGAATATACCCCCGGTTTAACTTCAACTATTCGCCGCGAGCCGTTAGGGATTGTTGGCCAGGTCACGCCGTGGAACTACCCGTTTATGATGGCGGTGTGGAAAATTGCCCCAGCATTGGCGGCAGGGAACACCGTGGTGCTTAAACCTAGCGATACCACGCCTATCAGCACCTTAATTCTGGCAGAACTTGCCGCGCCAATTTTCCCACAGGGCGCGTTTAACGTGCTGCTTGGCAAAGCTGAAACTGGCTCCCTGGTGGTATCGAGCACAGAAGCGTCGTTGGTTTCAATCACCGGCTCGGTACGTGCGGGTTTACAGGTAGCGGCATCTGCTGCTGCAAACCTCACCAAAGCTCACCTCGAACTTGGCGGCAAAGCACCGGTTATCGTTTTTGCCGATGCCGACATTAATAAAGCGGTAGACATTATCACCACCGCGGGCTTCTTCAACGCAGGCCAGGATTGCACATCGGCGACGCGCATTCTGATTGAAGATTCCATTTATGAATCATTCCTCGAAAAGCTGGTAAGCAAAACCCGCGAAATCAAATTCGGCGTGCCGGAAGATAAGGATGCGTTGTACGGCGCACTGAACAGCCGCAATCAGTTAGAGCAGGTTAAAGGTTTTATTAGCCGACTGCCGGCGCACGCCAAAATCGAAACCGGCGGTAAGCCTGGCGCTGGCCCTGGTTTTTATTTCGAACCGACGATTATTTCCGGGCTTGAACAATGCGACGAGGCGATTCAGCACGAAGTCTTTGGCCCAGTGATGACCGTGCAGAAATTCTCCTCAGAAGAAGAGGCGCTGGATAAGGCGAATGACGTGGAATATGGCCTGGCATCCAGTGTCTGGACCAGTAATCACGGCCGCGCCCAACGCTTCAGCATGCGTCTCGATTTTGGCACGGTGTGGATTAACAACCATATACCGCTGTGCGCTGAAATGCCCCACGGCGGCTTCAAGAAATCCGGTTATGGGAAGGACTTGTCTTCCTACTCGCTCGATGAGTACACCCGTGTGAAACACATTATGTGCGATACCTCTGACTCCTAATATTAAGGTGATGAAATGAAAGCAATAAAAGTTGCCGTACTCTCCTTTGCTCTATTCTCAAATCTGGCGTTGGCGGATGTTTCCCCGTTGACGGTGGTTAAAGATTATATGTCCGCATGGAACGCCCATGATTCGGCAAAAGCTGCACAATATTTAGCCTCAGACGTGGTTTATTACGATGCAGCAAATGGCACGCCGGTTAACGGCAAGGCAAACGCGGAAAAAGATGTCATAGGTGCTTTTATTAAAGCCGTACCGGACCTGACATGGAAAATGACCAGCAAGCCAGTCTATGACCACGACACCATCGCCTTCCGCTGGGAGTTTAGCGGCAAAAATAGCGGTGAGTGGGCTGGCAGCCCGGCAACCAATAACCCGATTAAATTTGAAGGCGTCAGCTATATCACCGTCAATAATGGCAAGATTACATGGCAAGGCGATTACTACGACTCTAAGAAGCTGGATGAAGAATTAAAACCACAGGCTAAATAAGTAAGGTCTTTTATGTCCATAACCAGACGTGATTTTCTCAACGGAGTTGCCATCACTATTGCAGCAGGGTTAACACCTCTTGACCTTGCCAAAGCTGCCGGTAATGCCCGCGCGGTTATCGGGGAGGATTACTATCCACCCCAACTTACCGGGTTACGCGGCAACCATCCCGGCTCATTCGAGATGGCGCACGCCATTGGCCGTGACCATGAAAAATTCAGTACTGACCATCTTCCAATTGAAGAAGAGTACGATCTGGTTATTGTCGGCGGCGGGTTAAGCGGCCTTGCGGCAGCCAGTTTCTGGCACGACCTGATGGGTAAAGAGAGCAAAGTGCTGGTGCTTGATAACCATGATGATTTTGGCGGCCACGCGAAGCGCAATGAATTTAACGCCGGCGGCAAAAAAATCATTGGTTATGGCGGTAGCGAAGCCTTTCAGTCGCCAACGCGTAACTTTAGCCCGGTGGTAAATGGCCTGATGTCTAAGGTTGGCGTTAGCGTAGCGCGCATGAAGCAGAGCTTTGAGGTCAATTTTTACCCGGACTTAAATCTGAGCCGCGGGGTTTTCTTCGACAAAAAGAACTTCGGTGAAACCAAAATTGTTGGCGGCGATCCTGGGCGCGCAGTCGCCGATGATATCCCGCCAGACAGACTCAATGGCCGTAGCCTTGAGGCATTCATCAATGATTTCCCGTTAAGTGAGAGCGATCGCAAAGCCATTCTGGATTTGTATGTTAATCCGCAGGATTACCTGGAAGGGATGTCGGTAGACGAGAAAACCGAATGGATGGACACCCACAGCTACCGGGATTTCCTGGTGGAAAAAGTGGGCCTGAGCAAAATGGCCATCATGTATTTCCAGCAACGCACCAATGACTTCTTTGCTATCGGTATTGAAGGCGTGAGTTGTGGTGATGCGCGCACTTGCGCATTGCCGGGAATGGACAAGATGGGCTTGCCTCCTCTCGATGAAGAATCCCTTGCCGATTTGGAAGAGCCTTATGTCTACCATTTACCGGATGGTAATGCCGGCCTGGCTCGTTTGATCGTCAGGCACCTGGTGCCTGAAGCGCTACCTGGCAACACGATGGAAGACTCCATCACCTCCAGGCTGAATTATCAAAAACTCGACAATAAAGAGAACAGCACCCGCATTCGCCTGAGCAGCATTGTAATTAATGCGGCCAATACCGATGATGGCGTGGTGGTGACATACGTTAATGACGGCAAAGCGCATCGCGTCAAAGGGCGTAAGGCCATCATGGCGGGCTACAACATGATGATCCCGTATCTGGTGCCTGAAACCCCGGAAGAGCAAAAGGCTGACTTGCGCCTGAACGTCAAAGCGCCACTGGTATACACCAATGTGGTGGTCAAGAACTGGCATGCTTTCACCAAACTCGGTATCCACGAATTCTATTCTCCTGCGGCCCCTTACAGCCGCGTGAAGCTCGACTATCCGGTGAGCATGGGAAGTTATCACCACCCGCAAAACCCGGATGAACCTATGTGCCTGCATATGGTTTATGTACCCACATACCCGGGCAGTAAAATGAGTGCCCGCGAACAGTTCCGCCAGGGGCGAGCATATTTGCTCGGCACCACTTTTGATGCTCATGAAAAGATGATCCGCGAACAGCTTCAGGAAATGCTGGGGCAAACCGGATTTGATCATGAACGGGATATCACCGCTATAACCGTGAACCGCTGGGCTCATGGCTACGCTTATTACGCCAGCGCGTTGTTCGATGATATGGATAAGATGCCGGAAATTATTAAGCGGGCGCGTAAGCCTATCGGGCGAATTGCGATTGCGAACTCCGATTCAGACTGGGATGCCTATGCGCATACCGCGATTGACCAGGCGTGGCGCGCGGTCAATGAACTCAAGGCGATGGGATGAGCTGACATGAAACAGACTTTATTAGCTATCGGATGCATTTTATATACCGGTCATGCAGCGGCCATCTCCGCGGGTGAATACATGGCAAAGGTTTCGGACTGTGTGGCTTGCCATACCGCCGAAGGTGGCCAACCGATGGCGGGAGGGAAAGCATTTTCCACGCCGCTTGGGAATATTTACGCCACCAACATTACGCCAGATAAAACCTCCGGTATTGGTCAGTATTCGTATGAAGATTTTGAGAAGGCAGTAAGGCAGGGGATTGCGAAAGATGGTCATCCACTCTATCCCGCAATGCCTTATCCCTCGTATGCCAGGATGTCCGATAAGGACATTCGCGATCTCTATGACTATTTCATGAAAGAGGTACCCGCCGCTGACGTGAAAAATAAAGAGAATGATATTCCATGGCTGCTCTCCGCCAGGTGGCCACTGCACATCTGGAATTGGTTATATGTTGAGGATGCTCATCCCGATAATGCAGCGCTAAAAACTACGGAGCAGGATAAAGAATTACTGACCCGTGGTGCTTATTTGGTTGAAGGTCCAGGCCATTGCGGTGCCTGTCATACGCCAAGAGGCGCATCAATGCAGGAAAAAGCCTATGATGGAACCAGCGATATTTACCTTAGTGGCGCAACAATTGATGGCTGGTATGCGCCATCACTACGAAATATCTCGATGTCAGCTGAGGAATTAAAAGATCTTCTGCGTGAGGGAAGAAGCCAGCATGGGGCAATATCGGGGCCAATGAGTGAAGTCGTTACGCAAAGTACGCAATATCTTACCGATGGTGATTTAGATGCTATTTCCTTTTATTTGCTGAACTTCAATCACAAAAACTCAACGCCCGTTGCAAAAGATGGCTCAATAACTTATTCACCGACGGATGGGAAAACACTCTATTCGATGTATTGTTCGACCTGCCATGGTGATGACGGTAAAGGCAAAGATTTTACGGTGCCTTCTTTAGTGAATAACTCAATAGTCACGGCGAAAGATCCAGCATCACTGATTTCGGTTATTTATCAAGGTGCGCAAACGCCGCAAACCAAGGGTAATATTTCCTTCAGAATGCCAGCATATAAAGATTCGATGTCAGTTGATGAAATGGCTAATGTGGTTAATTATGTGAGAGGGAATTGGGGGAGTGGTGCAACACATATCAGTAAGGATGATGTTGTGAAAATTAAAGAAGTGCAGAAATAATTATTTATTGCCTGAGTGGACGGTGTAATGGCTTATCCACTCAGGTAAACAGATCACTATGGCAACCAACTGTTAACGAATCGCCCTCCTCGTATTAACCAATATCAAGAAGGATATTGACATCTACATCAGCTAAATTTTTATTTATGGATAATTCTTTAATGTCGCTGGCTTGTGTGTCATCTTCAGCGCGCATAAGGTTGTGTGGCTCATCATCGATGATGGCAACGTTCAAGGTATTGGGTGTATATATTCTATATTGGCATTTTTATGAAAAAGTATTTATCTCTTTTATTTGTTATGTGTGCATTTCCAGCGTTTTATACTCATGCAAATGATAGCCTTGTGAATATAAAGAAAAATCACAAAATAACATTGAGCTATTCGTATAATGATTTCCCTTTCTCATATGTTGATAATGACAAGCCAGTAGGTATGGCGATTGATATATGTCGTGATGTTGTTGAACAGCTAGAAAAAGAGCTAAACATCCCTCATATTGAGATTAATTGGGTTGGGGAAAAACAGAACGTAACTTTACTAAAAGTAAAGGAACATACTGTTGATATGACATGTTCGGCAATTACCCGTACAGATTCACGCCTTAAAAGTTATAATTTCTCTAACCCCTATTTTATTACCACGACAGTGTTACTTTCTAAGAAAAAGGAATCTGTTCAGGAAGCAAGTCAATTGCGGGGTAAAACAATTGCAGCCGTTTCTGGTGGTTCCGCCATTGAGCGTGTTAACAAACTGAACCGTAAACTGGATTATTCGCTTCTGATGGTAACGACCCAAGATTTTGCTTCGGCTTTAACACTCCTCAAGTCTGAAAACGTCAAAATGTTAGCTAACGACGAGGTCTTACTCGCCGCATTTAAAGCTGGTGACCCCGAGAATTATGTCATCAGTTATGTCGACTTCGGCGATATGGATGCTTATGGCTTAATGATGGCAAAAGATTCCGTTGAATTAACCGGTCTGGTTAATCAATCTTTAGGCGAAGTTATCAACAGTGGAAAATACGTCGAACTGTATAACAAATGGTTTATGTCGCCCGTCCCGCCATTACAGCAAAATTTGCATATGCCAATGAGTAAAGTATTACAGCATTATGTGAAAGCAAGTGCGCCAGGCGCGACATACCGTGCGTCGTCACCTGAATAACTGCGGGTTGTCAAAATGTTAAGCTGTAAGGTACAAAAAATAACCAGCAGAAAGAATAAGCCAGGGGCCAAAGGCTACTGGCTGGTTTAGCTTTTGGCGTTTCAATAAATGCATAATTACCGCCGCCAATAAGCCACCCATAGCCGCAATCATGACTAATTGTGGCAAAACTTCCCAGCCTAACCAGGCACCAATAGCCGCCAATAATTTAGCATCGCCACCGCCAAGTGCGGCTCTCCCGGTCAATTTTGTGAAAATGACTGACAGCAACGCAAACGCCAGATAGCCGCACATAGCACCGACCACTGCATCCTGTAGGGTGACAAAGCAACCGTTAAAGTTCACCAGCAAACCACACCAAATTAAGGGTAGGGTGAGGGCATCGGGTAATAACATCGTCCGCGCATCTATAACAGCAAGCGTTAATAACACAGATATAAAAAACAAACTCGCCGCGAGCTGTATTCCAGGTGGCCATAACACTCCTGCAAAGACAAATAACGTAGCACAGGTTAATTCGACCAGCGGGTAGCGCACGGGAATGGGTTGCTGGCAGCAACGGCTTCTCCCGCGTAACAGGCACCAACTCACGATCGGTAGCAAATCACGGCGTAATATCGGATGCTGGCAAGAACAGCAGGTTGAGAGTGGCCAGCACAAATTATAGGTAGGCCGGGAAGGGGCTGGGATATTCAGCGTAAGCAAAGCCTCATCCTGCCACTGGTCGGCGAGCATTTTGGGTAAACGCCAGGCGACAACATTTAAAAAACTACCGATCAGTAACCCCAGAACACCCAGCATTGCGCCCCAGGTGATGGGGTAGAAAGAAGCTAGTTCAATTAACATCATCACCATCACCAGTCCGACAGTGCCGTTACGCGGAACGTTTGCCCTTCAAACGAGAAAATACTGTCATCAGGTTCAATTTTCATAAGCTTTACTCCGGCACCGACTGCGGCTCCCTCGTGGTAATCATTGCCGTTAAGATTGATAACGCTTTTGCCCGTTTCACTGGAGTACACGTGAGCATTGTATTTGATGGAAGGCATTCGCCGCCGAGCGTCTTCGGATAACTGCTCAAGGCCTGGATAGGTATCTTCATTCGCCATTTTTTCATCCGACACGACGCTGCCTGATTCTTCGACCTCTGGTGACTCCTCCTCTGGAACGGCTTCCGATTCTGCTTCTGGTTCGGCAGGCAAAGGCTGTGTGTTAAACGTCAGCGTGTTGTTGATAATGCGCCAGGGTTGAGTTGCCTGGTGTGGTACTTCAACTCTTTTGATAGTCGGCGGATTATGCAGGCTGTACCAGCCGTAGCAGGCAGCAGCCCCTGAGAGTGCCGCAAAGGTTAAGCACGAACACCAGGTTAAAATCAGAAACCCTTTAGCTGACAATCTCGAGTGTGGTTTGAGAGTAAGTGACAGGTTCATGGTTTCTCCTGCTGCGTCGTGTTGTTGGTCGCCTGGTCGCGGGCAGGAATCGTGCCATCAAGAGTGGGAATATCCAGTCCGGGCTGATTGCTCAGGCGCAGTAATGTTTGCTCTCCTGCAATCCCATCAGCAGGCAGGTGCTGCAGTTTTTGATATGCGAGGATTCCCGCCTGAATTTTTGCACTCTTTTCACTCACCGGCGTTTTTAATGCTGTCGTGAGTCGTTGAGCCACCCATTGAATATCTTCTGTCGGGCTATGATTGGTGACGTGAGTCACGCCGCTGGCAGGCATTTGCCAGATTAACGTGGCATCTTTTTGAAAGCGCTGATTAAGCCAGTCGAGGGAAACCTCCCATTCCTGGTTGGCGAAAAGAAGTGATGCCTTGCCATCGTTGACGTGGCTGAGCACCGCAAACCAGTGGCCAAAAGTCTTATCTTTGAGATGCACGACAGCGGGATAATTCAGGGAAACTAACTCACTTAACTCGCCAAAAGTGCGAAAGCAGCGCAGCCCAGCGGGGGATATTGTCTCGCATGGCGATATGTCATCCGTACTCTCATAACCCCAGGTTGCGCTCAGTAACGAAAAGGCATCACTCTGATTGCGGGCCTTATTTACAGCCGCCGCAAACGACGCCTGAGCTTTAGGGTCGGGTGCAATACTCACCGGAACTTTGACGGTGCGTACTTGCGGTTGCGGCAACCATCCCCACTGTTTCCAGCTAAACCCACCGACAACAAACACAAGCATGCAGGTCACGACGAGGGTCATGGCTCCGGGCATTCCGCCAATATCGACCCGCCCCGTGACCTTGTGAGCAGCTTGCGCGGCATGTGATGAGGTTATGCGCCAGCGCCTTTCCAAAGCTGCATCCACCAACATTTGCTCGCAAAGCCGATTGATAATGCGCGGAATACCTTTGCTGGTGCGCGTAATGACACTGACAGCACCACGCGAAAAGATAGGGTGCAAACAGCCCGCTTTTTGCAGGCGAAACCGCACTGCCGCGTCTACATCTTCGGCCGACAGCGGTGTGAGGAAATAGCGTGCTGTCACGCGTTGCTTAACCTGAACCAGGCTGGAGTGGTCGAGGTTATCTTCAAGTTCTGGTTGGCCGATAAGCACAATCGACAACAATTTTCTGTCGTCAGTTTCAATATTGGTCAGGGCGCACAGTGCTTCAAGCTGGGCCAGGGAGAGATGCTGCGCTTCATCGATTAGCAATACCGCCTGTTTTCGCCCCCTGTGGTTATGACGTAAAAAGGTCTCCAGATCGGTTTCTTCGGGCAGATGAAACGCACGGCAAATTTGCGTCATTAGCGCTATGGGGGAGTTTAACGGGGCAATCAAATATGCCGTTTCGGTTTCGACTCCCGCATGCAGGCAAATATGGCGAGTCAGGGTGGTTTTACCGGTGCCGGGTGAACCTATCAGGGTCATAAAACCACCTGATGCAATGGTGCGATGCAGCAGGTTCAGGGCTTCCCGATGCGCCGGGCTAAGATAGAGATAATCGGGGTCGGGCGAGAGCGTAAAGGGTGCCGCATTCAGCGCGAAAAAATCCTGGTACATGGTTCATGTTCCTCTTACAGGCGCTTACCAACGCCCTGATGTTTCGAAGGTATAACGGCCTTGTGATTCATGACCGGCACTTTGCGCCAGTAGCATCAATAACGCAGTCGGGAACGTAGGGCCGGGCGTGACCTCACCTTGCAAACGATACTGTTGTGCTCCCTGTAACAAGAGCTGCCCTTTGCTGTGAAGTTGTTCGGAGGTTTGCGTGATGTCGGCAAGCCATTGCTGGTTCACGCACTTGATGCGCAGGCGGGTATCGCCGGTATTCACAGTCGCGGCGATATCCACCAGGTTCCCATTACTCCAGCGCACGTCGGCTACCGCCTCAATACAGTTGCGAGGGGTAAAACGAAGCTGTGTCAGATGAGCGTTTATGTCGCCACTGAGTTCGGCTGAAAGTCGCATGGCATTGCCCAAAACCGCCGCCGGGAAACGCAGCGTAGCCTCCTGAATGCTCCATTCGCCGTTCCAGCCAACGATCCCGCGACCGTTAATCATGCGAGGATCCGCCAGTTCAAAATCTGCCGCGATCTTTCCCTCGAACAATCCCGCGCTACGCCAGTTCCAGCTAAGTGGGCCAACTTGTTGCTTGCCCAGCACTAAGGACTGCACCTGACCTTGCCAGAGCGTGCCGCTGGCGCCCAGTAATGAGACTCCCGCGGACAAAGGTAACCAGGCGATGACCAGGCGGGCGGGTATCATCAACATCAGCCCCAGCAGGTAACCCAGTAATAATGGCAGTAGCAAATATCGTCTTTTCATGAGCGGCTACGCCCGGATAGCACTAAACGCTCCACCTGCACATTGCCCTGGCCTTTATCGGTCAGTTCAACCTGCTGTGGGACGATGCCATATTGAAGTTCAAGGGTTTGTAGCCAGTTTGCCAGCGAAATAAAAGGCAGTGGCGTGGCGTATCTGATCTCCAGCGCATTGTCGTTTTGCGTCACTGGCGGGGCAGGCAGATGTGCATCGGTGCTGGTGCGGGTCATTACATCGGCCATATTGGTGACTGGCAGCGAAATCGCCGTTTTTTGCCCGATCTCACTTTGCATCTGGGCCAGCTGTGCCTTCATTTGCTCAAGACGCGACATTGCCGGGTGATTCTCTTTATGGCGTTTTGGTGTCTGGTTGAGATAAACCGTAATCGTGCCCGATCTGGTGTTTTCTTCAGCGATGCGCAGTGAGAATCCGGCGGGAATTCGCTGTTCGATAGCCTGTAATGCGATGGCCGATGTGCCTGAGAGTTGCGCTTGCAGCTCCGTTTGCGCAGCATCAAATTGCAATGTTTGCACGCGAACAGTAGAGGGAAGCATGCTATCAAGTGTTCGGGCTAAAGGCAGGAATTGGCTGTTTCGCTCCTCCATCTTCTTTTTAAATGCAAACCACGGGTCACTCACCGGTTTGCTACCCGGGAAGGCGTGGCGGTAGACAGCTGTCATCTGCTCCTGAAGCGCAGATTGCTGGTGGCTCAGGCTGAGACTCTCCAACCCACGGGCTGCAAGTACCATAACCAGGCTTGCGACCAGCAAATACACTGGCGTGCGCCACACACCAAAGCTGCCGGATTTATTCCTCTGTGGGCGATATGTGCCTTGCAGCAAGGAGACGGGCGGAAGATGGACCGCGCGCAGCGGCATGGTTTGTGTTGTGGTTTGCCACCCGGAGACTTGCGTTGCGGGTAAACAGGTTATCAATTCATCTTCAAGCACCATGCCTTGCCAGCGCGATTCACGAATCAGATGCTGTTTATCAAGTGACCAGCGATACCCACCTACAGTTTGCGGCAGCGCTAAAACATCAGGCAGCATCCGGCTGGCTTGCAAACCGGCCTCATCCAGCCAACGCAACCACTCCTGCATTAAGGTGTGTTCTACCGCGGCCAGATGAACTGATGGTGATTCGTGGGCAAGCACCGCCACATGCAATCGGGCCGGGTCTTCAACTACTTCATCTTCGAGTAGAAAAGGCAGCGCGTTGCGCGTTTTATGCGTCAGTCTTCCTGGCAAGTTGACGGAGCGCAGCACCAAATCGCAAGCTGGCACCAGCGCAATTACCTGGTTGCCATTGGCATATTCCTGCAAGCTTGCGAGCATTGCTGCATCGGGCACCTCGCCGGAAAACAACAGCCGATCGTCTGCGGAGAATAGCCACCAGAACATGGGTTGATGTGCATGGCTTGCGAGACGGATTAATAAAGTTTCACTCATGGCCAAACTCCCGTCTCACGACTGCGAACAATAACCTTGCGGTCGCTGGCGCGATAAAAATGGCTGATCATTCGGCTGTGTTGTTGTTGGTTTTCGATGGTGAGTGACGAAACAAAATAGTCACTGTTCACCGTAAGAGATCGAGAAATTTCGGGGCCGGCGATACGCTCATCGCCGCCAGGAATAAGGGCTAAAAACTCATCGACACTTTTCCAACCTTCCGTCGGGCGGCGTTTAATCAGCTCACGGGCTGACTGAACGGACAGGATATTCAGAAACAGTGCAGACAACAGCGGCGCCTGTGGCTCCTCAAGCGTGTTGATATTCACCGCAAGAGATCGCTCGGGAAGCGCGCAAACCAGTGGCTTGAGTGTCCGATATAACTCTCCACTTATACCTTTGACGGCACGTAATTCGCTCAGGTGTCTCATCGGTTGGTTAGCGGGCAAATAGGGCGGATTAAGCGCCATGTAGTCATGGTCTTCTGCTCCTAATAGTTGTGGGTCACTGTTAGCATCCAACCAATCCTCGACGGTCGCCGCGAGCTTCCGGGCGCGCAGGTTGTCTACCTCAATCCCCTGTAAAAGCGAGACAAATACCTGTTCGTGATACTGGGCCAGATTGTCCGGGTTATTCTCGTCATGGTTTTGTAGGCTGTTGAGATTAAAGCAGGCTTGCTCATCACGGATCTCAGCACGCAGTGCAACCTCGTTAATCGGCCAGACCTCTTGCTGTGTGGCCCAATACTGCGCTCGGGAGGTTTTTTGTGGGCTATCCATCATGTCCTGATATAACACTCGGGCGACGAATGCTTCACCTCCCAGAAGATACTCATGCATTTGTAATTGGCTCAGTAGCGTATGGCTGCGCTGCCACATCTGCCGGTAACGGGCCGTCATTTGCGAAGCCAGAAGAGCCATAACAGAAAGCAAAAGTAAGACGACAAGCAAAGCCATACCTCTTTGATATTTCATTGGGCATTCTCACTTGCGGCCAGCAGAAAGCGCCGCGTAATGAGACCGTAATCGGGTAAGTCCAGCGTGACTTCTACCGCTTGTGGCAGTTCGCGCACCGCCGTCCATTGTGTTAACCAGCGGCCGTCGCGGTAATAACGCAGGCGGAATTGCCGCACCGACTTCAGCACCACAGTTTGGTTAGGCTCGGTGCCCGGTAGGTTATCCGGGTAACGCCATGTCACTCGTTCAAGTTGTGAATCCTGTAAACGCCAGCCCAACTTTTGCAGTTCGCTACGGCGCAGGCGGGCATCGGGATTAAACCAACCGCTGCGGGTAAACATCACGCCATCACCTTTGCTTTGCAGCAGGCCATTGGCTGCGCTAAACACCGTGTTCCCCGGAGCGCCCGCCTCACGCACGGTGCGTGGGAAGCTCTGGATAAAGTCATTTTCCAGTTGCTGCATGGCAAAACTGAGCTCGGTCAGCCGTGAGATCTTCGCCTGGGTCACGGCGTTGTTACGTAATACACCCTGAAATACCGCCTGAGCCGTGAGGGTTAGTAGGGCGAAAATCACCAATGCGACCAGCACTTCCAAAAGCGTAAAACCCCGCTGATTGCTGTTCATGGCTGACGGAAAAAATAGCTACGCAGTTGAATGCGCGGATCGTCGTTCGGCGTGCTACGCACCTGGATTTCAACGGCGCGTAATAATGGATCTCTTGTTGTCTCTCCCAGGCGTTGCCAGTACCAGTTACGCCCTGCGAACGGCTCTTTTCCGGAAACCTTTTCCAGTGCTGGCCAACCTCCAGCCAGGCGCAGATCGACCATCTGATTTTCCGCTACCCAACTGCCAAACAAGCTTTCTTCCATAGATTGCAGTGCCATCATTTGGCTACTGAGGCTGTTCATTAATGCAAGGCTGGCGCCGGCAAAAATGACCATTGCCACCATCACTTCCAGTAATGTCATTCCGCGTTGCTTCATGGTGTGGTGTCCGTAGCATAAACCAGCTGCACTTCACCGGCTTCGCTGACGATTAATGTCGCGATGGCCTTTTTTTGCGCGAAGGCGCGCAGCTCAAAAGGGGTGACTTCACCACCGGGAAACAGCAGCAACTGCGGCTTATCGTCCCGTTCATCTGTTGGTGATTCGTCAAGCAGCAGATCCTGTTGCGTCAGCTGTAATGTGATGGTTTCGCCATCAGGTTGCTCCACGGCTAATATCACCCGCCAGCCGTGAGAACTGCTGAGATCCTGCACCATAAATTGATAGCCGTGAGCCTTGATGCTCAGGCCCAATAATGAACCCTGAGCCATCGCTTCCATGCGTTGCACTGGAATGGCATCGGCAAGCCGGGCCAGCATTTCGCGCCCCTGTTTTTGGGGGGAGTTTGCCGGTAGCGCCATCACAACCAGGCTTGATGCCGTAGCGATGATTGCCACGACCAGCATCATTTCGATGAGCGTAAATCCCCGGTTGCTCGTAGCCCTGCTCATTAGCTTTTGGCTCCGCTCATATCCCAGTTGCCAATATCGTCATCGTTGCCCGCTTGCCCATCAGGGCCTGCGGAAAAGATATCAACCGAGCCATGCTCGCCGGGGCTGACCAGTTGATAAGCGTTTTGCCATGGATCTTCCGGAAGGCGTTTTATATAGCCATTCTGTTTGTAGTTTTTCGGCACCGGTGCGGCTTCCGGTTTGTTGAGTAGCGCATCTAAACCCTGTTCGGTGGTGGGGTAGCGCCCATTGTCGAGGGTGTACATATCCAGCGCATTTTCGAGTGCCACGATATCGGTGACCGCTTTTTGTCGGTCGGCCTGATTTTTATTACCCATCAGATTCGGTACCACAATGCTGGCAAGAATCCCGAGGATGACGATCACCACCATAATTTCCAGCAAGGTAAAACCTTGCTGCTGAGGCTTATGCATAACGACTCCTTTTCAATGACTGATCATGTTATTTAGTTGCAAAATAGGTTCGAGAATTGCCAGCACGATAAACAGCACTACGCTTGCCATACTGACCACCAGCAGTGGTTCGAACAGGCTCAGTGCGAGGGTCATCTCTTGCTGTAACGCGTTATCCTGGTTGTCAGCTGCACGAGACAACATGCTATCCAGGGTGCCGCTTCGTTCGCCGGAGGCAATCATATGCAGCATCATCGGTGGGAACAGGCGCGTCTGTTCTAAGGCTCCGCGCAAGGTGCTGCCTTCGCGTACTCGTTGTTGGGCAAGATTGATGCGTAGACGCGCTTCAGCGTTTTGCAGCACTTCACCACTGATCTGCATGGCATCCAGTAGCGGCACGGTGCTGGCATTGAGAATGCTGAGTGTGCTGGCAAAACGGGCGGTATTGGTGGCCCGGCTAAGCCTCCCGGCTATCGGTAAACGCAGCACTAAATTGTGATAATGCAGGCGATTTGCCGGGGTTTTTAACCAGCGACGCCAGTAAAGTGCCGCACCGGTTATGGCAACCAGAAAAAGCACGCCAAAACGTTGCAGCATTTCGCTGCATCCCATCAGCAGGCGGGTACTGAGCGGCAGTTCCTGTTTCATGTGGACAAACTGCTCCACCACATTAGGGACGACCGTCACCAGTAAGATGGCGATGACACCTACAGCCACCACGGTAAGAACACAGGGGTAAACCATCGCCTGGCGCAGCTTGTTTTGCATCTGCTGACGCTGCTCGGTGTAATTTGCCAGCCGCATTAATACATCATCGAGGTGGGAAGACTTTTCACCAGCCGCCACCATGGCGCAGTAAAGGTCATCGAAGGCGGCAGGGCTCGCAGCCATGCTTTTTGCCAGCGTTTGCCCTTCAAGGACACGACCACGCACGCCGTTAATCACACTCTGGATGCGGGCTTTTTCCGTCTGGCGCGAGACCACATTCAGGGCTTCCTCCAGCGGAATTGCCGATCCCAGAAGCGTGGCAAGCTGGCGAGTAAACAGGGTTAATTCACTTTTGCGCATTCCCGGCGCGCGGCGGAAATAAAAATGACGGGAGGCGCTTGTTGATGCGCCCACTTCGCTAATTGAGACAGGCAGTAATTGCCTTTCGCGCAGTTGTTGACGAGCGTGACGGACGGAGTCTGCCTCGAGCGAACCTTGTTTTGACTTGCCTTTACTGTCCAGCGCCTGCCAGCGGAAATCAGCCATGATTATTCCTCCCGGCTCACGCGGAGCACTTCTTCGAGCGACGTCACGCCTTGCCGCACCTTTTCCAGACCGTCATCGCGCAAGGCCGGTGTACTGATGCGAATAAGCGCTTCCAGCTCATCCTCCGTAGCATCGTGGTTAAGCGCTTTGCGAACGGATTCATCGATAACAACCAATTCGTGTAGGGCGGTGCGCCCGCGATAGCCGGTGTGGTTGCAGCATTCACCGCCGACCGGTTGCCATATGTGGGTAACATCGCTGCCAAAGCCGTAACGCAGGCGTTGTTGTTCATCCAACAATTGCGGGGTTTTGCAGTGCAGGCAGAGTGTGCGCACCAGGCGTTGGGCAAGCACTGCCGTAAGTGAAGAGGCGAGCAAAAACGGCTCCACGCCCATATCTCGCAAGCGAGCAATGGCACCAATGGCACTGTTGGTATGCAGCGTCGAGAAGACTAAATGCCCGGTCAATGAGGCCTGAACGGCAATCTTCGCGGTTTCGGTATCACGGATTTCGCCGATCATCACCACATCCGGGTCCTGACGTAGAATTGCGCGCAACCCCCTGGCAAAAGTCATATCGACTTTGTTATTGACCTGCGTCTGGCCGATGCCATCGAGGTCGTATTCGATGGGGTCTTCCACCGTCAAAATATTGCGCTCGTGGTTATTAATTTCAGATAGCGCGGCATAAAGAGTGGTGGACTTACCCGAACCCGTTGGGCCAGTGACCAGAATAATGCCATATGGCTTACGTACCAGTGTGTACATGGTCTGCTGTAAACCCGCTGACATACCCAAATGAGAGAGCGCCAGATGGACGGTGTTTTTATCCAGCAGGCGCAGCACGACCCTTTCCCCGTGGCTGGAAGGCAGCGTTGAGACACGGACATCGACGGCCCGCCCACCGATGCGCAGGCTAATACGTCCATCCTGCGGAACACGTTTCTCGGCAATATCGAGACGTGCCATGATTTTGATGCGTGAGATAAATACCGCCGCCAGCTGGCGCTGGGGCTGGATAACCTCACGTAAAACGCCATCGACACGAAAGCGAATCGCAAGCCGGGACTCGTAGGTTTCAATATGAATATCGGAGGCACCAAGTTTTATCGCCTCGCCCAGCATGGCGTTAATCAGGCGAATTATCGGCGCGTCATCCTCCATATCGAGCAGGTCCTGCGTACCAGGCAGCTGCCCGGCGAGGTCGCTAAAACTCACATCGTTACCCAAATCCTCCATTAACTGGCGCGCTTCGCTACCATCGCGTTGATACTCTTTGATCAAGAGTTGCTCAAATTGCGCTGCGGCGACGGCGTTAACCGAAAATGACTGGCGCATGACACGACGTATTTCCAGCAGGATTTGTGGCCTGAGTTCGCCATGATGTATCAGCACTGGCGTCTCATTTTGCCACTGCACCAGCACGCCGTGATCGCGGGCAAAGCTAAAGGGGAGCTTTACCCATTTTCGCTCCTCACTCATTGAAGAAGCCTCCGCGCGGTCGGGCACCCGGTGTTGCAGGCAGAGTCAGGTCAGGGGTGGGGAGGGCGAGAGGATCACGATTGAGACGATCGGATTTTTGTTCATCACGGAACTGGCGATATTTTTCATTGGAGACGCCGTTATAACTGGCGCCATCGCGCAGGATGACCGGATGAATGAACACCATCAGGTTTTGTTTGCTGGTGCTGGTGCTGTTGTAGCGGAACAGATAACCGAGCAGCGGAATATCACCGAGGATCGGTACTTTGCTGACGCTCTCGGTGGTTTGGTTGTTCAGCAAGCCGCCGAGCACCACGGTTTCGCCGCTTCTGACCATTACCGCATTGTTGATGGTGCGGGTGTTAAACGTGGCACCCAGATCGCTCCCGGCCGAAGATGAATCAACGGAACTGGCGGAGGCCACGCTTGAAACCTCCTGCTCAATATTAAGCAGCACGCTTTCACCGTCATTAATCTGCGGGATAACCTTGAGCTTAGTGCCCACCGTTTTGCGCTCGACAGTGTTGTACACGCTGCCGGTTGTACTGGCCTGGCTGCCGGTAATGACCGGGACTTCCTGGCCAACGTTTATGGCCGCTTCTTTGTTATCGAGCGTAACGATGCTTGGCGTGGCGAGAATATTGCTGCGTGAGTTGTTGGCAAGTGCTGTAACCAGCCCGCCCCAATTACCGTTATAAAAACCGGCGGCGATACCGTTAAAACTACTGAGTAAGGCAGCACTGCCAGACGAGCCGTTTTTCCGGTTTTCGGCGGCGACCACGGCGCTTATCGGCAGCCCGGTGCTGGTAAATTGGGTTGCGCCACCATTTTCGTTAAACCACTGCACGCCGAAATTGAGCGCGTCGCCATCCTGCATTTCTACAATGACTGCCTCAATCAACACCTGGGCGCGGCGGATATCGAGACGATTGATGATTTGTTCCAGCGCCTGCATGGCATCAGGCTGCGTGGTAATAACCAGTGAGTTGGTTTGTTCATCGGCAACAATGCTGACCTCTTTGCCGTTAAATGTACTGCTGCTGGCACCGGCACCCGTGCTGGCAGGCGCGGTTTCACCTTTGGCTGGTTGGGATGGCGATGAATTTGCACCGCTCAGGACCGCAACCAGGTTTTTCGCTTGGGCGTATTTAAGATAAAAAACGCGAGTGTTCCCCTGGTTTTGCTCTTCACGGTCAAGCTGACGGGCGATAGTGATTAAGTGCTGGCGTCCCTGCGCGCTGCCGGAAATCACCACGCTATTGGTACGTTCATCAGCCACCACGTTCGGTGCCAGACCGCTGCCTTTACGGTCGTTTTTGTTCAAGCCATTAAGGATTAAACCCATCTCACGTGCAGAGGCGTACTTTAATTTAATGATGTCCGATCGCTGATTACCGGCTGAATCTACGCGGCGCACAATTTCTGCCAGACGATTCACAACCGCCGCACGTCCGGTCACCAGCAGCACATTGGCGGATTCGTAATGCACCACATTTCCGGCCCCGGCGTTATCGTTAAGCTGGCGCAAAAGTGGGGCGAGCTCTTTCACATCGACGTTTGAAACTGGAATAACGCGCGTCACCACTTCGTCTCCGGTTCCCGCATGGTAATCATCGGCCAGCGGGATAGCTGCGGTTTTGGCATTGGCGGCTTTCACCACCTTCAGCACGCCACTGGCTCCTGGCACTACGGCGAAACCGTACACATCCAGCACACTCAGGAAGAACTGGTAGTACTGCTCATCATTGAGCGAGTCATAGCTACGAACGTTGACGACACCGCGCACGGCGGGATCGATAATGATGGTTTTATGCAGGTTTTTACTGACGATATTAATAAATTCCTGAATATCGGTACTTTTGAAACTGGCGCTGTAATTGGCTCCCCAGGCAGCAGGCAAGAGAGCCATCAGCAGAGTGAGGCTCTGGGCAATTCTTGTTATTTGTAATGACATACCCAACCTTACTTTATTGATAAATCTACAAAAATGTTCTTCTCGGCATCATCGCGCATAATAGTGATATCAAGCTGCGTCAATGTGCTGAGTTGGCCCATAAACTTTGCGGCTTCTTGCGGCTCGCGTAGGTCAAAGCCATTGATGGCGACTGCCAAATCGTTGGGCTGTAATCCACTTTGCTGAAAAAGCGTGGCCTCTTTGCCTGGATTGAGGCGATATCCCTGCATCACGCCGTCTTTGTTCACCGGTGTGATTGCCACCATCTCCAGCAATTTTTTCGGCTCTTTCAGTAACTGATTCCGGGTAGTCGCAAGTGTGTCAGGTACGCTTGCGGCTGCGTCGTCATACAACCGTAGGATTTCATGCTGCCCCCCGTTAAGCAGTTCAACATGGTCATCTTTAATCGCGACAACACTCGCCTGTGTTCCGTTGATAACATCATGAATACCGTAACTATTTTGATGTCCACCTTGCTCAATAATCACCAGTGAACTTTCTGATGAGCTACTGACTATCACCCCGGTCAGTCGTACTTTTAGCGAGGAGAGTGTTGCCACTTGTGCGATCTCTTTATCCCCGCCTGGGAATAGCGTCTTGAACCTGATTTCAGCAGGTGTGGCCTGCGGGTTAGCGTTGTGTGCCTGAGCCGGAATTGGTGTTTGCGGATAAAGCATTTCACCAATACGCCATGTAGCGACAGCCAACTGATAGCCAAGACCACAGAGCAATACCACTGTCACCATCTGCGCTAAAAATGGCCGAGAAATACTCAGCCTGAACACCGGTTTACTCATTAACACTGATTGCCTTATTAACCAGGGCGAGAACGAACTCGCCCTGGATTGACTTACTGACTTACGGTGACAAAATCAGCGGCGTTCACACCCGCCGGTAGTGCAAGCGCACCCGGAGTGGTGTTGCTGACTACAATTTCCTCGCTAACGTTGAAGGTCACAGGTTCACGACCCGTTACATCGGAGGAAGGAGACACCCAGGCCTTGTAGGTGCCAGGCTCAACAATCCACTGGTTCTTTTGCGGGTCAAAGCTTGCCAGCGTTTTGGCAGGGATAGTGAAGGTCAGCTTCTGGCTGGCACCGGGTTGCAGGCTGTCTGTTTTGCTGAAAGATTTAAGCTCAAGAGCCGGTTTTTTCAGCTTAACTTCTGGTGCGTTGATATAGACCTGGGCTGCTTCTTTCCCGGCTACGTTGCCGGTGTTGGTCACCGAAACGCTGAACGTGATGCCACCTTTTGCGCCATTACTCAGGGTGTTCGACTCGACTGCCGCGCCGTCATAACCAAAGGTGGTGTAAGAAAGGCCGTAGCCGAACGGCCAGGCAACCGGTTTGCTGAAGGTGCTGTAGTAGCGGTAGCCCACGTAGATGTCATCGTTATAAGAGATTTCATCTGGTGTGCCGTCGCCGTTGGTGTCTTTGCCCGGGAAGGTGGTTGCGGAAGGGACATCGGCATAAGACTGCGGAATGGTTTGTGCCAGTTTGCCACCAGGGTTGACGACGCCTGAGAGCACGTCGGTGATGGCAAAGCCCGCTTCCTGGCCTGGCAGATACGACAGCAAAATGGCATCGACTTTATCGGCCCACTCGCTGGTATCGACGATGGCAGAGACATCCAGCACGACAACCACTTTCTTGCCTGCAGCATGGAATGCATCAGACGTATTCTGAATCAAATTGAGTTCATTTTCGGTCAGCAGGTAGTCGCCACGTGTATTGGTGCGGTCCACACCTTCACCCGCGATTCGCCCGATAGTGATCAGTGCTGCATCATTGTTCTGCGCAGCACTTTCAACCACTGCCGGGTCAATTGCCGGGTCGTCACAGGTAAAGTAGGTGCCGATCGAGGCCACAAAGCCCGGGTGCTCAACTTTATTTTGCGCGTAGTAATCGCGATAGAATGAGGTTAGCGACTCATCAACGGTGTACTGCTGTTGCAGGCCTTCGGAAAGCATAATGGTCGCTTCATTGTTAACCTGGCCGCTACCTGTGCCACCTTTGATAGTTTCAATCTGGCTAACCCCAAAGCTTGCGAGCTTCAAACGCGGTGTTAATGGCAGCGCCTGGTTGTCATTTTTTAACAACACCATGCTCTCTGCCGCAGCCTGGCGTGCCAGTACTCGGTGCTGTTCGAGGTCAGGTTTATTGGACGCGGCGTAGTTGTTATAAGAAGGGGACTGGAAGACTTGCGAGAGAATATGTTCCACGTTAACCGTGACATCTGCTTCGCTAATATCCCCCTTTTTATAAGAGTCTTTCAGTGCGGCCAGCACACCAGTATTGTTGAAAGCACCGGTTACCGGGTCGGTAAATCCACCAGGTTCAATCAGGTCATTACCCGCTTTTAGCTGTTTCCAGCCGGTCAGTTCTGGAGTCCCGGCGAGCCAGTCGGACATTACCAGCCCTTTAAAATCCCACTCATTACGCAAAATATCGGTCAGCAGGTCGCGGCGTTCGTTGGTGTAAGTACCGTTCAGTTTGTTATATGACGACATCACCGCCCACGGCTGCGCTTCTTCTACGGCTATCTGGAAACCGCGCAGATAAATCTCACGCATTGCGCGCGGCGAAACGATGGTATCGATGGAGTTACGGTTGGTTTCTGAGTTGTTGGCAACAAAGTGCTTAATGGTGGTGCCGACTTCATTTGACTCCACACCGTCAACCATAGCGGCGGCAATTTTCCCGCTCAGCAATGGGTCTTCAGAGTAATATTCAAAATTACGCCCGTTCAGCGGGTTACGTTGAATATTCATACCTGGTGCGAGAATAAAGTCGACGCCATATTCTTTAATTTCTTCGCCCATCGCTTTACCCACTTGAGCCACTAATTTTGTGTCCCAGGATGAAGCCAGCAAAGAACCAATTGGCCAGGCAGTGGCATAGAAAGTTTCAGAACTACCGTTTCGAGTACTATTAATACGCAATCCAGCGGGACCATCGGCTAATTTTGCCGCAGGAATATCCAGCTTGTCGCTTTTTACGCCATTGATATAACCAGCAACACCGGATACATCATTTTTATTATTGGTTGCCGGATATTCGCCATTGCCAAGATCCATTCCTGGCCCGACCACCATATTAAGCTTTTCTTCAACGCTCATTTTACCGGCGGCTTCTTTGGCCATTTTTTGGTAATACGCGGCGTCTTTTACTTGCGAGACAGGCGGTTCTTCCTGGTTGTCGTCATCATCGTCGTCATTACAACCAGAAACCATCCCGGCTAATGCCAGGGTGAGACAGATTGTCAGGGTATTCAATTTTGATTTAACGCTTAAGGATTCCATTGTTATTGGCCTTATTTATGTAGGGTATATATCCAGGTTTCGCAAAGGTAAGTACATCAACAGCAGCGGAATAATAACCAGATAAATGGCGGGCGACTTTGCAATGGAAAGCTAATTCTGTGCTCCTGGGAGCAGGGCGTTTTTTTGTGAGTGGTATCTCAAAATAATGCAGGGTGCTACAATACATTAACATTACAAAAACAATATTAACGTTCAACTTTGTGCAAGGTCCACATGCTTACCAGAAGCGTATCTAATTCAATATATAGGACAAGTCTTAATAATTTACGTCAAAAAGGAATTGACACAAATAACTTGTTAGGGGGCCTGGGTTTGTCAACTCATGAAATAGACAAACCCTACGGGCGTATTACTGAACATAACCATTATCAATTGATGGCAAAAATTAGTGGGCTTAATAAAACGCTCTATGGGAGTGCTATTCCGGAAACTATTTACATTAATAGTGTTGAACATTCCCATGCTATTTTTCCAGAGTTAATAGGTCTGTGCCTGAATGAAAAAACACTGGAATCAGCATTATGGAGTTTTTCGGATAACCGGTTTTTGATTGGCAATTGTGATGATCTTTTTATAGAAAAAGGGCAGTCACATACTCGCATAAGATATAAAAACCGTGCGCCACACTCTGTTAATAACCCTTCAGCCATCTTTAATCTGGTGTTGCTTGGCAGTATATTGAAAAGTTATTCCCCAGGTATGAGTATGCAAATAGAGCTTACGGACTCAGCGGTTCACCATCAGACGCTGGTGAACGATCTGTTTAACAAAACCTGTTTGCTGCGCCAGGAGCACGATGCCATTATTCTGGAAAACCGCTACCTGGATTGTGAAAACGCCTCATTTAACCCGCTGCTAAATCGCTTACAAAAGAGCCATGTAAGCGCACTCAAAAAACAAATTTTCAAAGAGCCACCGCTGACCACGGCGGTGAATGCAATTATTGAACAGTGTTATTTGTCAGGGCAGGAAACTTCAGCAAACTCAATACTGGAAAAGGTATGCCAGGAGCTACGGATTAGCCGCTGGACGCTCAACCGCCGCCTGCAACTCGAGTCAGCGACGTTCACTCAGCTTCTAAACCAGCAGCAGTTGCTACTGTCGATGCGTATGCTGCGTGAATCGACGCTCTCGATTCAGGAAATCAGCGACTGCCTGGGGTTCTCTTCGCATTCCGTTTACTCACGATTCTTTAAGAATCATGTCCAGCTATCTCCTTTGCAGTTTCGGGATAAAGGTCGGGGCTGTGAGAGCGGTTGTTGATGCCAGCACTTGAGGGAGGTAAATTGCGTTAACCCCCTCTGAATATGGAATTGTAATGGCTGAAATTAAACTAAATGCAGGCGAGAAAGAGGACATTCGGCAAAAGCTGGTGGATTACTGCGAGGCGAATTTCGATTTGAGACTGGAGCAGTTTGATGCTGATTTTTTCACGGATTTCGTTATTGAGGAGCTAGGGCCTGCGCTCTATAACGCGGGTGTTGAAGAAGCTATCAAAACACATGCAACTTATTGTGAACGCATACAGGAAGAGATGGACCTGAAGAAAATCCTGTAAAAGACCCTTATTAACGTATGGAGCACGGAGGCTCACGTTCAAATACACCCGATTTAGCAGTTTGTTCTTAAGGTTTTTTTAATCTTCACAACCCTCTCAGTGGCCAATCAGGATTTTTATCTTAGTAAAGTTTAGTTCTGCCACATTTCTCACCTTTGTTTAAAAATGATAACAATTTTCATTAGCATTCCCATTTTGCTGTGGTTTAATCCGCCTCGCTATGCATTCTGGTGTTATGTACTCATTATTATGAAGGATTAACTTATGAAATTTGGCGTATCGTCCCTGTGTTCAATCGCAATGGTGACTTCCTCTGTTTTGCTGACTCCGTTCGCCGGTGCGGCCGATAACAACGAAGGAATCGTGGTTTATAACGCACAGCATGAAAACCTGGTTCAGTCGTGGGTTGACGGTTTCACAAAAGAAACCGGCATTAAAGTTACATTGCGTAATGGCGGCGACAGCGAGCTGGGTAATCAACTGGTTCAGGAAGGCAGCAAGTCTCCGGCGGACGTATTTCTGACTGAAAACTCCCCGGCGATGGTGCTGGTCGATAACGCTAAATTGTTCGCACCTCTGGATAAAAGCACTCTGGAACAGGTTGCACCAGCCTATCGCCCTGAACATGGCCGCTGGATTGGTATTGCCGCACGTAGCACCGTGTTCGTCTATAACCCGGCAAAACTGAGCGAAGCGCAATTACCGAAATCGTTAATGGATCTGGCGAAACCCGAGTGGAAAGGGCGCTGGGCCGCTTCTCCGTCAGGGGCGGATTTCCAGGCTATTGTCAGTGCTGTTCTGGCATTAAAAGGCGAAAAGGCAACGCTTGAGTGGCTCAAAGCAATGAAAACCAACTTCGTGGCTTATAAAGGCAACAGCACCGTGATGAAAGCGGTCAACGCCGGGCAGATCGACGGCGGGGTCATCTACCACTATTACCGTTTCGTTGACCAGGCCAAAACGGGCGAAAACAGCAAAAACACGGAACTCCACTACTTCAAACATCAGGACCCAGGCGCGTTTGTCAGTATCTCTGGTGGCGGCGTGCTGGCCTCAAGCAAACACCAGCAGCAGGCTCAGGCATTCATGAAGTGGATTACGGGTAAATCTGGCCAGGACACATTGCGTACCAATGATGCGTTTGAATATGCGGTAGGCGTGAATGCTGCCTCTAACCCGAAACTGGTTCCGCTGAAAGACCTGGATGCGCCAAAAGTTGAAGCATCCTCGCTCAATAGCAAAAAAGTCATTGATCTAATGACTGAAGCTGGTCTTCTTTGATTCCTTAATATAGCGATGAGTGTCTGATGTCCGTGGTCAATATTACCGATAGCCTCAATATTAACAGCCGTACAGTGCAACGCCGGCCCGCGTTTGTGATGGTGCTGTTGGCGATTGTCTTCTCAATGCTCGCCCTGATACCGCCCGCTTTTGTTGTGGTCATCGGTTTTGATACTGGCTGGGAAACGGTTAAGGCACTCATCTTTCGTCCGCGTGTTGGTGAGCTGCTCAGCAACACGTTGCTGCTGGTGGCTATTGCTGTGCCACTGTCTGTGGCGGTGGGCACATTACTTGCCTGGCTTACTGAACGAACCACGCTTGCGGGCAGGCACATCTGGTCGATGCTTGCCGTAGCACCGCTTGCGATTCCCGCCTTTGTACAAAGTTATGCCTGGGTCAGCGCGGTGCCATCAATACATGGCTTATCGGCAGGCGTATTTTTGTCTGTATTGGCGTATTACCCCTTTATTTATCTTCCTGTTGCGGCTGTTTTACGCCGTCTCGACCCGACGCTGGAAGACGTTGCCGCCTCGTTGGGTACACCGCCATGGGCGGTCTTTTTCCGTATTGTTCTGCCGCAACTAAAGCTCGCGATCTGGGGCGGAGCATTGCTGATTACGCTGCATTTGCTGGCGGAATATGGACTGTATGCGATGATCCGTTTTGATACTTTCACCACGGCCATCTATGACCAATTCCAGTCGACATTCAGTGGACCTGCGGCCAACATGTTGGCAGGCGTACTGGCGCTATGTTGCCTGGTATTTCTGGCACTTGAAGGTGTCACCCGGGGCAAGGCGCGTTACGCGCGAGTGGGAGCCGGATCCCCACGCGAACAAAATCGTCTGCATTTGAATGTGCCGTTGAGTGTTTTGGGCCAGCTATTTTCCCTTACCGTGATACTTCTGGCGTTAGTTGTCCCGCTCGCGGTGTTGTGCCGTTGGCTGTGGCTGGGCGGTATCGAAAACTGGAATCATGCCGATCTCTGGCTTTCACTACGGCAGACCTTGCTGCTGGCATCAGGCGGTGCGTTGCTGATTATTCTTGCCGGGGTCCCGATAGCCTGGCTGTCCGTGCGCCATCCGCGCCCGCTGTTTCGTGTGCTTGAAGCGTGTAATTACTTTACTAGCTCGTTGCCGGGGATTGTGGTCGCACTGGCGTTAGTCACGGTAACCATTAATTACATGCGTCCTATCTATCAGACTGAAATTACGTTGTTTCTTGCTTATTTGCTGATGTTTACGCCAAGAGCGTTAATCAACCTGCGCGCAGGTATTGCTCAAGCCCCTGTAGAGCTGGAAAACGTGGCTCGCAGTTTAGGTAAAACTCAGGCTCAGGCCATTTGCAGTATCACTTTGCGGCTTGCAGCACCAGGTGCTGCCGCTGGGGCGGCGCTGGTCTTTCTTGGTATAACCAATGAGCTCACCGCAACACTATTACTGTCGCCATTGGGCACCCGCACGCTCTCGACGGGCTTTTGGGCTCTCACCAGCGAAATAGATTATGTTGCCGCCGCCCCTTATGCGTTGCTGATGATCCTTATCTCGCTGCCGCTTACCGGAATTCTTTATGTGCAGTCTCAAAAACTAGCGGGTCTGTAAGATGATTGAACTTGCGAATATTTCTAAAAAATTTGGTCAGACATCGGTACTGGAAAATCTCAGCCTATCGGTACTGCCTGCGAGCCGTACGGTAATTGTTGGGCCATCAGGTTCGGGGAAAACCACGTTACTGCGCATTCTCGCCGGTTTTGAAACGCCGGATAGCGGGCGAATCACGCTATCCGGGAAAACGCTTTTTGACGAGAACACCTTTATTCCCGCACACCAGCGCGGTATTGGGTTTGTGCCGCAGGAAGGTGCGCTTTTCCCGCATATGAAAGTGGGCGATAACATTGCCTACGGCTTGAATGGCTCAAAACATGAAAACCGCCGACGCGTGGCGGAGTTGATGGAGCTGGTATCGCTCGACAGTCGCCTGCAACATCACTGGCCGCATGAGATTTCTGGCGGGCAGCAGCAGCGTGTGGCGCTGGCTCGGGCACTGGCACAAGAGCCGGTATTAATGCTCTTGGATGAGCCTTTTTCGGCACTCGATACCGGGCTGCGAGCTGCAACCCGCAAAGCCACGGCTGAATTACTGACCCATGCAGGTGTCGCCTCTATTCTGGTCACGCACGATCAACATGAAGCCCTCTCTTTTGCCAGCCAGATTGCGGTGATTCGTGATGGGCGCTTTACACAGGTTGGCTCACCCGTCGAGGTCTATTCGCAGCCTGTCGATGAGGCCACCGCGCTGTTTCTTGGCGATGCGTTGATATTCAACGCGCAGCTGAGTGGGGGATTTGCACGCTGTGAGCTGGGCAATATCCCAGCGGATAACCCTCAATATAGCGGCGAGAGGCGTATTATGCTGCGCCCGGAACAAGTGGTTATTTCGCCACTCAAGGCCGATTCAGAACCTCAGCCTGTTGTGACGATCATGGATGTGGATTTTACCGGTTATCTTTCGACGCTGACGCTGGCATCACCGGGTTGGCCGACACCTTTGCAGGTGAAAACCATCAGCCAGCAAAACTGGCAAGTTGGGATGGCGGTGAAACTTACGGTCAACGGCCATGCTTGCGTGCTGGCGGGGTAAGGTTGGCTATTACTGTGTAAAACCGCCGCCACCCACCAGGGCTTGCGCGCACCATTTCATTAATTGAACGGTGCCCGCAAAGCGTTATGCCTCTACCCGCTGTGAGTTAACCCCGGCATTCGCGGAATAAATCGCTGCCCGGCTGGTAGACACTGGTGCTGATGTCCCAAATCCCGAGAACCGACGAGAACAGGTTGTCATGGGAGTACGGTTTTTTCGCCGCATTATCTTGTAAACAAGAGATGTTGATGTGTTTCTCGGCGATAAAGCCCGGTGACATCCACACCTGCATCGGGATATGCGTTTGTTGATCCGGGGCCAGTTTGTAAGGCGTACCATGCAGATACAGGCCACTTTCTCCTAATGACTCACCGTGATCGGAAACGTACAGCAGCACGGTGTTGTACTGATCACTGTATTTTTTCAGTTTCTCAATCATTTGCGCTAACACATAGTCGGTGTGGCGAATGGTGTTGTCGTAGGTATTGACCAACTGCTCCTGGGTACAGTTTTCAATATCACTGCGTGAACATTCCGGCATGAAGTGGCGATGCTCTGCTGGGTAACGCTGGTAATAAGTCGGCCCATGGCTGCCAATCATATGGAAGGCGACCAGTTTGTCTCCGGCCATTTTAGCCACTTCAGCATCAAGATTTTCCAGCATCACATCGTCATAGCAGGTCTCGCCGTCACACAGTTTCGGGTTATCGGTTGGCTTGATTTCGATAGTCGGAATGCGGCTACACACACCTTTACAGCCTCCATCGTTCTCTTTCCACAACAGTGAAACCCCCGTTTTCTGCACGATGTCGAGGAGGTTGTCGCTGTTGTACGCTTTCTTACCGTCGTAGTCAGTGCGGTTCATATTCGAGAACATGCACGGTACGGAAACAGCGGTGGCGGTACCGCAGGAGTGAACATCTTTAAATGAGATAACCCCACCGGACTTGCTGGTAAAGGCGTTGGTATCTCGCGAATAACCGTTCATCGAGAAATTCTGGCTACGGGCCGTTTCACCAATCACCAGGAACATCAGCGTTGGTTTTTCTTTATTGGCAACACGTTTGGCGTCATCGCCCAGTGACTGGAAGGGTTCTTTGGTCGTAAAGTACGTATCCTTCAGATAGCGAACGGTACTGTAGACGTAGTTAGCCGGGATAATTTCTTTGTTGAGCGTGGAGTTGTTACGCCCAACCGAGGCGTAATCCTGGTAGTAAAGCGCTGCAACACCTGCAATAAGCGCCAGCGATGCCACCATCGACAGGAGGCGATATGCGATGCCTTTGTACCATTTTGCTGGATATTCAATTTTAATTAAAAACAACAAGATAGCAGGCAGTACGCCGGTCAAAAGAATCCATAAAATAATCGAGCCATTCAGATAGGAATGCGCTTCTTGCGGGTTCGTTTCAATGATGTTTTCAATCATCGATTGATCAAACATCACTTTATATTTCAGCGTCGAATAACTGACCATTGAGCCAGTAATTAGCAGCAAGGCAAAAAATGGCTTCAATAGAAAACGAATAGAGAAGGGCATGAAGACAAAATTGAGAGCCGCAACTAACACGAAAGGTATGGAGATAACGAAACCGATTTTTACATGCTCAAGATGGGTCAAGATATCGTAAAAATGCAGTAACACGGGCCAGTTGAGTAAGAAGGCAAAGACGACCGCCAACAGTAAAATCAGCGGGATGACCTTCATCCTGAAAAGTACGGGCATTAACATCTCCAACAGGTTCATTTTTATACTATTGATACACAGGCGAGCAGGATGGGTTTGCCATCGGAATTTCTGCCATAGACCACCAGAGGTGTATGTGTGAGTGTGATTATTAATGACCAACCTTAATTTAACCTTAATGTATTCCATGAGATAAAAATTAAACGGCTATTAAATGAATGCATATAAAAGAAAGGAGAGGGGAACTTTTTGGTTTTCTGGTTTTTGTGACAATTCCGTGAACTTAATTGCCTGGTGTTTATCTCGGTTTATTTATTCAAATTATTTACATCTTAATATTGACCTAAGAAATCTCTGCTAAGTTGGTTTTAATTTAACAGTGGTTTAGATAGCAGCATTGTGAATCAATCATGTTGTGCTTTTATTTAATTAACCTGCTTCATGATTAATAAAGTTTCTACTTAATTACAGGGATATCCAATGAGTGAATTTCTGCCCTTCTCACGGCCCGCTATGGGACAAGAAGAACTCGCCGCTGTAAGTGAAGTTTTGCAGTCTGGTTGGATAACAACAGGCCCCAAAAATCAGGCGCTCGAACAGGCATTTTGCGAGTTAACAGGCAATAAACACGCTATCGCAGTCAGCTCCGCGACGGCAGGCATGCATGTGGCGTTGATGGCATTGGGCATCCAGGCTGGTGATGAAGTGATTACCCCTTCTTTGACCTGGGTTTCCACTCTCAACATGATTGTGTTGTTAGGTGCCGAACCGGTGATGATCGATGTTGACCGCGATACCCTGATGGTAACGCCTCAAAGCATTGAAGGGGCGATTACGCCACGCACGCGCGCCATTATTCCTGTGCACTACGCCGGGGCTCCAGCAGATATCGACGCTATCCGCGCGATAGGTGAGCGTCACGGAATCCCTGTAATTGAAGATGCAGCACATGCCGCTGGAACCCACTATAAAGGCAAGCATATTGGCGACCGTGGGACGGCAATTTTCTCCTTCCATGCCATTAAAAACATGACGTGTGCTGAAGGCGGATTGATTGTCACTGACGACGAGCAGCTTGCAAACCGGATGCGTAGTCTGAAGTTTCACGGGCTCGGTGTTGATGCTTTTGACCGCCAGACATTAGGGCGTGCTCCACAGGCAGAAGTGATCACTCCAGGGTACAAATACAATCTCGCCGATATTAATGCAGCAATTGCCCTAGTGCAGTTAAACAAGCTTGAACAAAATAACGCGCGGCGTACTGAAATAGCTGAACGTTATTTAGCTGAGTTGGTCAATACGCCTTATTTACCGCTTGTCCATCCTCAATGGGCACATAAACACGCCTGGCATCTTTTTATTTTACGTATTGATGAATCTCGTTGCGGAATTACCCGCAATGAATTTATGGGGGCTTTAAAAGAGAAGGGAATTGGCACTGGGCTGCATTTCCGGGCCGCTCATACACAGAAATACTACCGCGAACGCTACCCAACACTCTCTTTGCCTGATACCGAATGGAACAGCGACCGTATTTGCTCCATTCCGTTATTTCCAACGATGTCCGATGACGACGTCTCGCGCGTAATCAATGCATTACGTGAAGTTGCAGGAAAATAATATGATGACCCCTTTACCGATCCACAAAGTCTCTGTGGTTATCCCGGTTTATAACGAACAAGAAAGCATACCCGAGCTTATCAGGCGCACTACGGCCGCGTGCGAAACCTTGGGTAAGGATTACGAAATTTTGCTGGTCGATGATGGCAGCAGCGATGAATCCGCCTCCATGTTGACTGATGCTGCCCAGTTGCCCGGCAGCCATATTGTTGCGGTGTTGCTCAACCGTAATTACGGCCAACACAACGCGATAATGGCCGGGTTTAGCCACGTCACCGGGGATTTGATTGTTACCCTCGACGCTGATCTGCAAAACCCGCCGGAAGAGATCCCGCGCCTGGTGGCAAAAGCTGATGAAGGCTACGACGTGGTGGGGACAGTACGCCAGAACCGCCAGGATACCTGGTTCCGTAAGCGAGCTTCACGCCTGATTAATCGCCTGATTCAAAGCACGACTGGCAAAGCGATGGGGGATTACGGCTGCATGTTGCGCGCCTATCGCCGCCATATCATTGACGCGATGCTTAATTGCCATGAACGCAGCACTTTTATTCCTATTCTGGCAAACACCTTTGCCCGTAAAGCGACCGAGATTCCGGTGCATCACGCCGAGCGCGAGTTTGGTGATTCCAAATACAGCTTTATGCGTTTAATTAACCTTATGTACGACCTGGTGACCTGCCTGACCACCACGCCGCTGCGCATGCTGAGTGTTTTCGGCAGCATTATTGCGGTGCTGGGCTTCACGCTTTCAGTTCTGCTGGTTGTTTTACGTCTTGCCTTCGGGCCGCAATGGGCGGCGGAAGGGGTGTTCATGCTGTTTGCGGTGCTGTTTATGTTCATCGGCGCGCAATTCGTGGGCATGGGACTGCTGGGTGAATACATCGGCCGAATTTATACCGATGTCCGCGCCCGCCCTCGTTATTTTATTCAGCGCGTAGTTAGCCGCGACTCAGTCTCAACTTCAAAGGAAAATCATCAATGAAAGCTGTTGTATTTGCTTATCACGACATTGGGTGTGCAGGCGTTAATGCACTGGTAGCTGCCGGTTATGACATTACGGCTATTTACACCCACCCTGATTCACCTTCTGAAAATCATTTTTTTGGGTCAGTGGCTCGCACCGCCGCAGAACATGGCATTCCGGTTTATGCCCCGGATGATGTGAATCACCCTTTGTGGGTTGACCGTATTAAATCCGCTCAGCCTGATGTGATTTTCTCGTTTTACTATCGTAATTTGCTGTGCGATGAAATTCTCAATAGCGCGACGGTAGGGGCTTTTAACCTGCATGGTTCGCTGTTGCCGCATTACCGTGGCCGTGCACCGCTAAACTGGGTGCTGGTGAAAGGTGAAACTGAAACGGGCGTCACGCTGCATCGTATGGTTAGCCGTGCAGATGCCGGTGCTATTGTGGCGCAACATCGAGTGGCTATTGCCCCGGAAGAAACGGCATTAACGCTGTATCATAAATTGACTAAAGCGGCGTCTCACCTGCTGGAAGGTATTCTTCCGGTGATCAAAACCGGGTATTTCCCGCAGGTCGAGCAAGATCACAGCAAAGCGACAGTTTTTGGCCGCCGCACGCCGCAGGATGGCTGCATCAACTGGCATTCCCCGGCTCATGAGATTGATAATCTGATTCGCGCGGTGACCGACCCGTGGCCAGGTGCATTTAGCTATGTGGGTGGCGCTAAATTTGTTGTCTGGAAAGGGCGCGTGCTCGAAGGGCTTCAGCCGGCGAAAGCGGGAACAGTGCTATCCGTAAGCCCGCTTATCATTGCCACCGGTGGCGGTGCACTGGAAATCGTTACCGGTCAAACCGAAAACGGCGTCTACATGCAGGGTTCACAACTGGCGCAAACCCTTGGCCTGGTGGCGGGTGCATTGCTCAGTAACCAACCGGTATCAGCAATAAAACGTCGCACTCGCGTGCTGATCCTCGGGGTGAATGGTTTTATCGGCAACCACCTGACCGAACGCCTGTTGCAGGACGATAACTTCGAAGTTTACGGCCTGGATATCGGCTCCGACGCTATCAGCCGCTTCATCGGTAATGAGCGTTTCCACTTTGTAGAAGGTGATATCAGCATTCACTCCGAATGGATTGAATATCACATTAAGAAATGTGATGTCGTGCTGCCGCTGGTTGCCATCGCTACACCCATTGAATACACCCGTAACCCACTGCGCGTGTTCGAGTTGGATTTTGAAGAAAACCTGAAAATCATCCGCGACTGTGTGAAATACCAGAAGCGCATTATCTTCCCATCTACGTCCGAAGTTTATGGTATGAGCACCGATAAAGTGTTCGATGAAGATAACTCGAACCTGATTGTTGGGCCTATCAATAAACAGCGCTGGATTTACTCGGTTTCAAAACAACTTCTTGACCGCGTTATCTGGGCATATGGAGAAAAAGAGGGCTTGCGCTTCACGTTATTCCGTCCGTTTAACTGGATGGGGCCGCGCCTGGATAACCTTAATGCCGCACGTATCGGTAGCTCGCGCGCAATTACTCAATTGATTCTTAACCTGGTAGAAGGTTCGCCGATTAAGCTGATTGATGGTGGTAAACAAAAACGCTGCTTTACTGATATCAGCGACGGCATCGAAGCGTTGTTCCGCATTATCGAGAACAAAAACAGCAACTGTGATGGGCAAATCATCAACATCGGCAACCCGGATAACGAAGCGAGCATTAAAGAACTGGCGAAAATGCTGCTGGAAAGCTTTGAAAAACACCCATTACGTAGCCATTTCCCGCCGTTTGCCGGTTTCCGCGAAGTGGAAAGCAGCACTTATTACGGTAAAGGTTATCAGGATGTGGAGCATCGCAAGCCGAGCATCCGCAATGCTCATCGCTTAATAAACTGGAAACCAACGGTTGAGATGGAACAAACCATTGATGAGACCCTGGATTTCTTCCTTAAAACAGTTGAACTGACGGAACCTCAGGCATGAGAAAAGTTGGCCTGCGCATTGATGTAGATACATGGCGAGGCACCCAACAGGGGGTTGCGCATCTTCTTGAGATCTTAAGTTTGCACGGTATTCAGGCCACATTTTTCTTCAGCGTTGGCCCGGATAACATGGGCCGCCATTTATGGCGGCTGGTGAAACCGCAATTTCTGTGGAAGATGCTGCGCTCAAAAGCAGCATCGCTCTACGGTTGGGATATTCTGCTGGCGGGTACGGCGTGGCCGGGTCGTAAAATCGGCGCAGGTAATGCAGATATTATTGCGGCGGCAGCCGATCACCATGAAGTCGGCCTGCACGCCTGGGATCACTTTGCCTGGCAAACCTGGGCGGGTGTCTGGGATACCGCGCAACTCGAGAAGCAAATTCAGCTTGGGTTGGATGCGTTGAGTCAGATTATCCAGCAGCCAGTGACGTGTTCCGCTGTCGCGGGCTGGCGCGCCGATCAGCTCGTGGTGCGGGCAAAAGAGCGGTTTGGTTTTAGCTACAACAGCGACTGTCGCGGCACCACGCCATTTCGGCCACTTTTACCCGACGGCAGCTTTGGGACAGTGCAAATCCCGGTGACGCTCCCAACCTGGGATGAAGTGATTGGTGATGGCGTCAGCCGTGAAGGCTACAACGGTTTTATTCTCGACCGCATCAAACAAGACGCTGGCACGCCGGTGTACACCATCCACGCCGAAGTGGAAGGTATTGTGATGCGTAAAGACTTTAGCGAATTGCTCACCATGGCCGCCCTTGAAGGGATTCAGTTCTGCCCATTAAGCGAACTGTTGCCGGAGGATTTGTCCACGCTGCCGTCGGGCAAAGTGGTGCGTGGTGTTATTGCTGGCCGAGAAGGCTGGTTAGGAAGCCAACAATTAATCGAGCGTTAAACAGATGAAATCAGCAAAGTATTCGCTAGTTCTGTTACTGGGTTTTGCTCTGCTTTACCTGCTTCCCATTGAGTTTCGCGCGCTCTGGCAACCGGATGAAACCCGCTATGCTGAAATCAGCCGTGAAATGCTGGCAGCGGGGAACTGGATTGTCCCGCATTTTCTGGATGTGCGTTATTTTGAAAAACCTGTTGCTGGATACTGGATCAATAACCTCAGCCAACTGATCTTCGGCCATAACAACTTTGCGGTACGTTTTGGCTCGGTGTTTTCTATCACGATTAGCGCATTGTTAGTCACCTGGCTGGCATTTCGTTTATGGCGCGATAAAACCACGGCGGTTATGTCCGGCGTGATTTTCCTCACCTGTCTGCTGGTTTATGGTGTCGGCACTTACGCCGTCCTCGACCCGATGATCACACTCTGGCTGGTGGCTGCTATGTGCAGTTTCTGGTGGGCGGCAAATGCGCAAACGACGGTGGCAAAAGCAGGGGGCTATTTGTTCCTTGGCCTCGTTTGCGGCATGGGAGTCATGACAAAAGGTTTTCTGGCGCTGGCGGTCCCAGTATTAGGTGTGTTGCCGTGGGTGATTGCACAAAAACGCTGGAAAGAGGTGCTGTTGTTTGGGCCACTTGCAGTATTGAGCGCGATTGCCATTACCTTGCCATGGGCACTGGCTACCGCTAAAGCGGAGCCAACTTTCTGGCACTATTTCTTCTGGGTTGAGCATATCCAACGCTTTGCTGAGAAAGATGCGCAGCATAAAGCGCCATTCTGGTATTACATCCCGTTCCTGATTGCCGGATGTTTGCCGTGGGTTGCTTTGTTGCCTGGCGCGCTAAAGCGTGGCTGGCAAGAGCGCAAAATAGAGAGCGGAACGCTTTATGTCCTGGGTTGGGTGGTCATGCCGCTGCTGTTTTTCAGTATCGCGAAAGGCAAGCTGCCCACCTATATTCTGCCGTGCTTCGCACCGCTGGCCATCTTGCTGGCACGCCATGCGACACAACTGGCTGCGTCATCAAAAACTTTAAAAGTGAATGGTTGGATCAACACTGTTTTTGGTGGGATTTGTACGTTGGTTATCCTGCTGGTGCTGGCACCATGGGGGCTTGCGAAACATCCGGTCTATGCCAGCAATGAAGTACTCAAAGTAATCCAGGCCAGCATCGCTTTTCTGGTTTGGACGCTGGTAGGGTATTTCACCACGCGCAACCACGCGAAACTCTGGCAGTGGGCCGCGCTGTGTCCGCTTGGCCTGGCACTGCTGGTTGGCGGGGTTGTTCCAGACAAAGTTATCGATTCTAAACTTCCGCAGCCCTTTATCGATGTGGTACGCCCGGAACTGGAGAGCAGCCGCTATATTCTTGCCGATAGTGTTGGCGTGGGTGCCGGTATTGCCTGGGAGCTAAAGCGTGATGACATTACGATGTATGCAAAACCAGGTGAGCTGAACTACGGCCTGACAAACTTCGCTGATGCCAAAGATAACTTTGTCTCTCGCGAAGACTTTGCCCACTGGCTGGCAACTCACCGTAAAGACGGGAATGTTTCTTTGGTTATGTTGCTGTCGAAAAATAAAGTGCCAGAAGATAATGATGTACCAGCGCCAGACCAACTCTATCGCAAAGGGCGCTTCGTTCTCTTCTTCTACGAACAAACGCCATGAGTTATTTGCTGATTGTGCTGGCCAGCCTATTGAGTTGTGGAGGCCAGCTTTGCCAAAAACAGGCCACCTGGCGACCTGGTCGTCGCCACTTATCCGGCTGGCTGGCATTAAGCGTTACGTTACTCGGTTGCGCTATGCTGCTGTGGTTGCTGGTATTACAGCGCATTCCCGTCAGCGTGGCCTATCCGATGCTAAGCCTGAATTTCATCTTTATCACCCTTGCCGCGCGTTTTATCTGGCATGAGGTTGTTTCGCTTCGGCATTGGTTGGGCATTTTGTTGATTATCGTCGGGATCTCCATTCTGGGAGGGGCTGCCTGATGGGCTACTTCTGGGCATTGATGAGCGTGCTGTTAGTCAGTTGCGCGCAGCTCATCATGAAATGGGCGATGGTGGCACTGCCATCGGTTGAAAAGCACGACGAACTGCTTGCCGCTTTTATGAGTGCAACACCTGGCGCACAAGCATTAATCGCCGGGTTACTTGCCTATGTCTTTTCAATGGCCTGTTGGTTTTTTGCATTGCGGCAAATAGCGCTGAGTAAAGCTTACCCGCTACTGAGTCTAAGTTATGTTCTGGTGTGGGCTGCGGCCATCTGGGTTCCGTGGCTGGGCGAGAGTTTCAGTATGGGCAAACTTGTCGGCGTGAGCGTGATTTTCATCGGATTGTTGTTGGTTTGTCTGCCAGAAAAAAATCGTTAATCCCGATATGCTGTTTTCTTCTAACTGATACCTTTTTGGTTTTATAAACCACAACAGGCATCCTGCTATAGTCGTTTCATTACACATTGGCAGTTATTTTTTAAGGAAAAAAGTATGCGATTGACAATACCTCACTTACGGATTGGGGCTGTCTTGCTGGCAGGTTTGATGCTGGCGGGCTGTGACCAACAAAGCAGTAATGCGAAACATATTAAAGTTGGTGTGATTAACGGCGCAGAGCAGGATGTGGCGGAAGTCGCGAAAAAAGTCGCTAAAGAGAAGTATGGCCTGGAAGTGGAGTTGGTCGGGTTTAGCGGTTCATTGCTACCAAATGACTCCACCAACCATGCAGAGTTAGATGCTAACGTTTTCCAGCATCGCCCATTCCTCGAGCAAGACAACAAAGCACATAACTACAAGTTAGTGGCGGTGGGTAATACCTTCGTGTTTCCGATGGCCGGTTATTCGAAAAAAATTAAGACGGTAGATCAATTACAAGACGGTGCCACGGTTGCAATCCCGAATGACCCAACCAATCTGGGGCGTGCTCTTCTGCTGCTGCAAAAAGAAAAGCTTATCACTCTGAAAGAGGGTAAAGGACTGCTGCCGACCGCGTTGGATATTACTGAAAACCCGCGCCATCTGAATATTATGGAGCTTGAAGGAGCACAGTTACCGCGAGTGTTGGACGATGCGAAAGTTGATGTGGCGATTATTAGTACGACTTACATCCAGCAAACAGGCTTGTCGCCGGTGCATGATAGCGTCTTTATCGAAGATAAAAACTCGCCATATGTGAACATCCTGGTTGCACGTGAAGACAACAAAGATGCGGAAAATGTGAAAGAGTTCCTGCAATCTTATCAGTCACCAGAGGTGGCGAAAGCGGCCGAAAAAATCTTTAATGGTGGGGCTGTTCCTGGCTGGTAATCACTGAAGTCATTGCAAAAACGAGTAGATTGATGGGCTGTTGCTAACAGCCCATTTTGTTATTTACGACCCAGCAAGAAGCCAAATACCACACCAACCGCCGCGGCAATCGCTAAACCGGCAATAGGGTTGGTTGACACCTGATCCCGCACATTATCTGTTGCATCTCTTACTGCGTAACTGGCTTGCGACGCATACTTTCTGGCCGCACCCTTAAATTCATCATCAGGGTTATTGGTATGTCTGCCATATAACTCCCTGGCAGTGCCTGCTGCTTCGTTGAGTTTGTCTGTTGTTTTGTCAAACATACTGAGCTCCTTAGATTTAATTGCGCAACTAAGTGTAGTTGAGAGAACCGGAGAGAAATGTTTTAAACCGAGAATTCAGACAATGTGAGAAAATCTCGCTAAGTGGGCGTTTTATCCCGGCATAGCGTTAGCGGTGATTAGTCTAAATGGCAGGAAAACAGGCAACTGCTCCTTCTCGCAGTTGCCTGTTTTCAGAGACAGAAAAAGCGTATCAAATTAACTCGGGCAGCCCTTTCAGGATCTTATCGAGCGTAACGGGATAATCTCTCACCCGCACTCCTGTCGCGTTATAGACGGCATTGGCGATGGCAGCGCTCACGCCACACAACCCCAGTTCACCGACACCTTTGGCTTTCATGGGTGAGGAGACAGGATCGGTATCGTCGAGGAAAATCACCTCCTGCACGGGGATATCGGCATGTACCGGTACTTCATAGCCTGCAAGGTCGTGGTTAACGAAATAGCCTAACCTGGTATCGACGGCTAACTCCTCCATTAGCGCGGCCCCGATCCCCATGGTCATCGCACCAATAACCTGGCTGCGGGCTGTTTTAGGGTTAAGAATTCGGCCAGCAGCGCACACTGCTAACATTCGGCGAACGCGCGTTTCACCGGTTGCAATATCCACTCCGACTTCAACGAAATGTGCTGCAAAAGTGGATTGCTGGAATTTCTTTTCGAGCTCACCAAATTCAATGTCATCCTCAACCGTTATTATCCCCGTTGCGGCGGCCTCCTTAAGAGGGGTTGAGCGGTCACCCTGGCGTATTTGTTCATTACCAAACACTGCCTGTTGCGGGTCAAAGCCCAGTTTGTTTGCCACGGCCTCGCGCAACTTCACACAGGCGGCATAAACCCCGGCCGTTGAACTATTGGCACCCCATTGGCCACCTGAGCCTGCCGAAACCGGGAAATCGGAATCCCCCAACCGCACCACGACTTTTTCTAGCGGTACGCCCAACATTTCAGCTGCTGTCTGGGCAATGATGGTGTAACTGCCGGTGCCGATATCCGTCATATCGGTTTCAACGGTGACGATACCCTGTGCATCAAGATGAACGCGTGCGCCCGATTTCATCACCAGGTTGTTACGAAAGCCTGCCGCAACACCCATGCCGACAAGCCAGTGCCCATCGCGGACTTGCGCAGGCTGAGCTTTGCGCTGCTTCCAGCCAAAGCGGTCGGCTCCGGTACGCAGGCATTCAACCAACTGGCGGCGCGAAAAAAATCGCTCAGGATTGGCAGGGTCAACCTGGGTATCGTTGAGAATGCGAAACTCAACCGGGTCGATCCCCGCTTTGGCGGCCACCTCATCAATAGCGATTTCCAGCGCCATTAATCCCGGCGCTTCTCCTGGCGCACGCATGGCATTGCCTTCTGGCAGGTCAAGTTTGGCCAGACGCAGCCCGGTATGGCGGTTGGCACCTGCGTATAACAACTCACTTTGCTGAACGGCTGTTTCCGATGGGCCTCCAGCAAGATTACCGGACCAACTCTCATGTGAGATTGCGCTAATCCGCCCGGTTTTATCCGTACCGATTTGAATATGCTGAATAGTTGCCGGGCGATGAGTGGTGTTATTGGGAATCAAGGGTCTTTGCAAAGCAATTTTGACGGGGCGTTTTGCTGCGCGAGCACCAAGTGCTGCCAGCAGCGCATCGCTACGCAGGAACAGCTTCCCGCCAAAACCACCGCCAATATAGGGTGAATAAACCCTTATATCTTCTTTGGGGAGTTTCAGAGTTTTAGCCAGGTCACTACGACACCAGTCAATCATCTGATTGGAGGTCCATAAGGTAAGCTTATTTCCATCCCACGCAGCCATAGAGGCGTGTGGTTCCATCGCCATGTGGCTTTGGTCTGGGGTGGTGTAGGTGGCATCAAACTGCACCGCAGAAGCGGCGAAAGCACTGGCAAAATCACCGGTTGATTTGTCCGGCTCTTCTTCAGATGCGGTGGTGACGGCGGGTTTTTCCTCGGCAAGATTGTATACACCCTGTTCGCGGCGGTAATCGACTTTAATCAGTTCTGACGCCGCACGAGCTTGCTCGAAGGTTTCTGCGACCACAACGGCAATGGCCTGGTGATAGTGTTCAATCGTCGGGCCTGCGAGTAGCTTTGCCGGGTTTTTTTCACCTTTTCCAAGCGGGCCTGCATTATCCACAGTCACAATAGTAATCACGCCAGGGGCTGCGCGGGCAGCTTCTAAATCAATTGAGTTGATATGCCCTTTAGCAATGGCGGAGCCCACCACATAGCCATATGCCACATTGGCTGCTTCGTTATGCCATTCGTAGGCATAGTGAGCAGTGCCGGTCGTTTTCAGGTGGCCATCAATACGATCATGGGGCTGCCCCACAACGTTGAGCTGGTCGATTGGATTATCTTTTGCCGGAGTATCAAATTTCATTGGTTTATCCCCGTGCTTGCATTAATACCGAGGCGAGCGTGCGCTGCGCCAGTATCAGTTTGAACTCGTTTTCAGGAGTAAGGTGCGCATCGGCGAATAGCCGCTCATAAACCTTTTGGCTACCATTGCTCAACAGTTGATCAGCTTCTTCAAGCCGCCACGGTTTGTGCGCAACACCACCAAGAGCTACACGTCCGGTGCCATCGGGCTGCACAATGGCGGCAACCGAAACCAGAGCAAAGGCGTAGGAGGCGCGGTCTCGAACTTTGCGATAGATATGTGTGCCGCCCAGAGGTGGAGGCAAGGTAACGGCAGTGATCAGTTCACCTGAAGTGAGTGCTGTTTCCAGATGCGGTGTGTTACCCGGTGCGCGATAGAAATCTGCCAATGGGATTTTGCGTACCTGTCCGTTGGGACTGACCGTCTCGACCGCAGCATCGAGCAGGCGCATGGCGACGGCCATATCGCTGGGATGGGTTGCGATACAGGCTCGGCTGGTCCCGACCACCGCATGCTGGCGGCTAAAACCCTCAAGAGCGGCACATCCACTGCCGGGAAGCCGCTTATTACAAGGTTGATTGGTATCATAAAAGTAGGGGCAACGCGTGCGTTGGAGCAAATTACCAGCAGTGGTTGCCTGATTGCGCAACTGGCCTGATGCTCCCGCGAGCAGCGCTCGGGAAAGTACCGCATAGTCGCGACGAATACGCGTATCTGCCGCGAGATCTGTATTGCGCACCAGCGCGCCAATGCGCAGGTCACCCTCGTCCGTTGACTCAATTTTGTTCAGCATAAGAGCGTTCACGTCAATCAGATGGGTTGGTGTCTCTATTTCAAGCTTCATCAAATCAAGAAGATTCGTTCCCCCGGCAATAAATTTGGCACCAGGATTACGTTGGGCGCTCGTAGCCGCTTCAGCCGGGGTTTTCACTCGCTCAAAAGTAAAAGCTTTCATGATTTTTGCCCCCCTGCCACATCTTCAATGGCCGCAAGAATGTTGGAATAAGCACCGCAGCGGCAGATGTTGCCGCTCATGCGTTCACGTATTTCGTCGGCGGTGGCCTGAGGAGGTGAATTCAAATCGGAGGTGACGTGGCTTGGAATGCCCATTTCGAGCTCTTTTAGGACCATAACGGAGGAGCAAATTTGCCCAGGTGTGCAGTACCCACATTGAAAACCGTCATGCTTGATGAAAGCGGCCTGCATAGGGTGCAAGTTATCCGGTTTACCGAGACCTTCAATGGTGGTGATTTCGGCATCCTGCTGCATCACGGCAAGGGTCAGGCAGGCGTTTATCCGTCGACCGTCGACGATCACTGTACATGCGCCACACTGGCCGTGGTCGCACCCTTTTTTGGTCCCGGTAAGATGCAGGTTTTCGCGCAGCGCGTCCAACAGTGTGGTTCGCGTATCAACGTCCAGTTGGTGGGATTCGCCGTTAACATTTAATGTTACGCGCGCCAATTCAGGCGGGGGAGTGGTGGACTTCGCGCTCGACCCAAAAGCGTGAGATGGCGTCATCGCCACGGTTGCGGCCGACACAACACCGACTTTGAGAAGCTCCCGTCTTGTCAGGCGAAAGCCATAATATTCAATATTAAGGTAGTGATTGCCGCTGCTGTTGCTGCTTGCACTATACAAGTGCCTTTTATTCGCTTCATGGTCATGGTTGCTCATACCGCCTCCAGTGTTCGAAAGATTGAACCAGGAAAATGGAAGTCTCTGCGATGCTAAAATTTTTATAACGAACTATTAATCATAGACGGCGCAGGCGTTGGGATTATTCCTGAATGCAGCAAAGAGGGGTAACAAGCGGCGTATCCATAACTAACCGCATACTCTGCCAGAGATGACATGCATGTTGTGCGGACACAGATATAGTGTGGCTGCCATTGCTTAATGCTGAAGTGAAAGGTGATTAACATAAAATGCTCACCACATTCACCGAATCACAACAAATGAACATTCATGATCTGTATCAAAATCATACCATCCATATAAAATATATATACCAAAGCTATGCGCCATATCATTGCTTGAGGATAGGGGGATATATATATTCAGCTCATCGCCTTCCGGTGTGATAAATACGCGGTTTTAACTATATTACGCAGATGTAACGAGGTTAATTTTCATGATTAAAAATGCATTCGTGGAAAAAAATAGTGAAGGAAATATTGTCGTTCGTGTAGAAGATAAACAGTTATCGACATTTGATGATTATAATTCCGCATTAGAATGGGCATTTTCAATTGGTTATCGTGTTTACAAAAAAGAACCTACTACCGATAAGCACGAAGAGTGTTGGGTTAAATATATACCTACGAGCCATCTATAATTTTGTTTCAGATATACGGTCATCATCTGGTTGCAATAGAATCTTTAAGAATCTAATCCGCTTTAATTAATATTGATTTAATAGGCATGCGAATGGAGTTAAGACATATTCGTTATTTTCTGGCCGTTGCCGATGCCAAAAGCTTTACCTATGCAGCAGAAGTGCTGGGTATTGGCCAACCGCCTCTCAGTATACAAATACGAGATCTGGAAAATGAAATTGGTACCAAATTGTTTCATCGCATCGCCCGAGGCGTTGAATTAACCTCCGCGGGAACCGCATTTTATGATGCGGTAAAAGTGTTGCCGGGTTTGGTAGAAGAAGCAAAATCATCAGCACTTCTCGCTTCGCGTGGCGAACTTGGGGTGCTTAAAGTTGGTTTTACTTCATCTTCGTCATTTAATTCCGTGGTCACGCGTAGTATTAAAAAATTTAAAAGCGATTACAAAAACGTCAGCCTGCAATTAGATGAGGCGCACACCGATAATCTCATTAAAGCCGTAGAAAATGGCGCTATTGATGTGGCTTTTGTCCGTACTGACCATCTTTATAGTGAACTGCTGGAGCTTCATTTAATTCTCCAGGAGCCTTTGGCAATTGTGTTGCCTGAGCAACATCCGTATATCGCGCAAAGTCATATCACATTGAATCAGTTGGCAAATGAAGAGATGATTCTGTGTCCGCGAGATTACAGTGTGCACCTGCACGACACAATCGTTGCGTTGTTTGAAAAAGCAGGTTGTGTCCCAACGGTGAAGCAAACTGCACCACAATTATCATCCATTATTAATCTGGTTTCTGCAGGCGTTGGAGTCTCGATTGTTCCCTCATCAATGAAAGCCATGAGTCACTCATCATCCGGTGTTGCATTTTATGATATCACGGAAGAGGGAGCTTATATTCCATTGGCGTTAGTCAGCCGGGTACATGAGCGCTCGCCAATTGTGAAAAAGTTTATTAATAATGTCGCCGCAGCACAGGCTGAAATAATGTCTGATGAATAAAGAAATCGCTTAGTATATATAAATAAAACGGTATCTGTCTTGCATTCGACAGGTATCGTTCAATCTATGGAATTCAAAGAAATAGCTTAAACACAGGGTGATCGAGTGTGCATGTCAATTTTTATTGCCATGGTACTGTTTATCCAGAGTAAAGAGTGAATGAAGAAATCTATTTTTTCGGTGCATCGTGACAGGCCGATAGGCCCTCGGGAATTATATATTCATCACAATTACCGCATAATACATGGCATCCGCATCGCTGTAGCGTTCGTATTGACATTCCTGATAATCAGGATGGCGAATTTACCAGACCATTCCTGGCCACTTATTACACTCGTGGTGGTTATGGGGCCAATAAGCTTTTGGGGGAATGTTATTCCTCGCGCATTTGAACGTATGGCAGGTACGTTAACTGGTGCGATATTGGGTATCATCGCCTTGCATATTGAAATGTACTCATTGCCTTTAATGATGGCATGGTGCGGTTGTGCACTATTTATATGTGGTTATTTAACAATGAGTAAGCGTCCATATGCCGCCTTGCTTATTGGTATCACAATGGCGGTAGTAAGTAGTGCTCCGGCTGGTGATTTTCAAACTGCATTATGGCGTAGTACAAATATTATCCTTGGCTGTATTCTGGCAATGCTTTTTACCAGTATCTACCCGCAACGGGCCTTTATTCACTGGCGTATCCAGTTAGCGAATTTTTTGACTGATTTTTCGAAAATAAATGCTACGGGCTTCTCCTGGAATGTTCTGAGTCGGCCAAACCTGACGAAACTGGACTCACGAATACTCGGGAATGTGGTGAATATGCGCAACCTGATTATGCCGGCAAGTCGAGAGGCTGGAATATCTAAAGAGCTTCTAAACGAGATTCAGTCCATTGCCCGAGATATGATCGCTACGCAAGTATTACAGTCTAATGCTCATTGGGCCTCGCGCAGCAGCCGCTTTCTTATTCTGAATTCGCGCACTCTTGCACAAGTGCAGCAGATGACTCAGAAAACGTTGCAAACACTGGCCATGGCTCTGCATGAGGGAAATCCATCACCCGCGGTGGCAAATAGTGAGCGTTTAACTGATATAACGAAAGAATTGCATGAGTTGTTAGTAGCCCATCCGGGGGATGAGGTCGTTGAAAATGCTATCCACGGGTATGTCTGGTTGAGCCTTCAACTTGCTCTCAAGCTTGAAAAACTATCAACTTTAATCACTCATGCTTTAACAGCGCAGAGAGGTTAATACATCTGGGGTGAACCAAAGCTCAGTAGAATCATTTCAGACACCAGGCTCGTTTTGATACCTGGCACTGTGGGATGGGGTTTTCATATATGCAAGAAAGTGATTTAGGTAGGGTGCAGATTATTTTCATACCTCAATATTTTTGCTCCAAATAGGAGGCCTTTAAACAGGCCTCCGGGAAAAAGCTTAGCCACCTGCCATCATTAAAACCTCGTCCACAAAGCTTTTAGCTCGGGAAATATCATGCTCATCAACATGTTCGATGATCAGCGGAATATTCGGGTATTTTTGCGCTAACAGTTCTACATAGAGTGGGTAATTCAGCGAGCCTAATCCGGCGGCTGGCAATTCCACCGAACCTGCGCCACGGAAGCTGTTATGTTCAGCTGCGCCGCCGCCAAACTTTTCGGCAACCGCATCGGTACGTATGCAGTCTTTGGCATGGGCAATTTTGATTTTGCTTTCCAGCACATCAAAAATGCTATAGAGGGTTTCATCAATAGCGTCGATATTTTTATCATCAAAATAGTTGGTTGGGTCCAGCGCCAGGCCTAAACCTGGATGGTCAACTTCGCGCATTAACCGGGCGACCTGGCTAACAGAGCCGATGATATTATTGACGTAGTTTTCGACCAGGAACACAGCGTTGTGCTCATAAGCAAAAGTCGCTAACTCTTTGGCGATGGCTTTAAATTCCTGATAAGCCTCTTCTGTGCTGTTTTTTGGATCGTAAAGCCAATCGCTGTCTGTGTTGTAGGTGCCCGTTTCACTGATCACATAAGGGGTGCCAAAGTCACGTGCGTGGGCGAGGATTTCCTTCACTGCGGCAATATTTTCTGCACGTTTTTGCAAGTCAGGGTGGACTAAGTTGGTATAGGACGAAATAGCTACGATAGGCAGCGAAGCGCGGCGAAAAGCATCGCGTACCTGATGTGCTTTTGCCGGAGTAATATGCCCGCGCCGTAAATCAACATCAGTAAACTCAAGGTCTAATTGCACACAGCCCATACCCGCCTGCTTAATTTTATGGATAGTCTCACTCAGGGTGTAGGGGTAATAACCTGTAAATATGCCAACGTTAATCATTGTGTATTCTCCGGTAATATTTCGTTGAGATAGACAGTTCGTTCTTCCTGAATAGAGACATAGCTTGCTTCAATGCAAGCCAGGGTCTTGAGATTATCTTTTGCACTAATTTGTGGTGGAACATGATCTTCAATGGCGCACATTAAATTTGCCATGGTGCCGATGAAGGCATCAGGGAACCATTGCTTTTCCCATTGGGGTGATATCCATTGCCCTGGATAATCGTGCGAGGCCAGTTTCAATGTGCTGCCACAATATTCCGGTTCGCGGCGATGCCAGCCAAAATCGCCTTCGGTAAGACCTGCCGTTCCTTCAACGCGCCAGTTGATGTAATTATTTTTGGCACATGGCTCACCTGGCCACGCCCACACATCATCAAGGCTTGTTGCAATCAGGCCGTTCGCGTACTGGAAGGTGTATTGGGTGATCCCATCGGTATGTTCAAATGAAGTGCGTGGGTCAGTCCGGCATACTGCGGTGACTTTTACAGGGTCGCCAAATAAAAACCGGAAAGCATCAATGTGGTGGATAGCCATGGCATACAGCTCAAGCTTTTTATATTGCTGTAAAAAGATCTGCCAGTCAGGAATTGCACGCATATCAATACTGGCAATTACCGGGGTACCAATCAGTTGATTCTCAATAATGTATTTCAATGCGCGTATCGACGGGTCATAGCGCATATTCGAATTTACCGCGACAGGGATGCCACTTTTTTCACTAAGTCGGACAATCTCTTGTCCATCTTCCAAAGACATTGCGAGAGGTTTTTGGCAAAGAATCCCTTTGATGTGTTTGGCTGGAGAATCTGGCCCACAAATAAAGCGCACAATCTCGAGTTGCACATGGGGTGGAACGGCAATATCTACAATCTCGATTTGCGGATCGCAGACCATCTCCTGCCAGGTGGTATAAACCTTTTCGATACCAAACAACTCAGCGAGCCGATCACAATGTGTCTGTTCTCTGGAGGTAATGGCGTATGTTGTGAAACCCGCTTTTTGGTATGCCACCAGGTGGCAATGTTCAACAATAAAACCGGCACCAATAATCCCGATTTTATAATCCGGTCGTTTTGGAAGAACGGGTCGCGTGGCGTGCTCTAATTGACGTAATAAAGTATCCATAGAACCCTCAGTAATCGCGGTGAAGTTGAGAGAGATGGATTCACTTTAGACTGCAGTGCCAAATAGTGTCATAGGTGGAATTCTCCACAACATGGATGCAAATCTCAGGGCAATGGTTATGTGAGTCAGTTCATAAATACACCAGTTTATGGTGCGAATATTTTGCAAAGGGCTAGCGGGGGGGAATAAAACAGCCTCTGATTACCAGAGGCCGCAAGATTACTGTTAAAAGAAGGTTTCCATTTGAATCCCGAAACTCCACTCGCCACCGGCAGTAAAGTCTTTCTCGCCGAGCGTATCGTGCGGGCTGTAATTATCCAGCGATTTATCCCAGTTCATCCAGGTTGCGAAGAAGCGCAATTCAGGACGGCTGAAGAATGGCGAAATATTGTCAGCGCGGAAGGTTGGGGCAAAGGTCAGCTTGTAAAAGTTACCGTGGACTTTCTGGTAATCAAGATAACCATTCGGGTCTAAATCCATATATTGCCAGGAGGCTTCGTATCCTAATACAAAGTTTTCGGTGATATTTTGCATTAAGCGACCATTAAGGGTGATCCAGCGGTAGTCATCATTTTTTACGTAACGATCGCTACTATGCTGCGCCAGTACAGAAGGGGCAAAATCCCAGTCTTTGGCAAGATTCACGATACCGTAGCTTGCCAGGCGCAGCGTTTTCGCATCCGATAGTAATGCAGGGTCTGTACCGATATTTTTAACTTCGGCACCCAGTCCTTGCCCCCAGGAAATAGCACTGCGTGATTCACCTTTAGTCAGGCCATAGAAGCTATCGGTTTTGTAGCCCAGCAATGTGGTGTAACCCTGGTCTGCCGCATTAAAGACTTTTATTCCGTTCGGGATTTGTCGTTCATCATTATCTTTAGCTTTCATTCCACTGACATATAACTGCACTGGGCCAACGTAGTTATTTGCCGTCAGGATATAGTTCTGAACGTCATTATTTACGATGTCTACGTCACCAAAACTACGACCAATAAATGAAAAATTACTGTGGATGTCGTCACTCCACTTGATGTCGTAAATACCGCCACCCGTACCATTTAGTGCGATAAATTTTGAATCAAGCCATGGGATTTCAAAATTATCACGATCCACTCGTTTACCAGCCCATAACGTAGTGTCTTTAAAAATACCGGTAAAACTTGGCAAGGAGGCAATTTCCGCGAACACCTGGCTGACGTTTAAAGTGCTGGAGTCTGCTGTCCAGTCGTTATAACTCTTTTGCTGATCGGCGATCATCGTCATAAAGCGTGTTGTTGCGCCGTTATCAAGGCGTTGTTTTTTCTCCAGATAAACTTCGACGTAGGTATCTGGTTCATTACCAAGACGCCCGACCGCGCCACCCGTTTGCCCTGCAGGGGTCAAATAAGGGCCACCCTGGGCGTGACGGGCATTTTGTGTTGTCATCATTCCTGAACGCGCGTAGCCATGAAGTTCGAAATAACCATTGTCATCCGGGGTGACTTTCTCAATATGTTTGGTGCGTTTTTCTAAATCCTGCGTCGTTTTTTGCGCCTGTTGAGCTTGTTGTTCGCTGTGTTGTATTTGAGCCTGTAATTTTTCATTCTTTTGCTCGGCAATAGTGGCTCGGGATTCTGCCTTTTGCAGTCGTAATTCTAATTGATTAAGGCGTTCTTCAATGGTTAATCCAGGGGCGGCAATGACATGAGGAATCGATAATATATTTATAAGCCCGCAGCCTATAAGTGCAGCAGAAGTCATTTTCATATTATTCTCGTCAATCGTTTGTCAGATATAAAAAAGGTAATGAAAAGCCCTGCGCCAGTTAAATGGCGCAAGAGCAGGGTTTATTTATTTTATTTTTCAGTTAATCGAGGTGATATATTTCTTCCATCTCAACCCATAGAGTTCCTTCTGGCTCTCCATCTAGCGGCTTCTGGCAGGGGCCAGTTTCTTGCCACCACTCTTGAGTTTTCAGGTGTGCAGACATCTTTTTCTGATCGGCTTCGTAATCGTCACCCATATATTCAAGATAACTGAACAGTAATCCATTTTTATAATAAATAGAGAAGTTACGTAAGTTACATTCTTTAATCATGGCATTGACTTCAGGCCACGGGTTAGCATGTAACGCTTTATAATATTCCAGCTTCTCAGGCCTGACCTGAACAACACAGCCGAAACGGCGTAATTTACTCATGGGCCTATTCCTTATTATTAATAACTCCTGCACGTAGCAGAATATTTTTTATTTCAATTTTCATTTCTTCTGTTAATGGGGATGCCGGAGGCAGTGAATGCACAGGTATATCTAGCCCAATTAACTGCAAGGCATATTTCACTGCGTTATAGAATGGCAAATCCATACTATAAAGAGGCGGTATCCAGGAAAGCGACTGCTGCAATTCAACTGCTCGCGAGAAATCTTGTTTACGGAACGCGTCAAGAATTCCGCAGGTGAGTTGGGGTGCAAAGTTCGCGCTAGCCGGGATACAACCGTCACCCCCAAGAATCAAGGTGCCTAGCAGGTACTCGTCATAACCGGCGAAAATGGCGAAGTCAGGGCGGTGCGGTTTCACTGCATGAATCGTCTCGCGGATATGCGATAAGGTATCGACGGTATCTTTAAGGCCGACAATGTTGGGACAGCTCAACGCCAGTTCGCGGATCACGTTAACAGGAAGCGGTTGCCCGGTCAGCGCAGGGAAGTTGTAGAGAATAATCGGCAATTCAAGTGCATTGGCGATCGTTTTGTAGTGGTTTAGCAGGTTCGCTTCACTGAGCGGGTTGTACCATGGGTTAACCACCACAGCGCCACTCGCACCAATTTGCTGGGCATGCAGACCGGCATCAATCGTTTGTTGCGTGCCACAGTAAGCGATACCGATCAATACGGGTTTTCTGCCGGCCACCTGGCGTACGCAAAACTCAGCAACTTGCGTGCGCTGGGCTTCCGACATATGGGCGAATTCTCCGGCGCTGCCGAGGAAAAACAGGCCATCGACTGGCGATGACAGCAAATGCTCAATGAGTATCGCTTGTGCAACGCTATCAAATTCACCCTGTTCATTAAACAGAGTGGGAACCGGGGGAATGACACCACTAAAACGAGGCTGACTCATGATTTTCTCCAGCAGGTTATTGAATACGTGGTCCATGGAATGCTTGTTGGTAAAGCGAGACTATCGCCTCAAGCGTGACCGCACGTGGGTTGCCACTGGTACAAATATCGTCCAGCGCTGCTTGTGAGAGTGTCAAAATATCTTTTTCTTTCACGCCCACCTCGCGCAGAGATGCCGGGATATCCACATCTTTATTTAACTGCCAGACGGCATTTACCGCAGCTTGGCGAACCTCAGCCAACGGTAACGTACTGGCGTGCTCAACACTCATCACTCGCGCGATATCACGGTATTTTTCACCGGTAAAATCAGCATTCCATTCCATTATCCAGGGCAGCAGAACCGCATTCGCGACGCCGTGAGGCGTGTTGTAAAAGGCACCAAGCGGGTGAGCCATACCGTGAACCAGTCCTAACCCAACATTCGAGAAACCCATTCCGGCTATGTATTGCGCGAGAGCCATTTGTTCTACCGCTTCGGGCTGTCCTGCAACGGATTGACGCAGCGATTGCGCGATAAGCTCAATCGCTTTTAGATGGAGTGCGTCTGTTAGCGCCCATGCTCCCAGGGTGATATAGCCTTCGATTGCGTGGGTGAGTGCATCAATTCCGGTTGCGGCTTTTAGCGGCGCGGGCATGGCATCCATTAAGTCGGCATCAACAATGGCAACCTGGGGAATATCGTGTGGGTCAATACAGACAAATTTACGCTGCTTTTCTTCGTCGGTTATCACGTAATTGATTGTAACTTCTGCCGCAGTGCCCGCCGTGGTGGGGATGGCGATAATTGGCACGCAGGGTTTGGTGGTGGGTGTGAATCCTTCCAGACTGCGAACGTCTGCAAATTCAGGATTGTTAATAATGATGCCAATCGCTTTGCTGGTGTCTTGTGGTGAACCGCCGCCGATGGCAATCAGATAATCGGCATCGCATTGGCGGAAAGCCTCAACGCCATGTTTCACCACGTTAATTCCCGGGTTAGGGACGACGCCATCATAAAGTGACCAGGCTTTATCGGCATTATCGAGTAACTCGGTGATCTTCCCGACGATCCCGCATTTCACCAGCCCTGAATCAGTGACGACCAACGCTTTTTTAAATCCACGACGCTCAATTTCTGCAATCAGCTGATTGCGACTTCCACGCCCGAACCAGGATGTTTCATTTAATATCATTCGTTGTGACATTATTACTGCTCCTTGTCGTTAAGCGCAGGCGAAGGCGCTCGCACCTATTAATAAGTGTGACCTTGCCTGCAATTAAAACATTTTTTATTTAACTGATTTTATCGGTAATACAAAAAATGATGATGCAAAAACAAAGATGATTGCGGCAATAAAAAGAGTCGAATAGTCATTATTAAATGTTGATAATAACCATGCGGATAATATTGGACTGAAAGATTGCGGTAACACAGTGGCAATGGTCAAAATACCCATGTCTTTGCCTGCTTGTTTTCCACCACCGGGTAATACTTGGGTCATCAGTGCCATATCAATAGAGGTATAAGCACCGTAACCAAGACCCAGAATAGCCGCATAATAATACATACCGTTGAGCGTCGGCACGAATAGCGGGACCATCAGGCCAATTGCCATCAGAATACTGGAGGCAAAAACAAAAATTTTACGGCGCTGATACTTATCTGAAAGATAGCCCGACACCAGACCGGAGAACAGTAATGTCACCAGGGTAATAACCGAAATAGTCCCGATGGCATAGTTAGAGTCTTTAACACTTAAACCAATGTAGTCCTGAAGAATATACAGCTGATAGGTTACAACCCCTTGATATCCCAGGAACATGGCGAAGCGGCCTAAGAACGCCCATCCAAAATCAGGATATTGGCGTGGGCTTACCCAGAAACTTTTGAAGAAGGTGCCCCATTTGAATGGTTCAACTTCAAGTGCGCGGGTAGAGGGCTCGCGGTTTATCAGGACAAACGCTACACAACAGGCGATGATCGCAAGACCAAACACCAGGTAACCGAGTTGCAGGTTATATGCCAGATAACCGGCGACAATAATACCGACCGTACCGCCAGCTGTTGAGCCAGCCCCCACAAACCCAGAAGCAATACCACGGTTTTCCGGTAAGAAGCGGTCTGCGACTACGGTGGCGAGGGGCCCGTTCATACAGTTAAGCGAAACGGCTGCCATAAGCCAAAACACGGCGATACCGGCAACGGTGGTGGTCATTGAAATCCCAAAAATTGCCAGGCCGCCAATTAGAGCTCCTCCGACAATCCACGGTGCACGCCGCCCCCAGGTTGAACGGCAACGGTCGGATAAGGCGCCTGCAATTGGTTGAGCAAAAATGGTAAATAACAGCGCCGAGGTCATGACAATCGCCAGGTTATTGGCTTTATTTGCCGGATCGATCTGCGCTATATGGTTAGGTAATAAAACAGAAATAACACCGCAATAGAGAGCCAGTAATACGAAGAAGTTAGTAAACAATGAAGCAAGAAGTATCCGCTTTCTTCTCCCGGTTACGTGCAGTGTATTTTCTGATGCCTTATCTATAAACTTACCGCCTGCATTTGTAGGGTGCAGTGCATTACTATTATCAGACATGCTTATTTCCTCAATTATTTTTTCAGTAGGGTACTGCGAAATAAACGACATCCAGACCTTGTTCCTTATTTGTCATTCCCCTCCTGAATCTGATAAATAAATATTACGAGCATTCCCACCCATAATGGCGTGTTTGTCGCGGGCATGCAGATTGGCGATGGCCTTTTCGACACATTGTTTCCAGCGAGAATACCCCCCGGCTAAATTGACCACTGGCCAGTCCCCCCCAAATAAGCAGCGATGAGCCCCAAAGCTGTTAATCGCGTGATGGATCCACGGAGCGAGTTGTTCATCGTCCCATGTTTGCCAGTCCGCCTCGGTAGGTAGCCCGGAAATCTTGCAGCACAGGGAAGGGAACTCAGCCAGTTGCGCGAACGCGTCTTGCCATTCTTGCCAGGCATTGTTGATAATCCCTGGTTTCCCCATATGGTCCAGCACTACCCTGGCATTCGGTTGGTGCGCAGACAGCCAACTCAACAGATGATGCACCGCCGGTAATTGATGTGCACGGACACATAAATCGAGAACAAAACCTTCCTGAGCGGCTGCCAGCAAACCTGCGCGGTAATGGGCATCGTAAAACAATGCATCAGGTTCATTTTGAAGCGAGCGACGAATACCGACTACGCGCGGCAGGGTGCGTAACTGGCGTAGCAGCGGTATTACCGCCTCTCCATTTTCTAGCGGTGCCCAGGCCACGATACCGGCAATTTGAAAAGGCGAATGTTCTGCCCGTTCGTTAATCCAGTTCACCTCAGCCAGCGCCTGATCCGCTGTGCACTCTGCCTGTACCACAATGGCGGCATTCGGGGCCGTACCTTCTGCGGCTAAATCTTCCGGCAAATGTGGATGGTTGAGCGCCGGAACATCACTAAGCCAGCCGTAGTGCAGAATACGTGGGTCCCACAGATGCAGGTGGCTGTCTATTAGCGTCATTTTTGGGCCTTTCCCCCATTGCCTGGCAGCACATCCCAGCCAATATTGAGAACGGGTGCGATCAGCTCATCAATTTTTTGCAGCAACGCGGCATCCAGCGGTTGTTCACACCAGCGCACGTTATCAAGCATGTTTGCTTTGCTGGCGGTGCCGATAACGGTAGTGGCAATACCTTGTTCAGCCGCCGTGGTCAGTGCAAACTGCAATGCGACCTGGGAAATATTCACGCCTTCACGATCGCACAACGCAGAGACGGCACGGCAGGCATTCTGTATATCTTCGTGTGCCGGGTGCCAGGCTGGCGCGCCGCCGCGAGTGAGTAATCCCATCGAAAGTGGGGAGGCATTCAACACACCGATCCCGGCCTGGTTTAATCGCCTGGCAACATCGCCTAACCGGCGGTCCTGTAACGTCCAGGTACAGTAGGCCATGACGGTATCGACTTTCTGCTCCACGGCCAGTTTTTCAAGCAGTGCAAGGTCGTAGCCAGTGATGCCAACATGCCGTACTACGCCACTTTGTTGGAGTTCACGAAGCGTCGGGAGTGCTTCTTCAACTAACTGGTGCAAATCACCGTATTCGATGTCATGACACTGAATAACGTCGATGTAATCAGCACCCAGGCGAGCGAGACTTTCATCAATGCTGCGCAAAGTGGCTTCGCGGGAGAAATCCCATTGGCTGTCGCCATAGCGACCTACTTTGGTTGCGAGGGTATAACTTGCGCGTGGGACGCCCTTCAATGCGCCACCCAATGCGGTTTCTGCTTTGGTTAAACCGTAATAAGGTGCGACGTCGAAATAGTTAACGCCGTGTTCTAGTGCTGTGGCTACCGTATCATTAGCTTGTTGTTGTGATACCGGGTGATAAATACTGCCAAGTGAGGCAGCACCCATTGCCAGTACGGGAACCTGAATGCCTGTGCGCCCTAAAGCTACTGTTTTCATTTTTCCTGTTCCTTTTTCATTCATTATTTTGCGCAGCCCTGAGGGACAAGCGCAGCCCGGCACGTTCTGGACGAACATGAGGCCCTTGCGGAAGCGTCCAGCTACCTTCATTCAATTGTTGTGCAAGCGTGGTTTCATCAAACGTGATGCCAAGCCCTGGCGTGTTGCCCAACATGATCCCGCCATTTTCGATGCGCTGGTCGACGTGCAAGCCCAGAGGGAAACTGAGATCTTGAATTTCACAGCTCATATGGTTGGGAACAGCCGCTGCAGCGTGCGCAACAGGGTTTGCGTTATAGCCAACGGGGCTTACCGGTAAACTGAAAGCATGAGCAAGGTTTGCTACGCGCAGGAAATGGCTTATTCCCCAACACATGCCCGCCTGCAAGACATCCACCGCTTGTTCGCGTAACAACGGCTGGAACTGTTCGATACCCGTGAGGTTTTCCCCGGTAGCGACAGCACAGTTTGTTTGCTGGCGAATAAGCGCGTGGCCTGCGGCATCCCAACGTCTGACAGGTTCTTCAATCCAGGTCAGATCAAGTGTTTCTTCAAGGCGTCGCACATAGCGCACCGCTTGTTTGGCGCTCATCGACTCATTCACATCAATCATCATTGCGGGAGACGGTGAATTAAGCAGATACACTTCCCGCACCGCTCGTAAGCGTTCAATATCTTGTTCAACATCGAGGCCACCTTTAATTTTGAAGGCACTGAAACCACGTTCAGCAAAACGGCTGTGCAGGTTGACGAGTTCTTCCAGCGATAAAGGGAAATCCAGCCCGGAGGCATAACCTGGAACAAAGGGCTGACGCGCGCCAAGTAACCGCCACAACGGTTGGTTCGCCAGTTTCGCTTTCAGGTCCCACAGCGCCATGTCCACCACGCCAATCGCGCCAAAGACACTGCCGGCATGGCCGCTTTTAAATACCCATGACTGCATACGGTCATAAAGTGCGGTTACCGCGCGTGGGTCTTCACCTTCAATTGCCGGAAAGATGCGTGCAATATCGGCATGCCCACCGAGGCCGATGCCAGAAACTCCCTCATCTGTTTCCAGGATAAGCAGGGGAACTTCTGTTACGCCAGACTCAACGGTGCCGTTAACATCGCCAATCGGGCGACCCCAGCGATGAACAGTTTTTAGCGTGCGCCAACCGGTGATTTTCATGCGATCAACTCCTGTTCCAGCGCCTGGGTTTCGGAAAGGGGCGTGCGTAAATCAATCACCATGCGACCTTGAATGCTGCCGCTCTCCATTTCTGAGAAAATGTCATTTATTTCATCGAGTTGACGAGAATGAACCACTGGCTTAACGCGCCCGGCAAGCGCATGTTCGAAGGCTTCGGCTAAATCCTGACGAGTACCGACCAGGCTGCCGACAATCTCAATACCATCAAGAACAGTTTTGACGATATTCAAGTCCAGGTTACCAGGGGGGACGGCGACGCAAACGACTTTGCCACCGGCTCGGAGGCTGTCGACCGCTTGATTAAATGCGCTGCGAGCTACGGCAACCACAACAGCGCTATGCGCCCCACCCGAGGTGATTTCATGGATCCGCGCAGGCACGTCATCACGCATGGCGTTTAGCGTTATCTCAGCACCTGATTCACGAGCCAGAGCAAGTTTATCGTCCTGAATATCGATGGCGATAACCCGGGCGTTAAAGACATTGCGTGCATACTGAATCGCCATGTTGCCAAGCCCGCCTGCACCCCAGATAGCCAGCCACTGCCCAGGGCGAATACCTGACACTTTGATGGCTTTATAGGTGGTGACGCCGGCACAGGTAATACTGCTGGCGATTAATGGGTCAAGCCCGGCAGGCACTTTTACCGCGTAATCAGCTTTGACAATACATTGCTCAGCCATAGCACCATCAACGCTATAACCTGCATTTTTAACCTTACGACAGAAGGTTTCTCGTCCACTAACGCAGTATTCACAGACTCCACATCCTTCATAGAACCAGGCAATACTGACGCGGTCACCAATATGCAAACTGGTGACGTCATTGGCGATAGCACGCACAATACCGATACCTTCGTGACCAGGAACACGGCCCGGTACGGGGCCAAAATCTCCCTGAACTACATGTAAATCGGTATGGCATACGCCACAGCATTCCACTTCGACTAAAGCTTCCCCGGCCTCTAACGCACGTAGCGTTATCTTTTGGATTTCGACTTTGCCAGGATGGCGCTGGCTAACGACGGCTGCTTTCATGATCGTTCCCTGTTATTTGAGCTCTGGTACAACGTTGTCACGGATACGCTGGCGTCTTGCTACGTAAGCGGGCAGGGGCTGCACACCCGATTGTTCGGTAAACCAGGCAAAGGGGTCAGTACTGGCAATCAGTGCAAAATTAGCCCATGGATTGAATGAACCCGAGCGGATGACCACTTTTGCCCGATGGGCAATGTCGTGGCATAAGATTTCGTGGCTGGCTTCGTGGAATTCCGCGCCGGAGCCGGTGTAGATGGTTTGTACATCACGATAAAGCTGCGGATGGCAATCACGCACTTCACTGGCAAAATGCACTTCTTCGGCAAACATCTCCTGACGCAGCACGCGCAGGATCTCCAGTACATCAACAGTGCCAGGCCAGAATCCCAAATCAATACGTTTTGCATGTGGTGGGATCGGGAAGCCGGCATCTGTCACTAATACAATGTCGGTGTGACCGAGAGTGGCTAATGCAGCGGCGAGTTCAGGGTGTAAGATTCTATCGGGTCTCATTTTTATTATTCCTCTGCAACGAGCATGGTTTTCATAAAGCCATCCACATCTGCGCGGTAGCGATAGGAAGGGACAGTTTCCCAGTCGGTACAACACAAGGCCGCAGTGGCATTCGCCAGCAAGACGGCTTCGGCTATCGGTTGGCCTTCATCAAGTGCAACGGCGAGTGCCGCATTAAAGCTGTCGCCTGCGCCATTACTGTCCACAACGTCGACTTTACATGGCGGGATTTCTTGCGTGCCGTTGTGACTAAAAACAGCGGAACCCGCGTCACCTAATGTCATCACGACATATTTGCAGCCTGTTTCCAGCAAGAGATCGGCAATTTCCCGGTTGCTGCGGGCATCATCTGGCTCAAGTCCCAGTGCGACGCGCGCTTCGGTTTCATTGGGTGTCAGGTAATCAATTGCACTCAGGTCAATCCCACGCAAATTGCGGGCGGGTGCAGGGTTGAGGATCGTTGTTTTGCCCAAATCCTTTGCTTTTCGAAGCCCATAGAGTGCAGTTTCCAAAGGGATTTCAAGCTGCGCCAGGGCAACGTTGCTTTTCTTGAGTTGTGGCAATGCCTGATCTACCAGCGCTGGGGTAAAGAGCTTGTTAGCACCCATATCCACGACAATGATATTGCGTGCTTCGTTATCTTTGATGATGAGCCCGGCGCCCGTTGGCAATTCGGCAGACAGGGTCAGCGCCTGAATATCCACGCCTTCTTGCTGCATCAGGCTGACAAATTCATGTCCAAACGCATCATCACCCACCACACCCGCATAAGAGACATCAGCCCCCAGGCGTGCTGCTTGCACCGCCATGTCAGAACCTTTGCCTCCCCAGGTTTGGCGAAAATCCTGGCCAATTAGCGTTTCACCAGCCAATGGAATGCGGTCAGCCGTCATAACCAATGCTTTCGCGTAGCTACCGAGAATAAATACACTCATCACATACTCCGTTAATTGTGCTGTTTGTTTTCATTGAGAATGCCGTCGGTCAGATGCCGACGGCTTCCATCGATCAGTAAGCGTTGATGTCCCCGGTCAGGCCTTTCACCAGTTCAGGGCCTGAGCTGGTGCCTACCAGTTCTGCACCGGCAATGAACATTTCTCTCATTTTTTCCAGCGTGTTGACTTTACCGGAAACTTTTACGCGGCAAGGTGCCTGAATATTCGCTTTGAGAAGTTGAACATCTTCCACGGTTGCAGCACATCCACCTTTGCCCCAACCACTGGATTGTTTCACCCAATCAATGCCTGCTTCGTAGGCAAAACGCGTCGCTTTGATTTTCATTGCTTCTTCGGTAATGAAGCCAAATTCCAGCATCGCTTTGACCTTCATGCCCAAATCATGTGCCACGTGGGTGACTTCTTTGAGCTCGTTAAAATAAAGGTCATCCATACCACCGAGTAAAAAGCCTGGGTTTGGTGGGAAGTCGAACTCATCCGCACCTTCTTTAGCCAGTTCACGCACCACAGCAATTTTCATTGCGGTGGTGTCATTGGCTTGCGGGAAGTTCACGGTGGTTGCAACACGTACGCCACTGCCTTTCAGTACATCTTTTGCTACGGATACCCAACAAGGCGCGATCATCGCAGCGTCAAACTGATACTCCAGGCAAATATTCAGGTGCTGGATGAGCCCTTCACGAGTCAAATCTGGGCTGACGTTAGTGAACTGGATAGCCTTGGCTACCTGGCGGGGATCGTTAAAATCAATCATTTACTTCTACTCCTGTTGGCTAAGTTAACGCACGGCTAGTTATGCGGTGAATCTGACGTTTACTTTAGGCAGCTTTGGCAGAAAGCGTGATAGTTGGGATTCCCTGCAATATGGACAGAATTTCCATGTCAACAAAGTTGTGAGCTTGTTCAAAAATCTATCAGTGCTCTAGCGACATAACATGTTTTTGACGCGAGTCCATGCCACGATGAACTAAGGTGTCTGCAGCATTTTCTTGTTCAAAATGGAAATCCGGAATGGAAAAACTTGCGCAAAAAACACAGGTCCTGGCGAACTGGTATCGGGAGTCAGATAAGTTTTCAACCCTGATGAATTACCAAATTCTGCGCGCAGGCCATATCCAAACCGCGGAAAATTTTCATGTTCGGCGGCAGTCGGTTGTTGGGCATGAGCTGATCTTTTGCCTGAAGGGAAGTGGCTTTGTCCGGTTAGAACATAACCTTTATGAAGTGAAGGAAGGCTGCCTGGTGTGGTTACCCGTTCGTTGGCCACATGAACACTTTCCCCATAAAGATGAACCATGGGAAATATTGTGGTTGCGCATTGATAGCGAAAAACTCAGTAATATCATGCAGATATTAGATGTTCCGCAAAACCCAGTGTTCCAGTTCGATAACCCTGAAAAGGTCACTGACATTTATCACCATATTTTTAGTTTGATGAAAAGCCACACTTTAGTAACTGATGCGCATTGTGACGAACTCTGTTCCAGACTTATTTTTACCTTGCTGGAGAATCGCAGTTCCGAGGTAACCAAGTCTCCAGTCATTACTCACCGCGGGCTTGGTCGGCTGATTTATCAGATACATAGCCATTACAGCGATGACTGGGATATTGATAAGTTTATGCAATATTGCCAGGTCAGTAAGTCGCAACTATTTCGTTTATTTCAAATGACGTTTAACCAAAGTCCATTACGCTGGTTAAAAAATTACCGTCTGTCGCAGGCACGCCGCTTGCTGGTGGAGACGCAGGAATCGATAGGTCGAATATCAGGGCAGGTGGGGTATAACGATCCGCTCCATTTTTCCCGCGATTTTCATCGTGCGGTTGGGTTATCGCCAAGTGAGTTTCGCCGCCGGGAGCAACGAATGGATTGAGGAACAGCGCTGAGCGTGGTTTGCATCTGAAATGTTGAATGCAATCAGTAAACAGAGGCAATAAACAGCCGACCAATTGATCCAGTTTATAATTGAGCAGAATACTTAACTGCATAATACCGGCCGACCTCCGCAGGTGCGGGGTTAAGCGCCAGCTTTTTCTGGCGACGAAGGTATATCTCAATGGAAAGGCGAAACTTTCTGAAAAGCGTTGCAGCACTATCAACTATTGGTTTGGTTCGTCCGGCATTTTCAGGAACCAAACGTGTTGATGACCCGGCAATCGCATCTTCTGATACCTCCCGCCGTTTTGTGGTCACACAAACGTATAGTCTCAAAGCGCCGGCAGGTTCCCAGGGCAAAGTTAATTTGTGGATACCTGTACCAGAAGACACTTCATTTCAGACCTTGCTCGACCTTTCCTTCAACGGTAACTACCAGAAAGCCAGCCTGACGGCTAATAACCGTTATGGTGCCAGAATGCTTTTTGTTACCTGGCCAGATTCTGAAGGCGCGCTGGATATTCGCGTTGATATGACGGTCGAAACCCGTGATTGGGAAGTGCTAAAAGACAATAAACTGGCCGACTGGTTGCTACCTGAGCAAGACGCAGTCATCCCGGACGAAATTAAACCTTTCTTGCTGGCTACTCCCCATATTCCTGTCGACGGTATCGTTAAAGAGACAGCGCTGAAAATTGTCGCTGGCGAAAAAGCACCGATAAAACAGGCTCGTTTGATTCACGACTGGGTTAGCACGCATATGCATCGCGATGATGCTGTGATTGGTTGCGGTACGGGTGATGTGGGCGAAATACTTAAAGCGGGCAAGCTTGGTGGTAAATGCACCGACATTAACTCCGTCTTTGTCGCGCTGTGCCGCGCGGTAGGTATTCCTGCGCGCGAAATGTTCGGTATTCGTCTTGGTGCCAGCCGCAAGCTTAGCGAGTATTCGAAGAAAGCTTTCGGTAGCGCGGATGAGCAGGGTATTGCAAAAATAAACGGGGGCCAACATTGCCGCGCGATGTTCTGGCTGGTGGGCTTTGGCTGGCTCCCGGCCGACCCGGCAGATGTCACCAAGATGCGTCTGACCGAGAAGAAAGAGAATGGTGACCCGGCTGTAAAAGCGGTTAGCGATTATCTCTTTGGCAATTGGGAAATGAACTGGGTGGGCTTTAATCACGCACGTGATTTCGCGCTTTATCCAGCAGCAGAACAAGGTGATGTCAACAACCTGGGTTACCCGTATGCCGAAGTAGATGGCGATCCTTTAAACTTCTACGATCCGGCAGCATTTAGCTATGACTACGTCAGCACCGAACAGCATTAAGGGTAATTTAGTCACGTTGCTGGCGGCATTAATTGCCGCTGGCGCTTCAACACTGTGCTGCATTGGGCCGTTGTTGTATCTGTTGTTTGGTATTTCAGCAGCAGGACTCACAGGGATCCCGACGCTACCCTGGTTACAAATTCCCATGGTAATCGTCTCCCTGGGATTGATGGTTCGTGGATTCTGGCGGCTCTATTTGTCTCCTAAGCCAATATGCACAAGTGTTGTCAGCCGTCGCGTGCTGGTCTTGTTGTATTGGTTATCAGTGCCACTGGTACTGTTCCTGACCACTTATCCGTATGTCTTACCCTGGATTTGGGAAAGTATGGAATGAAGCGATTTTTATGCCTGGGGCTGCTTTTGTTGACGCCTCTGAGTTGGGCGGCCAATAAAATGGTCACGATAGATATAGGGCAGATGAACTGCCCGCTGTGTGTTATTTCGATAAATCAGGCTTTGCGCAGTACCGACGGGGTTATCAAAGCGAAGGCGTCATTAAAAACGCATCAGGCACAAGTCATTGTTCCGGACAATTTTGATAACCAACAACTGCTATCGGCCATTGCTAAGACAGGATTTACCGGCCAAATTCACGCGGTGGATGAGGCGCAATAATTCCTGTTATCCCTACGATTGTGATTGCTGGAATCTCATTGGCGAATCACCACCTCCCGGTGGTGATTGTTTATCTGGTGGAGCGCCCCGTTAACCGGATAAGCAGCCCACACAGTGCCGCGAACGTTGCCAGCCCAACCATTCCCGTCCAGCCAAAGGTTTCCAGAGCTTTACTACCCAGCGTTGCACCTACTGCCATGCCGACAAACACGACGGTAAACATAATAGCGTTCAGGCGACTACGGGCAGCCGGATTTAACGCGTAGATAATGGTCTGGTGTGCCACCAGTGAGGCTTGAATACCCAGGTCAAACCCGACCGCACTAATGGCGATAATAGCCAGTTGCACAGGGACGGGAACAAACGGCATCACAAACATCAGGGCAAAGGAGATAACAACCAATGTGGCTGCAATTTTAGTGACGAAATCAGGGCCACGACGGTCAGCAAGTGACCCTGCCAGCGGTGCGGCAAGCGCTCCTGCGGCACCTGCGAGGCCAAAAGTACCGGCTACGGCGGAGCCCATATGGAAGCGGTCTGCCAGCATAATCGCAAGCGTTGACCAAAAAGCGCTGAACGCAATCGACAACAACCCTTGTGCCAGAGCAGCACGACGTAAAGCCGGATACTCCATCCACAGTTGGCCTAATGAGCGCAGTAGCGCGGGATAACGGAGTGTGGTTTGCGGCTTGAAAGAGGGCAGTACGTACCAGAGTGTTAGCGTGACGACCCAGACACCTACCGCTGCAATAGTATAAACACTACGCCAGCCCCAAAGTTGTGCCACGATGCCACTAAATACACGTGAAAGCAGAATGCCCGCCAGAAGCCCGGTCATCACCATTCCTACGGTTTTACCGCGATTGCTGTCAGAGGCCAGTGTGGCGGCGGCAGGGATAATATCTTGCGCTACGGTCGCAACCAGCCCAATCGCCAGACTGCTGAGCAATAGCACATGCCAGGAAGAAGAGAATCCGCACAACAGTAACGTCAACGAAAGCAGGGTGCCTTTAATCAGAATGATACGACGGCGGTCAAAGCGATCCCCAAGTGGGGCGAGTAACAAAATGCCGAGCGCATAACCAATTTGCGTCAGTGTGGGTACCAGACCGACATCACCGACACGGGCATGGAACGTGCTGCCGATAATCCCCAGCATTGGCTGGCTATAATAAATTGAGGCAACACTCAGGCCCGCGCCAAGGGCGAGAAGAAAAACAATTTTTCCAGACAGCATGGTGTCGGATGTTGATGTGGTCATTGTGGAAAGCTGGCTCATGGCTCGCTCCAGTGGGTTAATGTGCGGCCATTCTTGTCATTTTTTGCTTTCGGCTGTAGCCCCCGCAGGGGTAAAACTGTTATACACTTAACGTATGAATAAAAACTTTAATCCTGCTGGCGACCGTATAGCCATTTTGCAAACCTTTGTGCGAATCGTTGAGAGCGGCAGCCTTTCAGCCGCAGCCGCACAAATGGATACTACCCAGCCAACAATAAGCCGACGCTTACAAAGCCTTGAACAAATGCTTGGCGTTAAGTTAATCCAGCGTACGACCCACACCATGAAGCTGACTGATGATGGCGAACGCTGCTATCAGCATGCGCGCAGGTTGATTGAAAACTGGCACCTTCTGGAAGATGAAGTCAGTGGTGCCAGGGATGAACCTGCCGGGGTGCTGCGCGTGCGTGCGCCACACGCATTCGGGCAGGATCAGCTGATTGGGCCGCTTGGCGATTACCTGACGCGCTATCCGCAAATCAATATTGAGTGGATTCTCAACGATCGTTCACCGGATTTTATCCCTGAAGGGATTGATTGCGCGATTCATGTTGGGGCAATCACCGATCCTTCAGTGGTTGCCATCCTACTGGCCGAAGTGCCACGTATCGTGGTGGCTGCTCCTTCACTGCTTGCAAGCCATGGGCCGGTCAATGAAGCCACGGACTTGGTGACACTCCCCTGGGTGGCACTGAGTAGTTTTTATCGCAACGAAGTGACGTTAAACGAGGTAACCAGCGGTGACCCTTTCCGCTTCGATATTACGCCAAGACTGAGCACTGATAGCCTGTATGCGGTGCGTAAGGCGGCTTTAAACGGATTGGGTGTAGGGATGGTTTCATCATGGGTTGTGAAAGAGGATTTGGCGGAAGGCACGTTGCAGCATGTTCTCCCTAATTGGCAGGCTGCACCTTTACCCATCTATCTGCTCTATCCTTACGCGAGTTACTACCCGGCCCGTCTGCGCAAATTTATTGAGCTAATGAAAGAGGTGATGCCTGGTCTAACCGGCACCCGCTCTGCGCGTTAATCAGGTCGTGAGCCATTTCCCTTTTTCAGTACGTCACATTAATGGTAACGGTATCGGCGTAATTATCCGGGGCGTAGTTTGCATTGGGTACGGTTGCGTAAACGGTATATGCAGTGGTCGATCCGGTACCGGTGCCATTGACACTGTTTGCTGTAATACTTCCCCATGGAGTCCCGGCCTGGCCCGACGTTGAACGCAGCTGATAAGGGACTAAATCGGTATTGCTCCCGCTCCCGCTGGTTTTCATTTGCCCACTTCCTGTAGTACTGCCGTTCGATGGACTAAGCCCTATCGAATAAGGGGTGTTATTCGAGCAGGCGACACCAAGAGTATTACTCGATGCGATATTGGATTGATTCATTGTTACCGGGCCAATACTTATATTATTGACGAAGCTAATGTTGCATTGCTTAGTCACGACAGCGGTCACGTTAAACGGGAAACTCGGGCCGGTCCCATTGCCGCAGTCAGCTGGGGGGAGGGCCAGGCCTGTATTCGTGGTAACACTTGCGGTGGCTGAATTAAAAACATCTAAATAGCTACCGGGAGCAGCGGTAATTTGGGGTGTCGTAAGCTTTGCGTAAACCGTCAGACTACCCGTTACTGGCGTGAGATTGAGGAGTGTTATTTGGGCCATGGGAGGAGGGGTTCCAGCCTGGTTCTGATTTCCCCAAACGACAGTATGAGCTTGGTTTTGATAGAGTTGATAGTTTAATGTGCTGGCTGGTGGGCCAGCAAAAGACATGCCGTGAGGGTTAGTCTGGCCATTACTCGACGCGCCAATATTAAAGCAAAGAGTGATCGCGCTAAGCACATCTGTAAGGACTTTGCTGCACGAATAGCTGAACGTCATCGACGTTTCAGCACCTGTGCTGGACAGTGGATTTACATTCCCAAAATTAATGGGCTGCACGCCACTTATTGAGCAACTCAGCGCGTGGCTAACACCAGGACACAAACTTAAGGCGGCAAAGAAAAATAACTCTCTTAAACGCATACAGGTTTCCTTTCCGTTAAGAGGTCCAATTCATCTCGTCCTTAGCGACAAACAAATGGGCCAAGTTGCGCAATGCTGGCAGCCTTCTGCGGGTAATCGAACTGCACTGAGCAAGTGCCTTTGGTGGCCATCACTTTTAATCTGTTATGCAGTTCCAGCGTATCGAAATAAACCAGCCCATCAAAACCCACGATGGTTTGCTGGCTTTGCTTAGCATTCAGCTCTACCTGTGTCCCTTCCTCAATCGGTTTTCCTTGTGCATCAACCACGATTATTTGCGCGGCGCGAACCGGTGTAATACCAAATTTGACTAGCGAGCCAGAACGGTCGGCAGGCGTTGCGTAAGCATTAACCTGGTCGATACGCGTGTTGGCGGGTAGGTTCATTGGGTCGATGCTTAACAGATTATTTTCATAGCTTTTAATTGGTGTGACTAACAGCAAGCCCTGGCTGTTGCTGGTGCCGATGAGATTGTTTTGCAGTTTGATGGGTAAATCAGGAATACCGTCGGTGGAGACAACGGCAAAGCCATCATCAATTGTGCGCGCGGCAAACAAACCGCCACCCATCATCACCAGGGAACCGCTACCCCCAGCATAGGCATACTGTGTATCGGAGGTGCGGTTAAAACCGCTATAAACTTTGCCATAGCGACCCAGGTAACCCAATTCTCCCTGGCCGTTTTGTCGGGACGATTGTTGGCTTGCTGCCAGGTTCCAGCCCCAACCCCCATCTGAAGGCTGGGTACGGCTGGCATTAACCATATAACCGGTTTCCTCATTCGTGCGTTGTACTGTGCTGCTGGCGGTAAGGTTATTACTAAGGATAAATGTGGCAGTCAGGTACAGGTTCCGATCCCGGCTGTCGTCTACGTTTTGATTCACGCCAGCAGTGAGGTAGATATTATTTGCTACCGCGGCATACCAGTTTGCACCCGCGTAACGTACTGACGTTTCATGTGGGTAGCGATATTGCAGGTAGCTCAGACTGACATTGCCATATGAGGGCATGTTGTACCCAACGACAACATTGCTATTAAGTGATGGTGGTGCTGAACCATAGCGGCTGGCGATATCACGGTAATCACCTGCGGTGGCAATCGTCGAGGTGCTGAAGTTAAAGTTGCCGCCAATCCAGCGATAACCCAGGCTGTACAATATTCCGTTGTCTCCCGCGTCTGTGCTCATCGCCAGAGACGTTGATAGGGTGCCAACACGACCGCCAGGTATCCAGTCCATACTGAATCCAGAATTGAGCAGCTGTTTGCTTACCTCAGAATGAACGCCACCTGTAAAACTGTTACTGATACCCCGCCGCCAGGTTCCACTAAACGAAGGTGTGCTGGCGTAATCAAATGAAGTGATCCCGTAATTTTCGCGTACCACACCCAGTTCAGCTGACCATTGTGTCAGGCCTTCGCGTAATAGCTGCTGATCCTGGTAAAAGGAAAAGCTCTGTGTCGTCGTTCGTCCCAACGCATCAGTCATATTCACCTGTGCGTAGCCCGCACCGCTGATATTTGGCTGGGTGTTGATTTCAAAATTACCCGCAGGGACTTCGCCGTTATAATATTTCATGCCATTTATAAATAATTCCACATTTGAAGGCACCGTTGCCGAACCTAAAAAAGAGGGTAGCGGTGTGGTCGGCATATTAGGTTGCAGGTTGAAATCAGTGCCAATTTGAATACCCGCGATGCGTGTCGGGCGCGACCAGGTAAGGCTGCTGGTGAGTGTGTCACCGAAGGTTAAGCTAAGGAGGCTGTCAGGAAACGATGACCGCCACTGCGTATCAAGACGACTGAAATTGTTATCGGCCGTAACTCCATCAGTTTGCGTGGAGTATTGAGTTAATTGAGTCGAGCTCAGCACGCCTGCAGAATTAAATGCGCGTAATTCAGTAAAGCTGCTGACGTTACTTCCATCGCCTTGCGCTGCGTAAACATCATAATTGAGTAACATCCCCCGCGATGTGGAGACGACGGGCGGAGGAATATCAACTTGATTGATTTTGGTGGTATTTAAATTCAAGGTGCTAAGAGGGGCGGTCAATTTCAGTGTTTGCAATGAAACATCATAATCAAATTGTAATTGGCTTAGACTATCAAGACGAATCGATTGAGCCGACTCATCAGGTAATTTAAACCCTATTTTTTGTAATGTTTCTTTGTCGCTATATAATTTATCTGCAAGCTCACTAAAATGTTCGATGCCAATATGGTTTCCATTCAGGGTGACATCAAGATACAAGTCTATTGCATTGGAATGATCGTTATCATTACTCATCACTTGTGTGATGGGATTATTATCATTGGCCGAGGTAATTCCTGGCGTTAACATTCCACCGAGCAGAAGAACTATCATTATTCTAATGATTACCTTAAAGTTCCTGCACCTTTTTTTGTCCATTTATAGTAACTTCTAATTTGCTTCCGGGGGCAGTATCCGAGGCAGGGAAAGGCAATTTCCAGCGCATGGTAGCGCCTGGAAGAACGTATCCCAATAGCCCTTGTGTTATCTCTTTTCTTCTACCTTGCGTGTTGATATATGAAGCACCAGACAACTGAGCATGGCTATTCCCCTGATTGCTCACTTCAAGAAATGCTTCACCACCAATACGTTGGATTCCCCACTGCAATTTTGCTGAATGATCGCTGGTACCCTTCGGTTGAATAAAAACGGGAACTGAATAATGCAAAACGAACTGAATTTTATTTTTTTGTAGTTCGGCTGGAGGTAGTTCATTGATTGACAGCCTATAAGCTTCTTCCACGTTATTTGAGGCGGGCCCCATGTGAATCACTCGAATTAACTGTTTCTCTCCGGGTGCCAGTTTGAGCATTGGCGGGCTAATAACCAGATTCTGAGAAGAGTTGAGCTGGTCTTCATAACTTTGCTGGTTCCAGCTATAAACGCGAACTTGTGCATTTATGGTCTCTTCACCCTGGTTCATTAACCAGATGCCATCAGCATTTTGTATATTTTGAAGGGTCAGTGTCACAGGCGAAACTTGTAGACCGCTTGCCACTGTATTTTGTGGAAAGATTGCCGCCAATAACAGGCACATCACCCCAACAGCCGTTCGCGTCTGTGGCTTCATTTTTATAAATAACCCTTTGTATTAATAATTTACGTTAACGGTTACGGTGTCCGCATAGCTATCAGGTGCAAAGTTGGCGCTGGCGGCGACGGCATAAACCGTATAGGTTTGCGCCACTCCTGAGCCAGTTCCTCCAACACCGTTACCTACTGCTGTGGTGGTGGCAGTATTACCCCAGACGGGCCCTGTGCCTGATGTTTGATGTAACTGATAAGGGACTTTATCGCTGTTTGTTCCACTGCTAGCGACCGATGACATAGACCCAGCACCTGTGGTATTGCCTCCATTAGCTGTGGATGGTGCAAGGCCGATGAAATAAGGAGTGGTTCTTGAGCACTGGACAGTAAAGGAGCTATTCCCGGTTGTGTTAGTTGCAGTACTACCGACAGAGCCCAGATTAATATTTGCGCCCGCGCCTGTGGTTACAACGCAAGATGCAGTAATAGTAATTTGTACCTGAAATGTGTTGGTTGCCACGACGGCATTTGCAGATGGAACAAAAGCAAAAAACATGAAAGGAAAAAATATGCGCATTTTAATGATTGATTTCATATCTTTGCACCTATTCAGATACTTGCGGTTTGTCAATAATGCATACGGATGAATGTTGTATGTCTATTAAAACCATAGAATGAGGTGCATTTTTATGCCAATTTCAGGATGTATTAAGTTTTTTAATATGATCAGATGCGCACTTTAAGTTTTATTAGGCGAGTTTGATAATTGCATCCAGGAAAGTCTGCTATAAGTCATTTCGGTCTGAAATGCAGGATATAAAAACTGGCAAAATTAGAATAATTTCAGTTGTAAACAATCACAAAAGTAAAGGAGATATGGTGTCTTAACATTCTAATTAAGAAAGATATTCTCTATTTAGATAACGTAATAGCTCAAGGCTGGGATTATTGAAAAGGGGGAGTGCGTGAGGTATTTATGGTGGCAGGCTTTTCACATTGTAGAAGCTAATATATGTTGATGCATCCGAAACTATTCAGTCGTGAAAAAACGAAATAAAGCTAAAACTTCGGCCCAGACATTAAATTCCGCTATTAAAAATAACCAAACCTTAGTCGAAAAACATTAAGCCTGTTACAGGGTGGTGAAGTTAATACTGGATGTTTGTTCATAAGTAATCAAACAGCCAGGGCCTTCTCATGCTGTTATAAATGTGTAACAAAACCTTCTTACACTGCTCACTTCTGATAACAATATCGAAAGGAAGCCATGATGAGCAGACCTCTTAAGCCGTTGTTTAAACAGGAACACAACGACGAAATCAGTAACCGCAGCACCAACCCCGTTTTTTCAGATGTTGCCAGTGCGTATTTGAGCCGTCGCCGATTCCTGCAAATGGGTGCAGTCGCGGGCGCCGTAGTAGCCTTCCCGACGTTGCTAAAATCCCAAGCTGCATGGGCTGTAGAAACGGCTCTGGCACGTCCATCTTCCCTTGGTTTTGCCAGTATTGAAGTTTCAACGGATGATGCCGTGCGGGTGCCGGAAGGCTACATCGCGCGACCATTTTACCGTTGGGGAGACGCCGTAGGTTTAAAGGGTAACCTGCCGGAATTTAAAACCGACGGCAGTAACACTACTGATGAACAGGCCGCTCAGGCAGGAATGCACCACGATGGTATGGCATGGTTTAGTTTGCCGCTGGGAGGAAACGAGCCGAATCACGGTTTGCTGGCGATGAACCACGAATATATCGACAACGGTTTGCTGTTTAAAGACGGTGTGGCGAACTGGAATCTGGATAAAGTGCGCAAGGGCCAAAATGCGATGGGCATTTCGGTTATTGAAGTGAAAAAAGAGGGCGATAACTGGAGCGTGGTTCGTCCATCTGAGTTTGCGCGTCGTATTACTGTTAATACACCGATGACCCTCACAGGGCCTGCCAAAAATCATGAATTAATGAAAACTGCGGACGATCCGCAGGGTGAAAGAGTGCTTGGTACTATGCAAAATTGTGCCAACGGCCATACACCATGGGGTACTTACCTGACTTGCGAAGAAAACTGGTCGGATATTTTCGTTAAAAAAGCTGCGCCAAATGCCCTTGAAAAGCGCTATGGCATTAGCGACAGCGATGAATCTTACCGCTGGAACGAAGTCGATCCACGCTTTAGCGTGGATGCAACGCCTAATGAGCCTAACCGTTTCGGCTGGGTGGTAGAAATCGACCCTTATAATCCGTCGTCGACTCCGCGTAAACATACGTCATTAGGGCGCTTTAAGCATGAAGGCGCTGCGATTACCCTGGCGGCGGATAACCGTGTAGTTGCTTACATGGGGGATGATCAGAAATTCGAATACATCTATAAGTTCATTTCTACAAATCAATATGATGCCAGCCTGCGAGATGCTGCCATGGACCTGCTCTCCGAAGGCACGCTGTATGTGGCGAAATTCAATGACGATGGTAGTGGCACCTGGCTGCCGCTGGTATACGGGCAATCGGGCCTTGATGAAACTAAGGGATTTGCCAGTCAGGGTGAGTTGCTAATTAAAACGCGTCTCGCTGCTGATGCCGTGGGTGCCACAAAAATGGACCGCCCTGAGTGGATTGCGGTCGACTCGCATGCAAAAGGCAGTGTTTATTGCACCTTGACCAACAATAGTGACCGTGGCAAGGAGGGCAAAGCACCCGTTGATGCCGCCAACCCGCGCGCTAATAATGTCTACGGCCACATCATGCACTGGACGGAAGAGAACGGTGACCCTGCATCAACCGCCTTCAAGTGGGATATCCTGGTGCTAGGCGGCAGACCGGATAGTGCAGATGAGAAAACAAAAGGCTCAATGAAAGGGGCGGAGTTTGGCAGTGCAGATGGGTTATCGTTCGACCATCGCGGTGTACTGTGGATTCAGACCGATGTCTCCTCCAGCACTATCAACAAAAAAGCCTATGAGGGAATGGGCAACAACCAGATGCTCGCCACTGTTCCTGGTACCAACGAATATCGTCGTTTCCTGACTGGTCCGCGAGGCTGTGAGATAACTGGCATCGCCTTTACTCCAGATAACCGCACGCTATTTATTAATATTCAACACCCCGGTGAACCAGGTGACGATATCAGCGATCCGGCAAATCCTACAGCCGTCTCCACCTGGCCTGACGGTGATAAAAACAGTCGCCCACGATCTTCCACTGTGGTTATTGTTAAAGCTGATGGTGGGGTGATTGGTAGCTAACAAAATAGCCTCTACAGTTGAGCGGAACAGGGATGTTTTGCTCAGAGCCTGAAGAAAAGGTGAGGGGATAACGACAGTCTGACATTAAGTACGTTAATCCCATATTCCTGTTACAGGAGAATCATCTCTTAAATAATCAAAGAGTAGCAAACGCACTGTAGTAAAAATATCAACCACTAAAGTATTCATCATGAAAATGGTGACGCTTCTATATATCAGTTTATAAAATGTAATGTGCTTTTATTATGCAGTCATAATTCTGAAAAAGTACTTTATAAGGAATTATTATTCACCCCCTCAGTTGTTAATGCTATTTTACTCAGAATATTGCCTTGTCTTGAATTTCCTTCTTATTTTAACGTTTGGATTGCTGAGCGCGTTTTTTGTCGCCGGTGATTTGCCATGGATGCCATAAAAGGAGTTAATTGTGTCAAGTTCTTTTCAAAATGAAGTACCTAAAGCACGCGTAAATATAAAATTAGATTTGCACACAGGGGGAGCACAAAAGAAAGTTGAATTACCTCTTAAATTAGTTGTTATGGGTGATTACAGCAACGGGCAGGAGAGTCGCCCACTGTCTGAACGTGAAAAGATAAATATCAATAAAAATAACTTCAATAGCGTGCTTTCGGAATTTTCCCCGACTGTAAATATTACTGTTGAAAATACTCTTGCTGGTGATGGCTCAGAAGAAAGCGTCAGGCTTTCTTTCAGTGAGATGAAAGATTTTGAGCCGGAACAGGTTGCTCGGCAGATCCCGCAATTAAAAGCCATGCTGGCTATGCGTAATTTATTACGCGACCTTAAATCTAATTTGTTGGATAACGTCACTTTCCGAAAAGAGCTTGAAAATATCCTGAAAGACCCATCGCTGAGCAATGAACTGCGCGATGAACTTAATGCCCTCGCACCGAAAGCGTAACCCTCCCGAATTAACGGATTAACACGAGATAATGCTGATGTCAGTTAATAATGAAAATACTTCATCCGGTACCCAGACCACTGTACTGGAGCGCTCTGAAGCTGGTGGTGTTTACGCTTCTTTGTTTGAAAAAATAAACCTCAACCCGGTTTCCGGTCTGTCTGATATTAATGTCTGGCAGGACAATCAAGCGCTGGCTGATGCCACTGCTGATGAACGTGTAACCGCGGCCGTGCAGGTGCTGTTACAGCGTCTGAAAAACTCCGGTCAGAGCGTTGAAAAACTCGATAAAACTCTGCTGGATTACCATATTGCTGAGCTGGATTACCAGATTAGCCGCCAGCTTGATGCAGTAATGCATCACGACGATTTCCAGAAAGTCGAATCGGCATGGCGTGGCCTCAAGCACCTGGTTGACCGTACTGATTTTCGTCAGAATGTGAAAATCGAAGTGTTGGACGTTTCCAAAGATGATCTGCGTGAGGATTTCGAAGACTCCCCGGAAATCATCCAGAGTGGCTTGTACGCGCACACCTATATCGCTGAATACGACACCCCAGGTGGTGAGCCAATTGGTTCAGTGATTTCCAACTACGAATTCGACGCAAGCCCACAAGACGTGGCGCTGATGCGCAACATCTCTAAAGTGTCTGCTGCGGCACACATGCCGTTTATCGCCTCTGTTGGCCCGAAATTCTTCCTGAAAGATTCCATGGAAGAAGTGGCTGCGATTAAAGACATCGGCAACTACTTTGACCGTGCTGAATACATCAAGTGGAAATCTTTCCGCGAGTCTGATGATTCCCGTTACCTCGGTCTGGTGATGCCACGTGTACTTGGCCGTCTGCCATATGGCCCGGACACGGTGCCAGTCCGCAGCTTCAACTATGTTGAAGAAGTGAAAGGCCCGGATCACGACAAATACCTGTGGACCAACGCATCATTCGCATTTGCTGCCAATATGGTGAAAAGCTTCATCAAAAACGGCTGGTGTGTGCAGATCCGTGGCCCGCAAGCGGGTGGTGCAGTGACTGACCTGCCAATCCACTTATATGATCTCGGCACCGGCAATCAGGTTAAAATTCCGAGTGAAGTGATGATTCCCGAAACCCGTGAATTTGAGTTCGCCAACCTGGGCTTTATCCCGTTGTCGTACTACAAAAACCGCGATTACTCATGCTTCTTCTCTGCGAACTCTGCGCAGAAACCTGCCTTGTATGACACAGCCGATGCGACAGCTAACAGCCGCATCAACGCACGCCTGCCATATATCTTCCTGCTGTCACGTATTGCTCACTACCTGAAGCTTATTCAGCGTGAAAACATTGGTACTACTAAAGACCGCCGTTTGCTTGAACTGGAGCTGAATACCTGGGTACGTGGTCTGGTCACTGAAATGACCGATCCAGGTGACGACCTGCAGGCTTCTCACCCGTTGCGTGATGCGAAAGTGACCGTGGAGGATATTGAAGATAACCCAGGCTTCTTCCGCGTGAAACTGTACGCCGTACCGCACTTCCAGGTTGAAGGAATGGACGTGAATTTATCCCTTGTTTCGCAGATGCCTAAAGCGAAAGCGTAATCAGGAGCAGGGATGAAAATTTACCGTCCATTATGGACTGACGGGGCATTTCTGGCCCCACAGCAATTTCAGCAACAGTCCCGTTGGGATGCTTTTGTCGCTGAAAACGTGGCCCAAATGGGATTGGCAGACCCGTGGGGGGTTATCGATGTGGCATTTGATAACGGCTCGTTGGCACTTTCACGGCTGAATGCACTGCGTCTGTTGATTCGCTTTCCAGATGGCACGCTGATTGACACTGAGCTGGCGGATAATCTGCCACCGGCTTGCGATTTGTCATTGGTGTCTGATCGCGAAAGTGTGGACGTTGTGCTTGCCCTGCCGCTGTTGTCAGCTAATGGCGGTAATCTTGATGATGGGCAGGACAGTGAACGTCCTCGTCGCTGGCGACAAGAGTGGGTGACGGTACAGGAGCTTGCCGGTCATGAACGTACCGAACTGGCTGTTATGCGCCATGCCGTCACACTGCGTTTTGCTCACCAGGAAAATAGCGCTTACCTGACATGTCCGGTGGTGCGCCTGCTGCGTAATGCACAAGGGCAATGGATCCAGGATGCGAATTTCATCCCGCCGATGTTGCGATTGTCAGCAAGCCCCGTTGTGTTGACAGCGCTAGGGGACCTTCTCCATCGCCTGCAGGCACGTCGCCGCCGTCTGATGGCCATGCGTCGCGAAAGCAATGAACGTATGGCCGATTTCGTTGTGGCAGATGTGTCATTGTTTTGGCTGCTCAATGCATTAAACAGCGCTGAACCCGTGTTGACTGAACTTCATCAGGCACCTACGCGTCATCCTGAGTTGTTCTATCGTGAACTGGTGCGCCTGGCTGGCAGTTTGTTGACGTTCTCCCTTGAACATAAAGCTGAAGACATTCCGCTTTATCAACATCACGCACCTGAACAGGTTTTCCCGCCACTATTTACTCTGCTGGATGCGTTACTTGAAGCTAGCCTGCCATCACGGATGGTGGCCATTGAGCTTATCCGCGAAGGGCAATTCTGGACAGGTTCGCTGCATGATGCTCGCCTGCGTGAAGGGGCTGATTTCTACCTTTCTGTTCGCTCAACTATTCCCAATCATCTATTGCAGACGCAGTTCCCGCTGTTGTGTAAAGCGGGCAGCTTTGAAGATGTATCCGATGTGGTGAACGTGGCGCTGAACGGTGTGGTGATGAAACCACTGTCACATGTTCCGGCGGCCATTCCTCTGCGTCTGGAGAACCAGTATTTCGCCCTCGATCTGAATGGCCTGGCGGCGCAGGCCATGCTGGAAGCGGGTAACTGCGCGTTCTACACGCCAGGATCACTTGGTGATATCCAACTCGAACTGTTTGCGGTATTGCGCTCATGAGCAAAATAAAACCTTCTGTCGTTGATGAGATCTTTTATCCCTGCTGGCTGATGGTCAGCCAGTTGCGTAATGGCCAGGAAATTAAGGACGGAGAAGCGTTGTATCGTCGTGCCTGCGGATGGGTGGATGGTGCGCGTGAAGCTCTTTCTCGTAACGGTTTCAACGAAACCAGCACGGACCATATGCTTTACACCCTTTGTGCGTTACTTGATGAGAGTGTGCTGAACCGTACGAAGCCGGACAGTGGGAACACTAAATGGCTGCAGAATCCTCTTCAGGCGCGCTATTTCAATACGCTGAACGCTGGTGAGGAGCTGTGGGAGCGTATTCGCGCCGTTTTGCAGGAGCCTGCGCCCGATACCGCCGTACTCACCTGTTTCTACCGTGCACTGACGTTAGGATTTGCGGGTCGCTATCGCGAGCAGGGCGACGAACGACGTGAAGATGTGGTGCGTAAGCTGAGCCAGCAGGTGCCGCCTTTTTCCTCCGTTCAGGAAACCCCTGTGGTTTCCCGATCATCGCGTTTGCGCACCGGGCGCAAAACGTACTGGTTTTCGTGGGTACTTGGCGTCGCAATACTTGTTGCACTGTGGTTTTTCCTGTCAAGCACGCTCGCGAATCAGCTCTCTCAACTGGCAGGGATCAAATAACTGATGCGCGGGTTAACGCAATTCCTGTTGCTGCTGCTCGGTACCGGCCTCGCGCTGTTGCTGATTCTTGGCTTCTGGCCGCTGGGAACGGGCAGCCGCGTGGTGCTGAGTCTGCTGGTTGTCATTTTAAGCGGTGCTGCCGGCTATTTTCAGTGGCGTAAAGACCGCAACAATAAAGTTGCCCATCAGCACATTGCGGACTCCATTCTGCCACCGGAAGATTTCCAGGGCGCAGTGGTGCTGGTTTGTGGTGACAGCGAATCGCTGTTTTCAGCTTCAGTTCCCTTCAGGGAAACCCGTCAGGGCTGGTATTTGCAGGTCAAAGCACCAGAACAGCTTCCACTATTGGCACAGCATCTGGCTGAGGTTCGCCCGGCACTGATTGCCCAGATCTCCGTGCTACTGGCCGTTGCGCCGGAACAACATCAGGACGAGGACGATTTCATTCAAAAACTACGCATCTGGCATCGTGCGATTGTGCAGTGCAAAGGTTGGCTTGCCGGGATTCCGCCGCTGTGGATTGGCATCTGGGTTTCACCGCCAGCAATGGAATCAACTGAAATGGAATGCTGGTATACAGCCACTCCAGGCCAGAAAGCCATTCAGATGCGTGAGGCGGGTGCGGTTGTGATACCGCTGGTTGAGTGGGAGCGTGAACAAGATGGCCGCAACAGTCAGGAAAAACTCAGTTCAGTTTTCTGGATTGAGTGCCTGGTGGCGTGGGCTAAGACTCACGTTCAGGATGTTCTGGCACAGCGTCAGGGAGATCTCCCGGCGCTGATTCCATGCGCATGGGGGGCCTGCTTGACCCCGGTTACGGGGCGTTCCAACAATCTCTGGCAGACACATGTTGCAGGCGTAACCTCGTTGCCACCAACTGCATCTGCAACGCAGAGTTACCTGCCATTACCAGATGTGCTGCTGCCATTTATTCCTCGCCGCCGGGGTGTCTCCCAACTGATGCAGACCTGGCAGATTGCCGGCTTACTGTGTGGGTTATTCCTGCTGTTTGCCTTGCTGGCCTCATATATCAATAACCAACGTTTAATTCGCAACGTAGGCGATCACCTGGCGTTGTATCACCGGCTTACAGGAACACCTGCATCCCCCAAAACGATTGCTCAGCAACAGTTACGTGCTGATTCCCGTTTGCTTGATCAGTGGCAACGTAGTGGTGCGCCCATACGCATGTCTTTGGGACTCTATCAGGGGATGCGCCTCATCGCGCCACTTGAGGCCGCCATCAATAGTTGGGCTCCACCGCCTCCACCGCCTCCTGTCATCAATAAAATTGTTCAGGGTCCGAAAACCGTGCGTCTTGACAGCATGTCGCTGTTCGATGTGGGCAAATGGCAGCTTAAACCTGGCTCTACCAAAGTGCTGGTGAGTGCGCTCGTCAATATCAAAGTCAAACCAGGCTGGCTGATTGTTGTCGCTGGGCACACCGATGATACCGGCAATGACAAGTCCAACCAGATTCTTTCCCTCAAACGCGCTGAATCAGTCCGTGACTGGATGCGTGACACCGGTGATGTGCCGGAAAGTTGCTTTGCGGTACAGGGCTACGGCGAAAGCCGTCCACTGAAACCCAATGATTCAGATGCAAATCGCGCGGTTAACCGCCGCGTTGAAATCAGTCTGGTGCCTCAGGCAGATGCTTGCCAGATACCGGGCAAAACAACATCACCGGCTAAGGGTGATGTCACAACCTACGAAATGGAGAAGTAAACATGGCTATTCCAGTCTACCTGTGGCTGAAAGACGACGGCGGTGCGGATATTAAAGGCTCCGTAGATGTTAAAGACCGTGAAGGCAGCATCGAAGTGGTGGCGCAGGAACACAACCTGTACATCCCGACCGATAACAACACCGGAAAATTAACGGGCACCCGTATCCATACCCCGTTCCTGTTTACCAAAGAAATCGACTCTTCCAGTCCATACCTCTACAAAGCGGTAACGACTGGCCAGACGCTGAAATCTGCTGAATTCAAATGGTATCGCATCAATGACGCAGGCCAGGAAGTTGAGTACTTCAACACCAAACTGGAAAACGTCAAGCTGGTGAAAGTCGCACCAAAAATGCACGACATCAAAAATCCTGCGATGGAAAAACACAACCATCTGGAAATGATTGAGCTGCGTTACGAAAAAATCACCTGGACTTACAAAGACGGCAACATCATTCATTCCGACTCCTGGAACGAACGTACTACCGCGTAAGGCTGCACTCACAGCAGACGGGAAACCGTCTGCTGTTTTTGTTTGCCCGAACGAAGCGTAGGGCGAATACGCAACTCGCCATCCGACAAAGTGTGGGCAAACAAAAACAGCAAAAAAATCATCGACCTTATGGGCCTGGGTTTCCTGCAAAGGAGAAGGCTAAGGGCGGTAGCGTACCCAATCAAGGAGCCAGCATGGATAACCAGTCAGCCGTATTACTTCGTCGTTTAAACCCGTACTGTGCCCGCGCGCTGGAAGCAGCCGCCACGCTGTGCCAGAGCAGGGCACATGCGGAAATTACTGTCGAACACTGGTTGCTTAAACTGCTGGAGCTCGGGGAGGGGGACATCACTGTGCTGGCCCGCCGTTACGAATGGGACATGGACAATATTTGGCAGAGTTTGCTGGCACACCTTGATACCATGCCGCGCTCCGTGCGCACCCGACCACAATTGGCCGAACTTCTACTGAATCTGATTAAACAGGCGTGGCTGATTGCTTCGCTTGAAGACGACGATGCACAAATCCGCAGTCATCATCTGCTTGCGGCGTTAACTGATAAACCGTCAATACTGGTCTGCGACAGTTTGTGGCCGCTGCTGAGTCTCTCCCGCTCGCAGCTTGAGCGCCTGAAACCACTGTTGGATGTGCAGTCAGATGAACGTGCCGAACTGCAACAGCAAGAAAGCCTGAACCGCGAACCGTCCTCACTTACGGAAGAAAAACCGACCAGTGTTTCCGGCAACATCCTGAGCGAAGCACTACAGGCCGCACTCGATAAATTCACTCTCGATGTAACAGCCAAAGCGCAAGAAGGGAAAATCGACCCGGTCTTTGGCCGCGACAACGAAATCCGCCAGATGGTCGACATTCTCTCGCGCCGCCGTAAAAACAACCCGATTCTGGTGGGCGAGCCGGGCGTGGGCAAAACCGCATTGGTGGAAGGACTCGCGCTACGCATTGCTGAAGGCAACGTGCCGGACAGCCTGAAAACCGTCAGCCTTCGTACTCTGGATCTTGGCCTCTTGCAGGCGGGCGCAGGCGTAAAAGGCGAATTTGAACAGCGCCTGAAAAACGTCATCGACGCGGTACAACACTCCCCGACGCCAGTGCTGCTGTTTATCGACGAAGCGCACACCATTATCGGCGCAGGCAACCAGGCGGGCGGCGCGGATGCGGCCAACCTTCTGAAACCAGCACTGGCACGTGGCGAATTGCGCACTATCGCGGCCACCACCTGGTCTGAATACAAACAGTATTTCGAGCGTGATGCTGCATTGGAGCGCCGTTTCCAGATAGTTAAGGTAGACGAACCGGATGATGAGATGGCCTGCCTGATGTTGCGCGGCCTGAAATCCCGTTACGCGCAACATCACGGCGTGCATATTACCGATGAAGCCGTGAAAGCCGCAGTCAGTCTGTCGCGCCGCTACATCACGGGCCGCCAGTTGCCGGACAAAGCGGTTGACTTGCTTGACACCGCGTCTGCCCGCGTGCGTATGAGCCTCGACACGCTACCGGAAGAACTCACCCGCCTCAAAGCGCAAATCACCGCGCTGGAAATGGAAAACCATGCGCTGCTGGAAGATATCGCGCTGGGTAGCAACAGCCATGGCGAGCGCCTGGAGCAAATTGAGCAACAGACTTCTGCGCTGAACGAACACCTCGCCGCGCTGGAAACCCAGTACCACGCGGAAAAAGCGCTCACCCAACAACTGCTGGAAGTTCGCCAGGACATTAGCCGCCAGGCCGACGTCAATGCGCTACAACAGCAACTCAAAGATTTACAAGGTAGTGCTCCACTGCTGTCGCTGGATGTGGATGTGCGCACTGTCGCCACCGTGATTGCAGACTGGACCGGCGTGCCGCTGACCAGTCTGCTCAAAGACGAACAGACCGATTTGCTGATGCTGGAAAACCACCTCGCCAACCGCGTGGTCGGCCAGGACACGGCGCTTATCGACATGGCGCAACGTCTGCGTGCCGCGAAAACTGGACTTACGCCAGAAAACGGCCCGCTGGGCGTGTTCCTGCTGGTCGGCCCGAGCGGCGTGGGTAAAACCGAAACCGCGTTGGCGCTGGCTGACAGCCTGTTCGGCGGCGAGAAATCCCTGATCACTATCAACTTATCCGAATACCAGGAAGCGCACACCGTTTCCCAGCTTAAAGGCTCACCTCCAGGCTACGTGGGCTACGGCCAGGGCGGCATTCTTACCGAAGCGGTGCGCAAACGTCCGTACAGCGTGGTGCTGCTTGATGAAGTGGAAAAAGCGCACCGCGACGTCATCAACCTGTTCTACCAGGTATTTGACCGTGGCTTTATGCGTGACGGCGAAGGGCGTGAAATCGACTTCCGCAACGCTGTGATCCTGATGACCGCCAACCTTGGCAGCGACCACATCATGCAATTGCTGGACGAACAACCGGAAGCCACCGACAGCGATCTACAGGAATTACTGCGACCGATCCTACGCGATCATTTCCAACCCGCTCTGCTGGCCCGCTTCCAGACGCTGATTTACCGTCCACTGGATGCTAAAGCGTTAAGAATCATTGTGGAAATGAAGCTGGCACAGGTCGCGAAGCGCCTGAAAAACCACTACGGCCTAACCACCACTATCGAAGAAAACCTCTACGACACGCTGGTCGCCGCCTGCCTGCTGCCAGACACTGGCGCGCGCAACATAGACAGCCTGCTGAACCAGCAAATCCTACCGGTACTCAGCCAACAACTTCTGCAACGCAAAGCCGGGCAGCAGAAAACCCACAGCCTGGCGCTGGGATGGGATGAAGAAGACGGGATTGTGCTGGAATTTGGTGAGCACCTTTAACTAAAGGATATTGGCTATGGATAGTGCAAAAGAAATTGCCCGGGATATGCTTGAAGCCATCAATGTTGATGGCACTGGTTTCTTGGGGGCTGTTGCGAAGGGATTAATTTCATTTCCGGTCAGTCTTGGTTACTTGGGGTATGACTTTGTAGACAGTGCCCACCGCAGGGAAAATAGGGCCGACAAATACAGATTGGCTGAATTAGTGAAAAAGGTTTCTTTCAATAAGGACACTATCTCTAGAGTAATCAAGCCATTTGTTGATGATTTTATTTCGCATGTTGATACTAATAGAATTGCGAGCTTGGCTGAGAATGTTGCAGGTACCACAGTTGGGAAGGTTGTATTCTCTCAGGTTACTGGCGTCAATCTTGGAAAGGTCATTATATCCCAAGGTGTTGGAGCTTATTTTTCTGGAGTTGCGGTGGGGGGCGTATTAGTAATCGGTGCCGAGGCTTCCAGATCTATCTACACATCGAGATACTTACGTGAAAGAAATTCCTCCATGTATACAAAATTGAATAACATGGGGGATTATGATCTTCTTTATTACCTAGTTGAAGATATCGTAAGACCATATGAAAAAGCATGTGAAGTGGCTGACAGAGATTCAGAGGAATTTAATAGAGTGTGCAAATACTTTTTTGGTGGCCTATGAGCATAAAAGATTTTTTTCTAATAATTATTTCCCGCCTTGTCACTGGCGCGGGAATGACACTAGGTCTTATTAGTACAGTTTACTCAATATGGAGCTTCTTTTTTTCGCACAGCCCTCACAGAATTATCTTGGGGTGTGTTGGCGTTTTAGGCTTCTTTATTGGCTATGGCCTTTATAAATTTGCGCTAACTTATATTTATAATGAGTGGGATCATTACCGCTAACTATTGTTATTGATGACGAAAGCATGGTTTATTTTATTTAATATAATTAATAGGAATAGGGTTATATATGGAAAGTATATCTGAAATGATTGGAACCACACTTAATCGCTACAGTTTGAATGTTCCTTCCTGTCCTTATACGCTTGATGTAGAAAGTTTTGAAGGTCTGGAGCAGATGAGTGAGCTCTACCATTACACCATCCGTTTCACCAGTCCTCATCCAGATCTCACCACTGAAATGATGTTAAATAAAACAGTCACTCTGAGTATGGGAGTAGGAGATTTATTTAATCCATTTGTAGGAAAAGTTGTTCACGGTGTTGTAACGAACTTCCGGCGCTTGAATGGATCACGCGACCAAGTCAAATATGCAATTATTATCGAGCCTTTCCTTGCCCTGTTGGATAAACAGTTCCGCACGCATCGTTTCTTTGTCAATAAATCGGTGCCGGACGTGGTAGCGCAGATACTCGATGAGCATGGTCTGAAGGGCTGGGAATATGAATTTTCCCTGAAACAAAGCTACCCGACACGCGAGCAGATAAACCAGTATCAGGAAAGTGACCTGGCTTTTATTCAGCGCCTGCTCTCGGAAGTGGGGATATTTTATTTCTTCACCCTGCAGCCGGACACGCAGACCGAAGTGGTGCATTTTGCCGATAAACAAAGCGCCTATGAATTCGGTAAAACCCTGCCACTGAACAGCCCGTCGGGCATGAGTGACAGCGGCGTGGAGTCGGTGTGGGGGCTGAATGTGCAGCACAATGTGGTTGAGGCAAGCGTGACCGCCAAAGACTACAACCACCGTGAAGCGCAGAAAGTGCTGCAGTCCGCGAAAGCAGATATGACGCGTGGCGAAGGTGAAGGCACCACCTATGGTGAGGTGTATCACTATAAGCCACGCCATCTGGACACCGGGGCGAAAAGCGACCCGACCGCCGAAACCGGTAACTTCCTGGCCCGTCTCGACCATGAGCGTTTTCTGTCAAACCAGACGCTGATTACCGGCTCCGCGAATGACGCGAACCTCAGCCCCGCTCAGGTGCTGACGGTGACGGAATCGGCCCTTGTCCCGACGCTGCCTTCCGCGCTGAATAACGGCGTTGTCATCACCGGCACCCACTACACGGCCAGCCGTAAGAACGCCCTGGTGGTGAACTGGATGGCGGTTCCCTACAGTGAAACGCTGTGCTGGCGCCCGGCACTAAAACCGCGCCCGAAGGTCAGCGGCACCATGATGGCGCGCGTCACCAGTGCAAAAGCCAACGACATCTACGCCTGGCAGGATGCATCCGGTCTGTACCGGGTGAAGTTCGACGCCGACCAGGACGACAAAGCGCAGGGCCAGGAAAGCATGCCGGTACGTCTCGCTAAGCCTTACGGCGGCGATGTGTATGGCATTCACTTCCCGCTGATTCAGGGCACGGAAGTGGCGATAGCGTTCCATGACGGTGACCCCGACCGCCCGTATATCGCCCATGCGTTGCATGACTCACGGCATACCGACCACGTCACGGAAGCCAACAACACCCGTAACGTGGTGCGCACCCCGGCGAACAACAAGCTGCGCATGGAAGACAAGCGCGGTGAAGAGCATATCAAGCTCAGCACCGAGTACGGCGGCAAGACGCAACTGAACCTGGGCCACAACGTGGATGGTGCAAAGGCGAAACGCGGTGAAGGTTTTGAACTGCGTACCGATGAATGGGGTGCGCTTCGTGCGGGTAAAGGGATATTTATCAGTGCGGATGTGGCGGGTGTTGATACTGAAATGCTGGACATGCAGGCCGCTATTGCTCAGCTGGAAAATGCCCTGTCGCTGGCAAAAAGTCTGTCAAAGGCGGCTGAAATAGCCAAAGCGGAGAAAGCAGAAACGGCCAGCCAGACCACGCTCAATCAGTCACTGGAACAACTGACGGCAGCGGGCATTGTGATGCATGCACCTGAAGGCGTGGGGATTGTCAGCCCGAAAGCGGTGCGTGTGGCCTCGGGTGGCGAAAGCGTGGCTGTCGTGTCAGGTGCAAATACCGATATCAGCGCGGGTAAGAGCTTTACCGCGGCAGCGGGTGAAACGGTGAGCCTGTATGCAAATTCGAAAGGAATGCAGCTGATTGCGGGCAAAGGCAAGGTGGATATTCAGGCGCAGGATGACAATATCGAAGCCCTGGCGAAGAAAGATATCACCGTGACCAGCACTGAAAGCACCATCACGATTACCGCCGCGAAAGAGCTGATCCTGACCTGTGACGGTGCATATATAAAAATTAGCGGTGGAAATATCGAACTAGGGGCACCGAATAATATTTTGTTGAAAGCCACCAATGTGCAGAAAATGGGGCCGGCGAGTCTGAATACCCCACCAGTGACTTTCCCGCAAGGTTACGGAGCGGTTTATGGCTTACAAGATGAAGAAGGCAACCTCATTCCTTTGACTGAATACCGGATCACAACTGCGGAAGGAATAGTTTATACAGGTATTTCAAATGAAAATGGCAAAACCACGGCAGTTTACACCGCCGTACCAAATCAGATGAATATAGAAATTCTGGGCACCAAATAGGACGATTTTGAATTTAAGGAACTCGCAGAATGGCACAACGTAATACGTGGGAAGTCATTGATGGCCAGCATACCTCTGACGTCAACGTCTCAGAAAAAATCGTAATTTGTAAGCGTAAAGAAGTACCGGGCATCACAATAACCATCGGCATGTTTTTTGACGGCACGGGCAATAATGTTTTTAACACCGATAAGCGACTTTTAGAAACCTGCACCAATATGGATGTGGGAATGAAAACCGAAGATGCCAGGTCATGCGTTGAGAAATTGAATAAAAGTAGCAACGGCGCAGGAAGTTATCTTGGCTATTACTCCAATATCCATTGGTTAAATACGCTTTATTCTAAGGATAATAAAGTTACAGAAGATAAAGAGTTATTTCAGCGTGCAATTTATATTCAGGGGATAGGCACCCAAAAAGATAAGGAAGATAGCCTTATTGGTATGGGGATCGGTGCCTGGTTTGAAGGTGTAGTGGATAAAACTGACGAAGGAATTGCACAGATAGCAGAGCAAATTAGATTGTTCCTTCAAGAAAGCAAAGGTATTTTATGTGCCATCGAGAAAATTCAGTTTGATGTTTTTGGCTTCAGCCGTGGTGCAGCAGCCGCCCGACATTTTGCTAACCGCGTCAGAAACGGTGATAAGGAAATACAGCAAGCCATTTTGAAAGGGCTTGATGGCCGAAATCATCATGGTAAACCCGCTGGTGAAGTTCGCTTTCTGGGGATATTTGATACTGTGTGTGCCGTGGGTGGGGTAACCAACTTATTTCAGATCCACGGTGGTGTAAATCCGGGGATTGAACTGGCACTACCTCCGGGAATTGCCCAGAAAGTATTCCAGATTACCGCTATGCATGAGTGCCGTTATAACTTCAGTCTGAACAGTATTAAAGAATCCTGGCCAGAACTGGCTCTGCCCGGCGTACATTCGGATATTGGCGGTGGTTACAATCCCCAGGAAAAAGAGTACCTGTTTCTGACCAGGCCAGTTTTTGAAACCGTCAGGGAAAGCGTTCCTGCAGAGATGACCGATATTTACAGACGCACCGCAGCAGAAATTCCGGATTTAAAAACTTTACCCAATCTGGGCCCCATCATGTCATCAGCAGATATAATCACTGGAACCTGGTATGACTACCTGGTCAACCCAAACAAACAACGCTCAGGGATTATTGAAAAACGTGTGGGTGCAGCAGTGACAATGGAGAGAACGGTCACTAATGACTGGTCAAAAGTAAGTTTACGGGTAATGCTGGATGCAGCACAGGATGCTGGTCTAAATTTTCAGGCTATTGATCCCTTATCTCCTGATATGAAGCTACCACCAGAACTTGAGCCACTAAGTCAGAAAGCCATTAACCAAGGGAAAGCAGCTATGAAAGGGGAAAGATACGCTCCTTTCACGTCGGATGAAATACAAGTAATTGGTAAATATACCCACTGCTCGGCAAACTGGAATGCCGTTGTTGTTAAAGATGTCTGGCTTGATGGGAAAGAAGTGAAAGTAATTTATGGTGCCGTTAACACAACAGAATTAATCGGATTTCTTAGTCGCCCGAATCCTGCATGGGTTCGGGCAGTATGGAATATGCAGGGTGAAAAAGCATGAAAATAAGAATGATTGTATTACCTTTGTTATTATTGACAGGTTGCACTGGCAGTAATGCACAGGATCAGAACGGAAGTATTAAAGCACCCTGGGACGAATGGTATTTTACTTTCTCAACACCAAAGGCATTGCCTGCTCAGGTGACACTAGTAAAACTACTGGACACTGATGGCTATGGTTATGTCTTCCAGACTATAGACCAGCCACAAGGTGACAGTATAGGGAAATGGGATACACACAATGGTCTGGGATTTTCACCTTTTAATAAAGCAAAGTCTCCTCCGCAGATGATCAAATTTTGTTGGGATTCTATTATCGATAAAAAGGTGTATGAAACCACTTTATTTTTTGCACCAGTGACACAGCAGAAAATGGTTAGCTCAGAGCCAGCATGGAGTAACCCTAAAGAAATCTATTATTTTCGTTATATGGTTATTGGCCTGGCCCCAGAAGGAAAAGTCAGGGTGTGGTTGAAGAATAATGGTGATCCTGACTTATTGCAAACCAGCACAAAAATAACAACTATATCGGGTAAAGATTTGGATATGTGCAAGAATATCACTAAACACCCTGATGGATATGTGTATTATGGTGATACACCTGACTTCATAAAAGGGAAAAAATATCCATACGGGAACTGGTAAGTAATTACCATTGAAATATGGAAGGTGAAAAGCATGAAAATAACAATCATTGTATTATCACTTTTATTACTGACAGGTTGCACTAGCAGTAAAGCACAGGAGCAGCATGACAATATTAATCCCCTCTGGGTCAAATGGTATTTTACTTTCTCAACACCAAAGGCATTACCTGCTCAGGTGACATTGGTAAAATTACTGGATACCAAGGGGTATAGGTACGTGTTTCAGACCATAGATCAGCCGCAGGGAAACAGCGTAGGAACATGGAGTAAATACCTTGGAAAAGGTACTTCACCTTTTAATCAGGCTGAATCTCCGCCACAAATGATTCAGTTCTGTTGGGACTCAATTATTGATAAGAAAGTGTATGAAACCACCCTGTTTTTTGCAGCAGACACTCAAAAGAAAATGCTGAGTTCAGAGCCAGACTGGTATGACTCTAAAGACACATATTATTTTCAGTATATGGCGATTGGTCTGGCTCCGGAAGGAAAGGTTCGAGTCTGGTTGAATAATAATGGCAAGCCTAATATAGAGCTAACCAGCACAAAAATAACAACTGTATCGGGTAAAAATTTGGATATGTGCAAAGGAGTGACCGGGAGTGACTTCTCTCGAGGGTATAGCAACAAAACAAAGGAATTCATAAAAGGGAAAAAATATCCATATGGTAACTGGTGAGTGACTATCATCGAGGTATGGAATATGCAAGGAGAAAAATCATGAGAATAATATCAGGTCTGTTACCTTTGTTGCTGCTAACAGGTTGCAGTGACAGTAATGTACAGAGTCCGGGCGGAAGTTTTAAAGCACCCTGGGACAAATGGTATTTTTCTTTTACAACACCTAAAGCACTTCCCGCCCAAGTAACATTAGTAAAATTACTTGATATTAATGGCTATGGTTATGTGTTTCAGACAATAGACCAACCTCAAGGGAACAGCGTTGGCTCATGGGGGCCCCGTGTAGGTATTGGTATTACAACTTTTAATAAAGGAGATGCACCTCCGCAAGTACTTACATTTTGCTGGGATTCTATTATTGATAAAAAAGTATATGAAACGACATTATTATTTTCATCTGACACCTCGGGGAAAATGGCTTCATCAGAGCCACAATGGAATAATCCAGAAGAAGCATACTATTTTCGCCATATGGTTATTGGCCTGGCCCCAGAAGGGAAAGTTCGTGTATGGTTGAAAAATAATGGCAAGCCTAATATAGAGCTAACCAGCACAAAAATAATAACTGTATCGGGCAAAGATTTGGATATGTGCAAAGACGAAACAAACTTCCCAAATGGGTATGAATATAGTGAAGGGATGAAGTTATTCATAAAAGATAAAAAATATCCTTATGGTAACTGGTGAGTGATTATCATCGAGGTATGGAATATGCAAGGAGAAAATCATGAGAATAATATCAGGTCTGTTACCTTTGTTGCTGCTAACAGGCTGCAGTGACAGTAATGCACAGAGTCCGGGCGGAAGTTTTAAAGCACCCTGGGACAAATGGTATTTCACATTTTCAACCCCGAAGGCCTTGCCTGCACAGGTGACACTGGTAAAACTACTGGACACTGATGGCTATGGTTATGTCTACCAGACTATAGACCAGCCGCAGGGAAACAGTGTTGGCACATGGAGTAAATACCTTGGCAAAGGTACTTCACCTTTTAATCAGGCTGAATCCCCGCCACAAATGATTCAGTTCTGTTGGGACTCAATTATTGATAAGAAAGTGTATGAAACCACCCTGTTTTTTGCAGCAGACACTCAAAAGAAAATGCTGAGTTCAGAGCCAGACTGGTATGACTCTAAAGACACATATTATTTTCAGTATATGGCGATTGGTCTGGCTCCGGAAGGAAAGATTCGAGTCTGGTTGAATAATAATGGCAAGCCTAATATAGAGCTAACCAGCACAAAAATAACAACTGTATCGGGTAAAAATTTGGATATGTGCAAAGGAGTGACCGGGAGTGACTTCTCTCGAGGGTATAGCAACAAAACAAAGGAATTCATAAAAGGTAAACAATACCCCTATGGGAACTGGTGAGTGCTATCAATGAATATGAGAGATTAAATTTTGAATAGAATAATAACGCTGTCATTTTTATTGTTTGTATCCTCTTTCTCTGTTTGCTATGGAGAAGATGAAAATAAACAAGCTGATGATTATTTGGATATTGATAAATCCCTTTCTGCATATGCATCTAATGCTGGCGACGCAAATACACTTGGGGATATGTTGCATACAGGCTTTGGTGCACCTAAAAATATCTCTCAAGCAATAATGTGGTATGAAGTTGCTGCTAAAGCAGGTCACGCAGGAGCCCAAAACTCTTTAGGTGACATTTATTATAATGGTGATGGGGTTGAGCAGAATTATAAGCTAGCTTTTTCTTGGTATGAAAAATCAGCAATGAAAGGAAATACCACAGCACAGTCAAATCTTGCTTATATGTATTTGAACGGTGAAAGTATTAAAGTTGATTATTCAAAAGCGAAATATTGGTTCGAAAAAGCCGTGGCGAAAGGTGATGTAGCCGCACAGTATTTACTGGGAACAATGTACGCTGAGGCTAAAGGTGTTGAAAAAAGTAGTGTACGGGCAAAGGAACTGTTTACCTTAAGCTGTTCTCAGGGTTCAACGTTCGCCTGCGCCCGGCTTAAATAAAATAGCAACCCTGTTTATTAAAGGTTATTAAAACTATTTATCCATCTGAACAATCCATCAATTACTGAGCCACATAACGTTTATTTTTATGTACTGGTAATGATTACTCAATCCATTATTATGCGAAAAAAATGAAAGATTTAACCCTGCGTTATTACGATGCCGAAATGCGCTATCTGCGCGATGCGGCAAAAGAATTTGCACAAACTCACCCTGACCGCGCTGCGATGCTCGATCTCGATAAGCCCGGTATTCCCGACCCTTATGTTGAGCGCCTGTTCGAAGGTTTTGCCTTCTCGATGGGGCGACTGCGCGAAAAAATTGATGACGACCTGCCGGAGTTCACCGAAGGTCTGGTGAGCATGTTGTGGCCGCATTATTTACGCACCATTCCTTCGCTTTCGATTGTGTCGTTAAGTCCTGACGTGCCAGCGATGAAAATAGCCGAAACGGTACCTGTGGGTATGGAAGTTTATTCTCGCCCCGTTGGACCGAAGAAAACCGTCTGCCAGTACCGCACCACGCGCGATATGGTGTTGAACCCGCTTGAAGTTTCAAAAGTGGTGATGACAACAGAACCTGATGGTCGATCTGTGTTACGCCTGCGTCTCGCATGCAGCACTCAGGCGGACTGGGCACAGGTGGATTTGAAGCGTCTGTGTTTTTATCTGGCGGGAGAAGCGGCGGTAAGTAGCGCGTTACATCTGGCGCTAACTCGTCGGCAGGCGGCGTTTTATTTGCGCCTGCCTAATCAGACAGATCGCATAAAAGTGGATGGCTGGTTCTCACCCGGCGGGTTTGCCGATGAAGACTTACTGTGGCCAAAAGGGGAAAGCGCATTCAGTGGATATCAATTACTGCTGGAGTATTTCACCTTCCGCGAGAAGTTTATGTTTGTGCATCTCAATGGTCTGGAAACCGTGACATTGCCTGCCGGAATCACGCATCTGGATATCGAAGTGGTGCTAAACAGTCAGTGGCCGAGCGATTTACCGGTGACGGATGATGCCCTGATGCTGCACTGCGTGCCGGTGGTTAACCTGTTCTCACTTGAAGCGGACCCGTTGATTATCAACGGTCTGGAAAATGAATACCTGTTACGCCCTCGCCGCCTGCAAGATGGGCATACTGAGATTTACTCCGTGGATTCCGTGACCGGTTCAAATCGAACATCAGACGCAACTTATGTCCCGTTTACCAGTTTCCGCCATCGGGGGGGAATGCAGCGCCGCCATGCACCGGAGCGTTACTTCCACACGCGTGTGAGGCGAGGTGTTACCGGGTTGCATGACACATGGCTTATTCTGGGCGGTGAGATGTGGGAAGCAGATAAACTGATTTCCCGCGAACCTGTCTCGCTAAAAATCACCGGCACCAATGGCCAGTTACCGCGTAAAGCACTTCAGAGCACATTGCTTGATCGTTGCGAGGTCGTACTGCAAACACCGCTGAAAGTTCGCAATCTCTGCAAACCAACTTTGCCGTCGTATCCTCCCGCTGAAGACAGTTTCCAGTGGCGTGTGCTGAGTCATCTGGGTTCGAGTTATCTGAACCTGATGAGCAGCGCTGAGGTGTTGCGTGGCACGTTAGAGTTGTACAACTGGCAGGGCGATGAACTCAATAACCGCCGTCTGGACGCCATTCTTGAAGTGCAGCATCACCAGATTCAGCGTTTTGAAAAAGGTTTCTTGCTACGCGGTCTTGATATCGAAGTGACGCTGGATAGCAATGGCTTTACAGGTGAGGGTGATATCCACCTGTTTGGTGAAATGCTCAACCGCTTCCTTGCACTGTATGCCGATATTCACCTGTTTAATCAACTCACCCTTATTGTCCAGCCTGCCGGGAAATGTATCCGATGGAACGAGAATCACAACCAGCGTCTGCCTGGTTAATCGCACAGCTCCAGGATAAACTGCCGTATACCCAGTTTTATCGTTTTTGCCAGCTACTGGAGCGCAGTCAGCCCGAAGCGCCAGCCCTGGGAAGCCACTGGGAGGTTAAACACGACCCGGTGCGTTTTCGTCCTCATCCGGGCATGGGGTTTCCGGCCAGTGAATTTAAACGAGTGGAAATACCGGAACAAGCGCATCTACCGCCTACTATCCGCACCACTTTTATGGGGCTGTATGGTGTGGAGTCACCGCTGCCTACTGCCTATATCGACGATATTACTCAGCGCCGCGATGGGCATGAGGCGGTCAGCGATTTTCTGGATATTTTTAACCACCGGTTAATCACCCAACACTACCGCATCTGGCGTAAATACTCTTATCCGGCCACCTTCGCACCTGGTGGTACGGACAAGACATCCCGCTATCTGCTGAGTTTGTGCGGCCTGGGAATTAAAGGCTGCGCGCAGAATATCGCCACGCCTGTTTCTCGTTTTCTTGCGCTGACCGGCATGATGCGTTTGCCGACCCGGATCAGCGAAGGGATTATCGCGCTTGTCCAATTGTTAGCTCCGGATACCAAAGCGCGTGTGATTGCACATGATCGCTGCCGTATTCCGCTGCGTAAGCAGCTTGCAATGAGTGCGCGTAATCCTGTCAGTATGAGCAACAGCCCGGTTATGGGCAGCCACGCGCTTGATGTGAATAGCCAGGTACTACTGAGACTGCAGACAAACAATGCCGATGAAGCCCATGAATGGCTGCCTGGCGGGCAACTGTACACAGATTTGCAGGCATTGTTGCAGGTCTATCTTGGCTCGCGGCTGAATGTGCGTTTTCAGCTTTCGGTGCTGCGTAGTTTGCTGCCGGATGCACAGCTCTCCTGCCAGCCACAGCTCAGTGGCGTGCTGCTCGGCAGAACTGCGGTGATGCGTGCGCGTGACATTACAACAAATCATAAAGATGAACTGATCACTATTAACCTGGGTCGCTATCAGCGCGTTCAGGAAAATCTTAACCGGAGGGATACCGATGAGCATGGCGATTATCGCTGGTAAAAAATATGGCGTGTTACTTCCGCTGGCAATAGTTGCCACCTTGAGCGGCTGCGGCCTGACTCAGAAAGTGAGCGATAGCACTGTGGCTATGACGAAATCCATTTTTTATAAGCAGGTAAAAATGCTGCATCTGGATATCACAGCGCGTGACGCGATCAACAACAACGCAGGTGGCGCACCGTTGGCCATGGTAGTGCGTATCTATCAGTTAAAAGACCGCAAGGTTTTTGATGGTACGGATTATCCGTCGCTATTTGCTGACGACAGCCAGGCGATTAAGGCTGATTTAATCACCGAGAAGGATATACGTATTCGCCCAGGAGCGGCTGTAACTATTGATGTGCCGTTGGATGAGAAAGCTCACTTTGTAGCTGTGACGGGGATGTTCATGTCTCCGGATTTTACCAACGACACATGGCGTGTGGTATTAAGCCGCGATGACCTGGACCCGGATAACGCGCGCCAGATTGAGCTGAATAACCAGGGCATGACGCTGACTGCGTTGAAGGATAAATAATATGGCGCAGCCTTCGCTTTATGAAATGCTCACGGGGAACTTCACCGGTGGTCTTGAGCTCCATCAGGTCAGCGAGCAAAACCAGGTCATTCTCTCGGTGCTCGACAATATGCAGCGCATTCTCAATGCCCGCCAGGGGACATTAAGCCACTTGCCGGATTATGGCCTGCCAGATATGAGCAAAATTCTGCAGGGTTTACCGGGGACTGCGCACCAGTTGATGAACACGCTTTCCAGCGTGCTGTTGAAATACGAGCCACGTCTAAAAAGCCTGACGATTATGCTGCTTGAGCAAAAAATGCCGGGTGAACTGGCTTATGCGATTGATGCTGAGTTGAAAGGTATTGGTCTGGTGCGCTATGGCACTGATTTTATGCCGGAAGGGCGGGTGCTTATCCGCCATCTTAAACAGCAGAACTACCTTGATACCACTACCCGGATGTAGTGGGTTCGTTCTCTTTTCCTCTTCTCAAGAATAAAACCATGAATGATAAAAACCCACACACGCTGAAAACCGGCGGCGACCCGCGTGGGCTTGCCGATTTTGCGGCACTGCGCGAAGAACTGAGTAAACTTACACATCCGGCACGGCCGGATGTGAACTGGCAGCTTGTGGAAACGTTGTGCCTGAATTTGTTTGAGCGTAACGGCGTAGAGCTTCAGACGGCGGCATGGTACACCCAGGCTCGCACTCGTCTTGCCGGGCTTTATGGGCTAAACGAAGGACTAGCGATTGTGGTGGCGCTGATTACCTACCAGTGGGGCGCAATATGGCCGCAGGCCACGCATGCACGGATGGAAGTTCTTAGCGGTTTAAGCCAAAGAGTGCAGCAGATGGTGCGTACTTTTACACTGGAATATGCTGATCTCGGCGCGCTTTATCAGGCAGAAAAACATCTCGCTAATCTGGGTGATGTGCTGCAACGCCTCGAGCTAAAACATTTAAGCCAGATGGACGTATTACGTAACCAGCTACAGGCGTCGGCCATACGGCTGGAAAACAGTGATGTTAAAGCAGGTAACAACGGTGCGACTACTACAGGTATTGTCCTGCCAGCAAACGTATCCGCAACGACGGCCAGTAACAGTTCGCGCACTACATGGGTGTACGTTGCTCAGGCAGAGCCGCAAGCGAAGGGCGAAACCGTCAGTATTTCTGTGCCGGTAAAACCGTGGAAGCCATTTATCTCTGGGGTCGCCACTATGCTGGTGGTCGGTGGGATGTCGCTGTACGGTTGGAATTATATGCATCGACAAGATCCTGAATTGGCTCAGTTACAGGCATTAATCGCGCCATGGCCAGCCGCTCTTTCGGCCGGGCAAATCCAAAGTTTACAGCAGAAGAAACCCGAATGGCTTAGCGATAACGCTTATCCTGAGGCGGTAGAGCAGCGATTGAAACAGCTCACTATGCTCCAACCAGACTGGGCGCTGAATTATGGTAATCAGCTCGTTGGGCAGGTAAAGGCATTGTGGCCACAGACACCGCTTGCGATGCAAATATCCTCACGCTGGCAGCAGCAATTAAAGGAGTCAGCATGGCCGCCGGAAAAGATGAATGACTGGCATCAGGGAATGGAGCAACTCCAGCAACTCGCTAGCCGCCTGAACGGATTGGACGAGCAGCATGGCAAATACATGACGGTCAGTGAGCTTAAGACGATGGTGTTTGGCATCCAACAGTCGTTCAACAAAACGATTCCTGTGGAAGAGCAGTTACGGCAGCTTGATGAGACTCCATCACAGGCATTGGCCACTCAGACGGATATGCATCTGAATCAGCTACTCAACCGCTACGTGCTGATTAAACAAAAAGGGTAGCCCAATGAGGCTATCTTTTGGCTCCAGCTTCATTTAGTTATCTGGTGAATGTTGCCTGGAGCATTAGTAACACATTGTCTTCATTGCCCTGGTAAGCAACAAAAATCAGAGATACTAAGAAAAGAGTTTTAATAGGAATTGAGTTGAGTAGTCGAAATATAGCTGGATTAGTTAGGGTTTTATGACCGGAGAGATAAAGCTTTGAATGTTTCTTTATGAATGGTGCGTCCGAGTGGACTCGAACCACCGACCCCCACCATGTCAAGGTGGTGCTCTAACCAACTGAGCTACGGACGCACTGTTTGTTGCGGTAAAACTTAGAATGGTGCGTCCGAGTGGACTCGAACCACCGACCCCTACCATGTCAAGGTAGTGCTCTAACCAACTGAGCTACGGACGCACTGTGTTGTCTGTGACAACGGGGACGAATATTAGCGGCAGCTCCTGAGCCTTGCAAGCGTTAAACCACAATTTTCTTCCATATTTCACTCGTTTGCTGCGCATCTGTGCAACCCGCTGGAAAAATAGCCGCCAAAACGGCGGCTATTCGGGTTTATCGTGCGGCGCGCTGCAAAATAGTGATTGAAGGCTGACGTTGCAACCAACGCATCCGCAGCATCATCATAATCGCAGCAGACGTCAGACCGATGATAAAGCCGGTCCAGAATCCTGCTGGCCCCATCGGTTCAACAACCCAATCGGTGAGTGCAAGAATATAGCCGCTTGGCAATCCCAGCACCCAGTAGGCGATAAACGTTATAAAGAAAATGGAGCGTGTATCTTTATAACCACGTAGCACACCGCTGCCGATAACCTGCACGGAATCGGAAAGTTGGTAAACCGCTGCCAGTAACATCAGATGCGCCGCCAGCGCGACAACTTCTGGATTACTGTTGTAGAGCAGGGCGATGTGCTCACGCATCACGATGGTAAAGATAGCCGTGAGGGTTGCCATGCACATACCAACACCAATACCTGTCCAGGCGGCGGTTTGCGCATCGAGTGTTGAACCCTGGCCCAGACGGAAGCCCACGCGGATAGTGACTGCTGCTGAAAGTGACATTGGCAAAACGAACATCAGCGAGCTGAAGTTCAGGGCTATCTGGTGACCTGCAACGTCAACAATACCCAGCGGCGCGACCAATAGTGCGACAACCGCAAACAGTGTCACTTCAAAGAACAGAGCCAGGGCAATCGGCAGACCCAGTTGGGTAAGGCGATATATAACTTTCCAGTCGGGCTTGATAAAGCCTTTCGGCAATTTCAAATCGCGCATTGAGCGGGCTTTTCGCACATAAGAAATCATGAAGAAAAACATTACCCAATACACCGCAGCTGTTGCTACACCGCAACCGACACCGCCGAGTTCTGGCATGCCAAAGTGGCCATAAATAAAGATGTAGTTGACCGGAATATTGACCAACAGACCAATAAAGCCCATCACCATACCGGGTTTGGTTTTTGCCAGTCCTTCACATTGGTTACGGGCAACCTGGAAGAACAAATAACCCGGAACGCCCCACAGCAGCGCACGTAAATAACCTACGGCTTTATCGGCAAGTTCCGGGTCGATATTTTTCATCGCATGAATAATATGGCCCGCATTCCACAGGACAATCATGATCAGCGCCGAGACAAATCCCGCCAACCAGAAGCCCTGGCGAATTTGGTGAGCAATGCGCTCACGACGCCCTGAACCGTTGAGTTGCGCGACGGTTGGCGTCAGCGCCATTAACAAGCCATGACCAAAGAGAATGGCGGGTAGCCAGATGGATGTACCGATTGCCACAGCGGCCATATCGGTTGCGCTGTAGCCACCGGCCATCACGGTATCGACAAAACCCATTGAGGTTTGTGCAATTTGCGCGAGGATCACGGGTATCGCCAGTGCGAGTAACTGGCGGGCTTCAACTATGTACTTCTGCATTTGAACACCTGAATATTTTTAGTTATTAGAAAGACAGCAAGACCGCCAGAAATGGCAGAAAAATAGGAATCGCAGGGGAATTAGCCTGACTATTGTAGCGGCTGAAAACGAATACGCCAGCCAAATAATGGTGGGGTAGTGCGGATAGCTGGTAAGCATTTTTTCCAACTGTTAAAGTGTTGCGTTATCTATTATACCCGTCATCCTTCGAGCTACAGGGGTGTTGGCTGCACTCACAAACCCCAGTCACTTACTCAAGTAGGCTCCTGCGGATTTGCTCCCTGGCCGCCTACCTGTAACTCGAATGCTAACGGGTATGTTCAATACCATTTAATTACCAGGAGCTTTACGATGTTTACAGGTATTGTGCAGGGCACTGCGACCCTGGTCTCCATTGATGAGAAACCTAACTTCCGTACGCACGTCATTGAAATGCCCGACGCGATGTTACCTGGCCTTGAAACAGGGGCGTCGGTTGCGCACAACGGCTGTTGTTTGACGGTCACAGAAATCAATGGCAACCACGTCAGCTTTGACCTTATGAAAGAGACGCTGCGCATTACCAACCTCGGCGAGCTAGTGGTGGGCGACAGTGTCAACGTTGAACGCGCCGCCAAATTTAATGATGAAATCGGCGGGCACCTCATGTCCGGTCATATTATGACCACCGCCGAAGTGGCGAAAATTTTGACTTCAGAAAATAACCGCCAAATCTGGTTTAAAATACGCGATAAAACGTTGATGAAATATATCCTGCATAAAGGATATATCGGCATTGATGGTATTAGCCTGACGGTGGGTGAAGTGACGGCATCGCGTTTCTGCGTGCATTTAATTCCTGAAACGCTTGAGCGCACCACGCTTGGTAGTAAGAAACTCGGCAATCGTATTAATATTGAAATTGACCCGCAAACCCAGGCAATTGTAGATACCGTTGAGCGCGTGCTCGCACAGCGTGAAGCGACTTTGGATGCGTTACTACCGAAGGCGTGATAAACGGTTTTTGTCGGATGTCGTTTAGGCGACATCCGACTGTATTAAGCAATCAACAAACTTCCGCGCACCAAATCACTGGTATGCCGTTCACCAAGCAACAACTCTACTGCCCGACGGGCAATACTCTCCAGCGGATATTTAATGGCGGGAATAGCATTCGAACCAGGCATTCGGGTTGAGCCGTCAAGACTGAACACCATCACCTGCTCAGGTACTTTTAACTGGTATTGATTGAGCATCATTACTGCTTCTTGCGCCTGCGTATCATCGGTGACCAGCAGTGCAGAAAACTTCACTCCACGGTTTATCAAGCGTTGCAGTGCAATGCGCACCGATGATTCATCGTCAATCACCAACTGGCGGTTGAAGGGCACGACATGGTTGTGAAGCGCCTGATGATAACCTTCAAGTGTGAGCGCTGCCGCTTCACCACTGGCAAAGTTAATCAAAGCGATTTGTCGCCGCTTTTGATTACATAAATAATGCACTGCCGTTTCTGCAGCAAAAATATGGTCACACTGAATACTGAGGTTATGTGAACCGCTCAGGCAATCAATCAACATGATGTCGTCATCAAGTTCCGGTAACGGAAAACGAGCCCCCACCACGACCAGTGCGTCGCACAACCCGTTAGAAAGTTCCTGTGCCGCCTGCGCCACACTGTCATGGTCATTGGCAAAGCGTAACAGCAAATGTTTCTGATGCTGATTAAGCTGTTTCTCAAGAGCTTGCAGATAGCCAGTTGACTGCTGAATATGTTCGGTTGCGCAGATAACGCCAATGCAATTAGTTGACTGGGAACTCAAAGATTGAGCGATAGCATTCGGCTTGTAGTTAAGTATTTCCGCCGCGCGTAAAACGGCCTGACGACTCTCTTCTTTCACGCCGCGACTGCCGCTTAAAACACGCGAAACGGTTGCTTTAGAAACCTGCGCCAGGCGTGCTACATCATTAATATTCGACATGGTGTGAGTTTCCCGCTTCTCAGCCAGAAACGGGCCTCGCGGCCCGTATGCGGAGATTACGTACGATCGTTAAAGCCATTTTCTGCGGCGGTTGCTTTGTACCACTCGCCGCTTTTCTTGATGGTGCGTTGCTGAGTCTCGAGATTTAACGAGACAAAACCGTAACGGTTTTTATAAGCGTTGCACCAGGACCAGTTATCAATAAACGTCCACATGTGATAACCAAGGCAGTTGCTCCCTTCGCTGATGCCTTTATGCAGCCACTTCAGGTGGTCGCGCACGAAATCAATACGGTAGTCATCCTGAATCTGGCCGTTTTCGTCGAAGCGCTGTTCGTTTTCAACGCCCATGCCATTCTCGGAAATATAGCAATTTGGGTTGCCATAATTCTCACGCAAGTTGGTGAGAATGTCGTAAATCCCTTGCTCGTAGATTTCCCAGCCGCGATACGGGTTCATTTTGCGGCCTGGCATTTCGTAGGCTTCAAAGAACCATTCCGGCATGAACGGGCTGTCAGGGTTTACCAGTGAATCGCGGCATTTGATGCGGCGTGGCTGGTAGTAGTTGATACCGAGTAAATCGACGACACCTGCCGCCAACAACTCTTTATCGCCAGGCTGGCATTGAGGCAACTGGCCATGCTCTTTCAACAAGGCCACCAACTCTTGCGGATATTCACCACGCAAAGCAGGGTCAAGGAAGCTGCGGTTAAACATCAGGTCAGCGATGTTCGCCGCTTTCACATCCGCAGGGTTTTGCGAACGTGGGTAAGAAGGGGTGAGGTTGAGAATAATACCGATTTCACCGCCGTCATTACGCTCGTGATAAGCCTTTACCGCCAGAGAGTGGGCGATCATGGTGTGATAAGCGACAGTGGCTGCGCGTTTAAAATCCACCACGTTCGGATAATGGAAATCGTACAGATAGCCCCCTTCGACAGGTACTACCGGCTCGTTAAAGGTAAACCAATGCTTCACGCGGTCGCCAAACAGGTCAAAGCAAACATTAGCAAATTCAGCATATGCCGTGACAACGTCACGGTTTTCCCAGCCGCCTTGCTGCTGCATTACCATCGGCATATCAAAGTGGAACAGGTTGATAAATGGCTTAATACCTTGCGCCAGCAGCTCGTCAATAACCTGATTATAGAAGGTCACAGCTTCCTGATTTACCGCGCCGCGCCCTTCAGGGATCAGGCGTGCCCAGGAAATTGAGGTACGGAAAGTATTATGGTTCAGCTCTTTTAGCAGCGCGATGTCCTGTTTCCAATTCTTGTAGAACGTGGAGGTATCCGCAGGGCCTACGCCGTTATGGAAACGGGTTGGTTGTTCTTTAAACCACTGATCCCAAATGGTGGCAGACTTGCCAAAAGAGAGCGTTTCACCTTCAGTTTGTGGTGCTGAACTGGCGCTGCCCCACCAGAAATTATCAGGAAATAGGTATTTCATTTTCGTTCCTCGTTTGACGTGCCTGCCATCCGGGCAGGCAATAAAAAATATCAGTTTGCTGCAATCGGGCTGTCATTTTCCTGTGTATTACGTTCTTCATCCTGTTTCAGCAGGGTGCGTTCGTAAGCTTTCAGGAATGGGTAATACATCACAGCCGACATGACCATACAAATCAGGCACATGATTACGGGACTTACCGCCCAGTTTGCGGCCCATGAAGCACCAATTGGCGCAGGTGTTGTCCATGGTGTCAGAGAGACAACCTGTGCAACCCAACCTAATTTTGTCGCGATATAAGCAAGCGTTGCGTTAATCATTGGCACCAAAGTAAACGGCAAGAAGAACATTGGGTTCATGATGATTGGTGTGCCGAACAAAATGGGTTCGTTGATGTTAAAGAAGCTAGGCACCACGCCCATTTTGCCAATGGTACGCAGGTGAATCGCACGGCTACGTAACAGCAAGAATGCCAGTGGCAGCGTTGACCCAACACCGCCAATCAGCAAATAGTGGTCCCAGAAACCTTGCAGATAGATATGCGGCAGAACATTGCCCGCAGCCAGAGCGGTCTGGTTAGCGGAAAGGTTAGCCATCCAGAACGGGTTCATGATCCCGGTGACGATAAGCGCACCATGAATACCGGCGAACCACAAAATCTGGCAAATAAAGACGGAAATCAAAATCGCAGGCAGCGAGTCGGATGCGGATACTAACGGTGCCAGCAGATGCATGATTGCTTCGGGAATAATCATCCCAGTGGTGGACTCGATAAACAAATTCAGCGGGTGCAGGGTGGCAACAATCACCACAACCGGAATCAGAATTTCAAATGAGCGCGCAACGCCTGTCGGCACTTCTTTCGGCAAACGGATGGTAATGTTGTGGCGTTTTAATAAAGCGTATATTTCGCTGGCGTAAATCGCCGTAATCAGCGCAGTGAAAATGCCCTGGCCGGAGAAATACTGCGTTGAGATCTGCCCGTCTTTATACGGTGCGGCGACCAGTAAAAAGGCCATAAACGCCAGTAAGCCAGTCATAATCGGGTCGAGCTTATAGTGCTTCCCGAGGCTTGCGCCGATACCGACGGAGATAAAGAACGTCATCACGCCCATGCTGAGGTTAAACGGCAGCATTAACTGTTCGCGGTAGGTTTGCGAGAAGTTCAGCCACGAGCGGGCAAAGCCCCAGGTGCTGTCTGGCGAGAACGGCGGGAAGATAAACACTAACAAGAATGATCCGATAATCATAAACGGAAGGGCGGAGATAAAACCGTCGCGAATGGCGATGACATGGCGCTGAGAGCCCATTGCTCCTGCCATTGGCGTGACTTTTTGCTCAATCACATTGACCATTTTTTGGTACATGCTCATGGCGGTATCCTTGCTATTGTTTTTGGGAAGTAGGGTGATTGTGAAACAAGATGGAAACCGGTTTCCAATGAATAAAGAGATAAGTGTTAACGGGATCAAACTCGTGAAGAAAGGAGCGCAAGAAACGTGAAGGGACTCACATTTTGTTAAGAAAATGCTACATGCTTGCGAGGATTGAGTTTACCCCGGCGTTGCCGGGGTTGAAATCAGTGCGGAACCCGTAAACCGTTTTCGACGCCACGAGTGAAGACGACTTGCCAGAGCTGGATATCACGTGCACGGAAGGCACCGGCACAAGCATTCAGATAATAACTAAACATGCGTTTGAATCGTTCTGAATAGTTATCTGCAATTTCCGGCCAAAAGTTATTGAAGCGTTCATGCCAGGCCATCAATGTTTTGTCGTAGTCGGCGCCAAAATTGTGCCAATCTTCCATCACAAAATGATCTTCGCTGGCATCGGCAATCTGGCGCACTGACGGCAGACAGCCATTAGGGAAAATGTACTTGTCTATCCATGGGTCAACACCGTTAAAGGTTTTATTCGAGCCAATGGTATGTAGCAGGAAAATACCGTCAGGTTTTAGATTGCGGTCGGCAACATTAAAATAGGTGGCATAGTTTTTCGGCCCAACATGTTCGAACATGCCGACAGAAACAATGCGGTCAAATTGCATATCCAGTTCGCGATAATCTTGCAGCGCAATATTAACGTTAAGCCCGGCACAACGCTCTTGCGCCATTTTTTGTTGTTCGGCGGAGATAGTTACACCATGAACGGCTACACCGTAATTCCGGGCAGCAAATTCTGCCAGACCGCCCCAGCCGCAACCAATATCAAGTAACGTCATTCCTGGCTCAAGATGCAGCTTATCGCAAATCATTTTAAGCTTGGCGTTTTGTGCATCACTTAGCGTGGTAGCGTCTTTCCAATAACCGCAGGAATATTGCATATGTTCATCAAGCATGCGGCTAAATAAGTCATTGCCCAGATCATAATGTTCTTTACCGACTATCCACGCACGTTTTTTGGATTGCAGATTAACTAAGCGCGCGGCGGCTACACGTAGCGTGTCTTTTAAATGGTGGGGGAGTTGCCGCTCAAGTCCGGCGCGAATGGCGTTATGGAAAAAAATATCCAGTCGTTCGCAGTCCCACCAGCCGTCCATATAGCTTTCACCAAGACCCAGTGTACCCTCTTGCAGAACACGCTTAAAAAAATCGGGATGCTTAACCTGTATATCGAAAGGGCGTGGGCCATTAATTTCTACCCCTGCACGCGTGAGCATATCGTTCACAATCCGATACCACGGGTTATTTCTTATTCTGACTTCTTCTATACACGATGAACTCATAGCTTCTCCATCACCAATGTGAAAGGAACCTTAAAACAGCGTAGACGCTATTTTGGGCATGTGAGAAATGTCACGGAAAATTCCGTGTGCCTGATATCCGACGTAGAACAGAGAAAGGGGGCTTGGCGCCCCAAAAAAACAGATGTAAAACAAAAACGGGAGCCAAGAGGCTCCCGTTTTAATGTGATTATTATGGTGTTATTTGTTGAGCCGTTTATGAGTATAGGCTCGCTTAAGCGGTGATTCAATCACATATTCTTAGCAAGCTAACCATGTTGAGGCTGAGCAATTTTAATCTTAATGTGCATCCGATTCAGCCGGTTGCCAGACTTCGGCATTTTTACGGCGCTGAAGCAGATAACCCAGCATGGCCAGAGCAATTGTTACCAGCATGACACTGGTGGTAGTCAGCAGTGGTGTAGCGACCAACCACGACACCATCAAACTTGCCAGGAAGCACAGGCCCAATTGCAGCGTGTTTTGCAGCGCAGCTGCTTTACCCGTGGCTTGCGGGAAAGGCAACAGTGCGGAAGCAACCACGATTGGGTAAATCGCACCGTTGGCAATCGCCATTACACAGAACGGAATCAGCAATAACGTGAGTGTGGCGTGGCCGCTTACCGCAACCGCCCAGGTGCCGAAAATGCTCAACGTATATAACGCCAGCAACCACGGCAGCATTTGCTTGCCTTGCCATTTTTGCAGTGCGCTACGGCAGCCGTAACCACCAATCAGGAAGGCGATAGTTTGCGGCACATAGCTCAGGCCAATCGCCGCCGGGCTGTAACCCATATCGTTCAGAATAAACGGAGAGCCGGTCAGCCAGGCAAAGAAGCTGGCAGAGCAGGCTGCGTAAATCAACACGTTGCCGCTATACACACGAGAGCGCAGTAACGACATAAAGCTGACTTTATTGTCTTCTGTTTGCGGATGATGCTGGGTACGTGGTTTCAGGCGCAGAGTTGGAATCATCAGCACCAGCGTGATGGCAAACAGTGTGGCGAAAATCGCCTGCCAGTCAAAGTGGGTCAAAATCCAGCTACCCAACAGTGGAGCCAGTGCCGGAGATAGACCAACCAGCGGCATAATCGTTGCAAAAATGCGATTTGCGCGGTTTGCCGGGTAGTAATCGGTCACCAGTGCCTGCCAGCTTACCGCGGCAGAACAAACACCAACGGCCTGAACGAAGCGCAGCACCAGCAGAGCAGTGGCACTTTCTACCCACAACATTCCAATACAACCGACGGCGAACAGACTTAGACCGGCCAGCAAAACTGGTTTACGTCCGAAATGATCTGACAGCGGCCCCCACATTAACTGGGCAAACGCAAAGCCCGCAAGGAACAGGCTCAGGCTCGCACTGACTGCGGAGGCATCGGTCTGTAAATCTTGCTGAATGGCTGCGAAAGCAGGCAGATACATGTCTGTGGCAAGGAAGCCCAGAACACTTAATCCAGCCAGCCAGATAAGAAATCCTTTTGATGGTTGCATAATTTTCTCTTGTTTTATCTTGCAGGTTGATCGCTGCGAGAGTGTACGGAGTGCAAATAGGCTTGTGAAACGCTAATATTTGTAGGTTGCGTTCAAAAAATTTGTGAGCAGAGAAATGTGGTCAGAATATTCGCTGGAAGTGATAGATGCGGTAGCGCGCAATGGCAGCTTCAGTGGTGCAGCACAAGAGTTGCACCGCGTGCCGTCAGCTATCAGTTATACGGTACGGCAACTGGAGGATTGGTTAGCGGTTCCGTTATTCGAACGTCGCCATCGTGATGTTGAATTAACCCCCGCTGGCGTCTTTTTCCTGAAAGAAGGCCGTTCTGTTATCAAAAAAATGATGACGACACGGCAGCAGTGTCAACAGATCGCAAATGGATGGCGCGGGCACCTGGCGATTGCAGTCGATAACATCGTTAAACCTGAACGAACACGTCAGTTAGTGTTGGATTTTTATCGTCATTTTCCGGATATCGAACTGCGTATCTTCCAGGAAGTGTTTAACGGCGTGTGGGATGCGCTGGCTGATGGGCGAGTTGAAGTCGCGATTGGTGCGACACAAGCTATTCCCGTCGGGGGGCGTTATGCGTTCCGCGATATGGGGACGTTGAGTTGGCGCTGTGTGGTGTCATCAAATCACCCGCTGGCACAGCAGGGCGGAACCTTAAGTGATGATGATCTACGGGCCTGGCCGTCGTTAGTACTGGAAGATACTTCCCGCTCGCTACCGAAGCGCATTACCTGGCTTTTGGATAATCAGCGTCGAGTTGTGGTTCCAGACTGGGAATCTGGCTCTGATTGTCTTAGCGCGGGTTTATGTATTGGTATGGTGCCACTGCATATAGCAAAGCCGTGGTTAGCTTCGGGGCAGTGGAGTGAGCTGACGCTCGATAACCCATTCCCGGACGCGGCATGTTGCCTGACATGGCGGCAAAATGATGCTTCGCCAGCTTTGGCCTGGCTGTTGGAGTATTTGGGGGATAGTGAGACGATGAATCAGGAGTGGTTGCAGGAGCCTGCTTAGGCAGGCTCCATTGACTGTTTTTAGCGACGATAATCGCGGAATGGACCATCTGCCACTGAACGGCGTTCAATTAAGCGTGGATGTACTTCAATCGACTGCGACTCTTCGCGTTTATTGACGATTCTATCCAGCAGCATATTGAATGCTGTTTCACCCAGTGAATCCTTCGGCTGATGAATAGTGGTCAATGCCGGTGAGAAGTAACGCGCGTTACGCACGTTGTCGTAGCCGATAATGGAAATATCTTGCGGCACGCGTAAACCCATTTCATCAGCAGCACAAATTGCGCCCATCGCCATAATGTCACCGCCGCAGAATACCGCGGTAGGGCGATGAGACTGGCCAATTATCTGCTGCATGGCGCGGTAGCCTGACTCAGGTTCAAAGTCACCCTGCACAATCCAGTTCTCAGGAATAGCGATACCAGCTTCTTCCAGCGCTTTCATAAAACCAGCATGGCGGCCGCCACCGGTATTACGTTCCATTTGACCGGGAATTGCACCAATTTCGCGGTGACCACGCTCAATCAAATAACGGCCAGCCAGATAGCCACCGTGGAAGGCATTATCGACAACGGAGTCGGTGAAATCCGCGCGGGCTTCGCCCCAGTCCATCACAACCATTGGGATGTGACGATACTCTTCAAGCATAGTCAGTAATGATTCCGGGTATTCAGAACACATCACCAACAGCCCATCGACGCGTTTTTGCGCCATCATGGATAAATAGGCGCGCTGTTTTTCGAAATTATTGTGCGCATTACCCAAAATCAGGGTGTAGCCTTTTTCAAAGCAGCTATTTTCGACAGCTTCGATTATCTCGGCAAAATAGGGTGCTTCGCTAGAAGTGGCTAGCAAACCAATCGTTTTGGTGTGATTAACTTTCAAGCTACGTGCGACGGCGCTAGGCGAATAATGCAATTGTTTAATTGCTGCCCAGACCGCATTGCGTGTTTCTTCCGCCACAAAACGGGTCTTGTTAATCACATGTGATACGGTTGTAGTGGAAACGTTTGCGAGCTTCGCTACGTCCTTGATTGTCGCCATTAAATTTCACTCCGGGCCATATCGTAAACCCCTGATAACCAATGTGTTAAACGTTTGCGTACGCTAACTCCTGAGGCAACGTTAAGGTTGCAGGTATGCCGGGATTGCGACATAAAACGGGAGGAGGGCGTTGAATAGATGGTACGCAACAAATTAGCGTGGGATTTTGGCCTATCCTGGAGAAAAGTGAAAGAGGGAAAAGCGATATCAGGTTAAAACCAGGGGGATTTTTATGTCTGATTGTGGGAAAATCAATCCGACACACCGATTGTAGGGTAATAAAAGGAGTTTGCTAATGAGTACCGATCTGAAATTTTCAATCATGACCACGGTTGTTGTTTTGGCACTGATTGTGTGTGGCGCGTTAACCGCCGTACTGCATTGATACATCGCTCTGATTAAAATGGGCCGCAATCGCGGCCCATATCTTTTTGGTTTTATGCTGCCAGATTCTTAGCAACAAACTCCCAGTTCACCAACGCCCAGAAATGCTCAAGATAGCCAGCACGAGCATTGCGGTAGTCGATGTAGTACGCATGTTCCCACACATCCACAGTCAATAACGGTGTTGCCGCTGTTGTTAATGGGGTACCCGCGTTTGAGGTAGAGACAATCGCCAGAGCGCCATCTTCTTGTTTGACAAGCCAGGTCCAGCCAGCGCCAAAGTTTTTAATAGCCGCATCAGTGAACTGCTGTTTAAACTCAGCAAAGCTCCCAAACGACTTATTAATGGCTTCCAGAAGCTCCCCAGTTGGTTCACCGCCTGCATTTGGTGCCAGGCAATTCCAATAGAAGGTGTGGTTCCAAACCTGAGCTGCGTTGTTAAACACGCCACCTTCGGAAGTACGAACGATCTCTTCGAGAGTTTTACCTTCAAATGCGGTGCCCTTAACCAGATTGTTCAGGTTAGTGACATAGGTTTGATGGTGTTTACCGTAATGGTATTCCAGAGTTTCGGCGGAGATATGCGGTGCTAAAGCATCTTTTGCATATGGTAGTGCAGGTAGTTCGAACGACATTGCTGACTCCTTATTACCCTTCATACTTCGAGCCGCATCTTTGTTGGCTGCGATGCAACTCGAATTAATTTGGGTATCTATTGTTAAACATCACTTTTAGTGCGGGTTTAGGGTAACAAATTGAAAGGATAAGCAAAAGAGGGAACTCACCTGCCCAGGGAAGGGCAGGCGTAGGTTTTCTAATAAGAGTGTTTAACGAATGGTTTTAGGGGTCATAACGCGTTTGGCACCGACATAGTGGCGCTGCCAGTAGTCTTCGCTCAATGAGGTGATCTGGATATCCTGCCCGGTACGCGGTGACTGAATAAATTTACCGTTGCCCACGTACACGCCAACATGGTCAGCGGTGCCTCGACCTTGGGTGCGGAAGAAGACCAAATCGCCAGTTTCCAATTCCCCACGATCTACAGATGAGGCATCACGCAGGTGATACATCTCATTAGCGGTACGAGGAATACGGAACTTCACTAAATCTTTGTATGCGTAGTAAACCAGACCACTACAATCGAAACCGGTAACCGGCGAGGTGCCACCCCAACGATACGGTTTACCAATCTGGCCCATCAATTTATTCATTGCCGTTTTTTGTGCTTTTTGCACACGGACTTTATGCGCCGCAGCAATCGTCGTTGGCTGCTCTGATTTAACTTTTACACAATGCGCTTTATGGCCTTTACGCGGCTTGCTGCATTTTTCGGTGAAAGTAACAGGCTGAGCTTTTGCGAGCTTAGAAGTTTTATTGCGGGAGTTTTTTGCAAGATTCTTTGTTTTAGCGCTGCTGGCATTTTTGGCGGTTTTACTTTTTGCGGCAGTTGCTTCTTTTTTCTTGCTGGCTGTTTTGACTGAGGTGGTGCTTTTTTTGCTGGCGGTGGTGGTTTTACTCTTACTGCTCTTTTCTGTGCTCTTCGTTGTGCTTTTCACAACGTGCGCTTTTTGCGCAGCCACGGGACGAGCGTGCTCAGACGCCTGCGTCAATGGTGTATACGGCAAGGTAAATAGCAGAGCACAGAGCGTGATAGAAATTTTTGTTATCCGCGCCACTCGACAATCCCCTGGTGAAAATGAATGCATGAGAAAAACCATCATGCCCGTGTATGATTTTGCGAAACCCGCCGATTCTAATCTATTAACCACGATAAAGTTAATAACCTTTTACTATTCGCCTTGCTGTTTCGTTACCGGACGCAAAAAAATTAACCAAACTAATGGTTGTAAGGCTATTTATTGATCAGGCATAGGGTCATTTGCTGATTTTCAGTGGCGGGAAAAGTGTTATTCTTAATACATGTTGTCCCTCCATCGCGTATGACAGAAAAACCCTTTAAAAAATGGTGTTTTCTGGAGAGGGCGTCAATCGCTACAATGGCAGACTAATGCCAGTACTTGGTTTGAGGAAGCAAGCAATGAGCACTATTGAAAAAATCCAACAACAGATTACTGAGAACCCAATTCTTCTTTATATGAAAGGTTCTCCGAAACTGCCTAGCTGTGGCTTCTCCGCCCAGGCTGTGCAGGCGCTATCCGCTTGTGGTGAGCGTTTCGCGTATGTTGATATTTTACAGAACCCAGACATCCGTGCTGAGCTGCCAAAATACGCTAACTGGCCTACTTTCCCGCAGTTGTGGGTTGATGGTGAACTGGTTGGCGGCTGCGACATCATTATTGAGATGTATCAGCGTGGCGAGTTGCAGACACTGATTAAAGAATCTGCTGCCAAACACAAATCTGAAGAGCCAGACGCAGAGTAATTTGCAACTGGACTAAGTAATTGCCAGAAATAAAAAAGCGACTTATCAAAGTCGCTTTTTTTATGCTCAGGATTCGGGGTCCGCTGGCAGCGGTAAAGGCCAGCCGCCTAAACGTTTCCAACGGTTAACGATTTCGCAAAAAAGCTCGGCGGTTTGCTCAGTATCATATAGAGCCGAGTGCGCCTGGCTGCTGTCAAATGGCATGCCAGCGGCGATACATGCTTTGGCGAGCACCGTCTGGCCCAGTGCTAACCCGCTTAGTGCGGCAGTGTCAAAGGTCACAAATGGATGGAACGGGTTACGTTTTAATGAAGCACGTTCTGCCGCTGCCATCATAAAGCTGTGATCGAATGTCGCATTATGGGCGACCATGATCGCGCGGTTACAACCGCTGTCTTTAATGCCTTTGCGCACCATTTTAAAAATTGCGTGCAGCGCGTCATATTCACTCACTGCACCACGCAAAGGGTTATGCGGGTCGATACCATTAAAGGCCAGCGCTTCAGGTTGAAGAATTGCGCCTTCAAAAGGTTCAACATGGAAATGCAGGGTTTCGTCAATCGATAACCAGCCGTCTTGATCCATCTTTAAAGTGATGGCTGCGACTTCAAGTAAAGCATCGGTTTTAGCGTTAAACCCGGCGGTTTCAACGTCAATGACTACCGGATAAAAACCACGAAAACGGTCGCACAGGCTATGCAGTTGCGTGTTGTCAGACATCAGGATCTCTTAATACGGGGAAAAAGCAGCGCGCATTATGGCAAATTTTAACAAGGGAAGCTAACGGGCGCAGAGAGCACCCGTAACAGGATATTAATTACCCAACCCTTTACCTGCGTCTTTGCTTTCGATCAGCTCAATTTTGTAGCCGTCTGGATCTTCAACAAAAGCGATAACGGTGGAGCCGCCTTTTACCGGGCCAGCTTCACGGGTGACATTGCCACCGTTTTTACGAATACGTTCGCAGGCTTCAGCCGCGTCATCAACGCTCAGAGCGATGTGACCATAAGCATTGCCTAAATCGTAGCTATCGGTGCCCCAGTTATAGGTCAGTTCGATAACCGCTTCTTCGGTTTCCGGGCCGTAGCCAACGAATGCCAGAGAGTATTTGTATTCAGGGTTTTCACTGGTACGCAGCAGAGTCATGCCCAGCACGTTAGTGTAAAATTCGATGGAGCGTTGCAGATCGCCGACACGCAGCATGGTGTGAAGTAAGCGCATATTTACAAAATCCTCTTAGAATTAAAGGGTTAATTTCTAAATGTGAGGTAAGTATAGCGGCGAACTAGCGCCGCTATCAATGAGAGGGGTCTATAAAGTCGGGTAGTCGGTATAACCTTCTGCACCACCACCATAGAAAGTTTCAGGGCGCTGGGCGTTGAGTTCTGCATTGTGATGCAGGCGTTCAACCAGATCCGGGTTAGCAATATAGTCACGGCCAAAGGCTACTGCGTCGATTAGGCCTTTCTCGATTAATGTTTCGGCTTTTTCTGGCGTGTAAGCACCAGCACCGATGATCACACCGTTAAAGCGGTCACGTACTTTCTGACGGAACTCTTCGGTATAAGGTTGACCACCAGCCCAGTCTGGTTCAGACATGTGCAGATACGCGATGCCACGTTTGTTCAATTCTTCAATCAGATACAGTGCATCAGCTTCTTCGTTCGGGCCGTTATCAACATTCTGGAAAGAACCGATTGGTGAGACGCGAATACCGATGCGATCGGCACTCCACTCTTTGCGTGCAGCATCAACCACTTCTAATACCAGACGTGCGCGGTTTTCGCGGCTGCCACCGTATTCATCGGTACGATGGTTAGATGTTGGTGACAGGAATTGATGCAGTAAGTAACCGTGTGCAGAGTGTAATTCGACCATATCAAAGCCAGCATCACGTGCATTACCTACAGCCTGGTGGAAGTCATTCACAATACCTGGGATTTCATTAAGCTCAAGAGCACGTGGCATTGAGGTATCGACGCGAATGGCATGGCCATTTTCATCACGTAATGAGGTGCGCGTTCCGGCAGAAATTGCAGATGGCGCAACCGGTGCTTGCTGGTCTGGCTGAATACTGGTGTGGGAGATACGGCCGGTATGCCACAGCTGTACTGCAATACGACCGTCTGCGGCGTGGACGCCTGCGGTAATTTTCTTCCATGCTGCGATTTGCTCATCGCTATGCAAGCCTGGAGCGCCTTCATAGCCTTTAGCCTGCGCTGAAATTTGCGTTGCTTCGCTGATAATTAACCCAGCACTTGCACGCTGACGGTAGTACTCACCCATCAATGGCGTTGGAATATCGCCAGGCACAATGCTACGCAGGCGGGTTAATGGCGCCATAAAGATACGGTTAGGCGTGGTAATCGCGCCGACTTTCAGTGGAGTAAATAATTTATCTGCTGACATATAAAACGCCTCTAATAGACCGGTCGTCTACTATTTGATTAAATAAAAAGCCTGTCAGGAGAAAGGCTCCGCTAATAATTGAGTTACGTGGGCGAGGGCGCATTCTAGCGGTACCGCGCTACGTGAAATCTTCGCCTGAAGACTTGCTCCTAGCCACAAAGCATAAATTACCTGGGCCTGGCTTAACGCTGAGCCGGTTAATTTCAAGCTTGATTCGGCATCACCTTTTTCCAGTGCATCTGCAATCTGGGAGACAATTTGTGCGGCACCTTTGTTCAGGGCCGCGCGCATATCTTCTGAAAGATCACACACTTCAGCCGAAAGCTTTACCGTTAAACAACTGATCAAGCTGCCGTGCTGGCAAAACCATGTCACCGTTTCCTGGTACCAGGCCAGCAATTTTTCTCGATAATTACCGCTATTGTGGGAAAAGTGCTGCTGTAAACGCAGGTTGTAAGCAGTGTAGTAACGCTCAAGCATCGCCACGCCAAATGCTTCTTTTGACCGAAAGTAATGATAAAACGAGCCTTTCGGTACTTCAGCTGTGCTTAACAGCTCGCTCAATCCCATGCCAGTAAACCCACGTTGCAGACAAAGCTGCTCGCCGGTAGCAAGGAGGTGTTCACGAGTGTCATGTTCAGGATGTCTGTTCATGGGGAATACTGTAATAGACCAGTCGGTCTAAGGCAAGGCTCAGGCGGCAGAATTTTCCTGCCGCCTGAAGGGTCAGGCTTTACGGCATGTGGCAATAATATCCATATCAGATTGATATTCTGAGGTTTTAATATCCATCATTCCCAGCAGCGTTGAGAAAATATTATCCTGAGAAACTTGTTCAGCAGCTTTCTTTGCCAGGCAATCAGCATTGACGGCAAAATTTTGTTGGTAATCTTTCGATAGCCAGAACAGGAACGGAATGTGCGTTTGCTGTGAAGGGGCCAGCATATATGGCGTGCCATGCAAATAAATACCGTTTTCACCCAGTGATTCACCGTGGTCGGAAAGATAGACCAGTGCGGTATTGAATTTGTCGCCATGTGCGTTCAATTCATCGATGGTGCGGCTAACAATATCGTCGGTATACAAAATGGTGTTGTCATAGGTATTGATGAGCGACTGGCGATCGCAGTCCTGAATCTGGTTACTGTCACACGTTGGTGTGAACTTGCGGAATTTATCCGGGTAGCGGCGATAGTAGGCCGGGCCATGGCTACCCATCAGGTGCAATACAATGACGGAATCTTGCTGCAAACCATCCAACACGTTACCAAAACGATGCAAAATCGCGTCATCCCAGCAGGATTTGTCTTTGCACAACGCGTCTAAATTCCATTGGGTCATATCGGTATGCGGGATACGGTCACAAGCCCCTTTACAACCGCCATCATTATCACGCCATAGCAGATTGATTCCTGCATGTGCCATGACATCAAGCAACCCTTCCTGGTGACGAGCCAACGATGCATCGTAATTTTTGCGTGGCATATTAGAGAACATGCATGGAACGGAAACAGCCGTTTCGGTACCGCAAGATGATGCATTAGGGAAATAAATAACGTCGCGTTTTTTCAGTTCCGGATTGGTATCACGAGTGTAACCATTCAGTGAATAGTTTTCAGCGCGCGAGGCTTCCCCCACAACAAAGACAACAACGGTTTTCTTTTTCTGTTGGCTAATCAAGGTGCCTTTTTTCGCATCTTCACCAATTTTTACCAGCGTTTGATCGCCGGCAAACCAGCGAGTCAAGCTGTAGCGGCTTATCGCGCTAATGTAGTTGGCAGGTGTCACCATTTTCACCACGCCTTTGTTGTTACGGAACAGTGAGGCGTAGTCTTTATAAAATACGGATGCGACAAGAATAATGATCAGCAGGCCAGCTAAGACGCCTACCAATCGAGTCAGGAGGGTATACCACCAACGTGAAGGTTTGATTTTGATTGATGCAAGGATGAGCGCAGGCACGATGCCCGCAAGGCTGAGCCAAATAAGCAACTGTGGTGTAACCAGTGCTACAGCTTCCTGGGAGTCGGTTTCAAAAACGTTCGTCATCATGTTTTTGTCGATGACGGCGCCGTAGGTGTACATAAAATAGTTACTGGCAGCACAGCCAATTATCAGTATCACCAGCACAGGCTTACGCAACCACGGCAGGTTAATCATGCTGAAAATAGTCAACCAGGCGCTGAATAACACCACTGGTACAGAAATTGCGAAGAGCCAGCTATGGAAGGAAACTGGAGCAATGATTTCCCAGGTGCGTTTTATGAACAAGAAATTGATTAAAGTGAAGAAGAGTGCACAGCAAATATTAAACTTAGAATCGTTACACTGTAACTTTTTCAGGGATTCCATAACAGCCATAAAAGATCATAAAGAATGCGCATAGACTAATAAATAAAGATTAGGTGAACCTTAGTTTCAAAAAATTCATTCATATCTTTGTTTGCGGGACAAGCACTAAGAATATTTACCGCACCGCTTGCAACATTTTATTTGTCGGACTTCAATTGAAGCAATGCTACGAAAGAGGTGTGAGGGTGTCTGAACAGTTAGAATTCTTCCCGATTCAAAGCCCGTGTCGTGGGATCTGCCAGTCAGATGAACGCGGTTTTTGCCGTGGCTGTATGCGCAGCCGTGATGAACGATTTCAGTGGCAGCAATTAAGCGATGGGCAAAAACAAGACGTGCTTCGGTTATGCCGCCAGAGATTGATGCGCAAATTACGCGCAAACAAGCCTGATTCCCCTGAAGAACCGCAACAACCCTCACTTTTTTAATTCCTTGATGCCGTTATACTCAGTCGCAGAATTCGTTTACTACTGAGGACAGGCTTTATGGTACAGCGCATTACGATTTCCCCGCAGGGCCCAGAATTTTCACGCCTGGTCATGGGGTATTGGCGTTTGATGGAGTGGAACATGTCCGCGCCTCAGCTAGCCAGCTTTATTGAAGAGCATGTCGATTTAGGAATTACTACTGCCGATCACGCCGATATTTATGGCGGTTATCAGTGCGAAGCGGCATTTGGCGAAGCGATGCGCCTGGCGCCACATTTGCGTCAGAAAATGGAAATTGTCACCAAGTGTGGTATTGCCACCACGGCAAACCCGGGACACGCACTGGGTCACTACATTACCGATAAATCACACATCATCAGCCAGACTGAAAAATCGCTTGAGAATCTGGCAACCGATTATCTCGATCTTCTGTTGATCCACCGACCTGATCCTTTGATGGATGCTGATGAAGTTGCAGAAGCCTTCACTTCGCTGCATCAGAGTGGAAAAGTGCGTCACTTTGGCGTGTCTAACTTTACACCTGCGCAGTTTGCTTTGTTGCAATCACGTTTGCCTTTCACGCTTGCGACCAATCAGGTAGAAATCTCCCCAGTACATCAGCCTGCTATTCTCGACGGTACGCTGGACCAATGCCAACAGTTGCGCATTCACCCGATGGCATGGTCATGTCTGGGTGGTGGTAGCCTGTTTAACGACGAGGCGTTCCAGCCGCTGCGTGATGAGCTGCAAGCCGTCGCAAATGAAATCGGTGCGGAAACTATTGAACAGGTAGTTTACGCATGGGTGATGAGATTGCCGTCTAAACCGTTGCCAATCATCGGTTCCGGTAAAATTGAACGCGTGCGTTCAGCGATTCACTCCTTAAGCCTCGATATGAGCCGCCAGCAGTGGTTCCGTATCCGTAAAGCTGCGTTGGGTTACGACGTGCCATAACCCACAAAAACAGTTATCTCCCGGAGGATTCAACTTGTCTGACCTATGCTTAACAGGTTGAACGTGAATCCGGGAGTTAATATGAAGCGAATAAGTCTGGCTTTTTTAACGTTGTTTAGCTGTGCGGCTGTTCAGGCTGCGAGCACCGAAGTTCAAATGAATCTCGTCACGCCTAAAGGGATTGGACATTCTCTTGGTACCGTGAAAATCACCGAAACCGACAAAGGGCTGGTCTTTGCACCCGATCTTAGAACCCTTCCTCCAGGCGAACATGGTTTTCATGTTCACACCAATGGCAGCTGTGAACCTGCAATGAAAGCTGGAAAACCTTCAGCTGCAGAGGCTGCTGGTGGCCACCTGGATCCTGATCACACTGGGAAACACATGGGGCCGATGGGTGTTGGGCACCTGGGTGATTTGCCTGTACTTGTGGTCGATAATGATGGAAGCGCTACCGAACCGGTCACCGCACCTCGCCTGAAAACACTTGATGAAATAAAAGGCAAAGCGCTTATGGTGCATGTTGACGGCGATAATATGTCCGATCAACCTAAACCACTTGGTGGTGGTGGAGCACGTTACGCTTGCGGCGTCATTCAATAAAATCAGTGGCTACCTGCCAGAGTTCCGGCAGGTGGCGCCTGTTCCAGCTGTGAAAGTGAGCAGTAGAGCCGCCAGATAATTCCCGCAAGCTCTCGTGCTGCCGGATTGTGATGATGTGCGAGCGTCTCAGACATTCGCTGCAATTCCTGTAACGTGGCTGCTAACGAGCGTTGTTGTACTCCGCGCTCACTCATGACATCCCTCAAGGTATGAATACACACATCGCGCACTTGCGAGAGCGGGTCGGAGCGTGTTTCCCATACTCGTAATTGCCACACCACATGAGAACAATTGAGTAAAACCACTCCCCAGCGCAGCAACCAGCGGCGCGCCACGTCATCTTTACTGTTACTCAATTGGCTGATGTGGTGATAAACCAGCGATTCGAACTGGTTCTCAGAGTGTTGCGGCTTACGGCTTAACTGATCGACAAAACCGCGCCGCAAGGCACGAATATGACGGCGGCCTTTGCGTGTATCTGAGCCCGGGCGAAGCACAGAAAACGCAACCCAGGAAAGACCTACACCAATGACTTTTGCCAGATTGTCATTGAGGAAGTCAGCTAAGTCATAAACCGGTGGATTAGTGACGGCGATAAATGACCCCATAAAAACAATTAATTGCCCCCACAGCCCGGCAAACTTAGGTTGTTGCAGTTTCAGCAGTTGCATTGTCGCCAGCAACGGCAGCAGGAAAACCAGGAATTGCCAGAGATCGGTAATCTGTACCATCAGGCCAAATTTGACCAGGAAGCTGAATAATGACAGCCATAGCAAGGTGCGCATCAGTAGCGTAAGTGAGTTAAGCGGTGAGGCGACCGACGAATAGAGCACGCAACTTATCGCGGCCAACGACAACGCGCCACTCCCGGCGTCCCATTGAGTGTTAATGCACCATGCTCCGGTTACGGTTATCACGCAAAAGGTACGTAACGCGCTCCACAATGCTTCGGTATTATCGGTATGACGTGCCAGCGGCGGCGTTTTGGGCGGAGTGAGTTCTGAAACCGGGGTGGCATTTTCCAGTTCACGCAACCAGCGGCTACTGTTCAGATACAACCAACAGAAATACCGTAAACGCAGCCAGAATGCCTGATGACGGTAATCAGCTTCGGGGCCTGGGGCAATCTGTTGCAACAGCCGGGCAACGGTATATTTATGGGTGCCTTCCCGCGCCAGTTCATTAATCAATGCTTCAAGAACCGGCCACAGGTTTTCCGGGGGATTTGGCCAGTTCATTAGCATGCGTCGAAGGCTTGAGATTACGCTGGTCAGACGTAATTGTTGATGGATTAGATAATTGAGCAAATTATTCTGGCGGCGGAAGCGGTAATGGCTCCAGAACGCCTGAATTCTCAATAGATTCATGGTTAGAATCTGCCCAATAACACCTTCGTGCGCAGTTCGAATGGCATCTGTGGTTTCTGGTTTCCATAACATTGATGCGTGCTCTAACAACCGGGCATGCATATTTCGCAACGCACTAAGAAGGGTGGTGCCATCTGAGGTACTGGGCAGTACCATCATCATAAATCCACCACACAAAATTCCGACAATTACCTCACAAACACGCGCCTGAGTGATGTCCCAAAGCTGGGTTGTTTCGACGGTATTGACCATCGGGAAAGCGATGATCGCAGCGGTGTAGCCCGCCAGCATAAAAGCATAGGCTACGTTGTTCTGGAAATGGCTGGAGCTCCATGTGCACAGTGCGAGCCAGGATGCCATCGCAAAGGTAAACAACCAGGGGTCGTTGAGTGTGTTTCCCGCAATAATCAAAGAGGCCATTGCGCCAATCAGGCTACCGGCGACTCGTCCGAGACTTTTACTGACCACGCCACCGACAGTGGGGAAACTGACGACCGCCGCGGAGGTCATCGCCCAATAAGGTTCATCTAAATCCAGGTAGTAAGCGATGGTTAATGCGAGGCACATCGCAATGGCATTACGCAGGGCATAGCGCCATTGCCCGGCGTTTGCTTTTCCCCAGGGCGTATTTTTCCATGCCAGTGACGAGAGTTTCATCGCTGGATTCAGTGTTTAATTGAAACGGTGCAGGTGGTACCGGAAACCAGCGTAATACCTTGCGGGATTTGGTTTAGCTGAATGCGTACCGGCACACGCTGAGCAAGGCGCACCCACGGCACATTGGGTTTGATATCCGCCACCAGATCGCTATCGCTTTCAACACTTTGGTCATAAATGGCACGGCCAATACTTTGCACTTTGCCTGATAACGGTACATGCCCGCTATAGAGAACAATTTCTGCTAGATCACCGGGTTGAATATGGCGCAGTTTGGTTTCTTCAAAATAACCTACAACATAGAAAGAATGACTGTCGACCAGCGCAAATACGGGCTGTCCTGCGGTCGCATAATTACCAGTACGTGTTGACAGATTGGTTACCCAGCCATCAACAGGTGCGGTAACTGTTGTTTGAGAGATCTGCCATTTCGCCTGTTCAACAGTAGCTTCAGCGGCTTTTACCGCAGCTTGCGCGGCTTTGACATTAATATTTGCCGTGTCCATATCTTCTGCGGAAATGTAGTTACGCGGCAGATTTTTGCGGCGATTCGCTTCATTGCTGGCTTTTGATAATTCTGACTGAGACTGAGCTAATTGCGCTTGGGCATTGAGCTGCGCGATGTGGTAGGGCGTAGAGTCAATGGTGAAGAGAATGGTTCCCGCTTTGACGAACTGGTTATCTTCGATATTCAGCTGAGTTATCGTTCCGGACACCTGCGGCGTGATGCTGACTTGCTCCGCACGGACTTTCCCGTCTCGCGTCCAGGGGGATTGCATGTAATAATTCCATAACAGCCAGCCAACAATGAGGGCTGCCGCGAAAATCACTAGCGTGGAAAAGTACTTTATTGTTTTCATATTCATGCTTTACCACACCACCAGAATTATAAGGCCTGCACTAACTGACAGCGAGAATAATGACAAATCCATTAACGTTGGATGCCAGATCTCGCCGGAGTACATCCAGTCACGCAGCAGATGATGCAAAATTAGCCAGATAAAAAAGCCGACGATAACCGCTTTAAAAAGAGGAGGGAAATAGATAGAAGCGCCAAACACCAGGTCCTGAAGAGGTAGGCCTGATGTTAAAAAATTGAAGCTCACGTCAGATAATCCTTTAAAATACCGGGAAGACTGCCGTTTCCCCAGACTTAGATGTAAACTAAAAGTATAGCTGGTTGCATAACATCAGCAAAAATAAGGATTTTGTTTTTTCAAGTAAAGCCTGCACAATAGTTTAAAATCAGTATAATAAGTTAGCAAGCTAATTATAAGGAGATGAAATTGGAATCGCCATTAGGATCAGATCTGGCACGGTTGGTGCGCATTTGGCGTGCTCTGATTGACCATCGCCTGAAACCTCTGGAATTGACACAGACACATTGGGTAACGCTGCATAATATTCATCAGTTGCCGCCCGAGCAGTCGCAGATTCAGTTGGCCAAAGCGATCGGCATAGAGCAACCGTCACTGGTCAGAACGCTTGATCAACTCGAAGAGAAAGGGCTGATTTCTCGTCAAACCTGCGCGAATGACCGTAGGGCAAAACGCATCAAGCTCACTGAGCGTGCTGAGCCTATCATCAACGAGATGGAGACGGTTATCAAGAAAACGCGCGAGGAAATTTTGTTAGGTATCAATGCTGAAGAGCAGGCGCTGTTGCTTAATTTGATAAATCGGCTGGAAAAAAATATCGTTGATTTGCAGACGAAAGAATAAGTTGTTTATTGTAAGCCTCATCATTCGGTGAGGTTTTCTGTTTTGATTATTTGGCTGGCAAAGAAGCGAAGAGGGGTGACCTGTAAACAAGTCACCCTTCATAATTAATTTGGCGAAACGGTTACCTGGCTGCCGTTGCTGGCAAGTCTTACACGTTGGCCCACAGTAAATTTGGTATCACCTTGTTTCTGAACGACCAGAATGGTGTTGCCATCGTCCTTACGGATTTCCAGTTCCACACCCTGAGTTTTGTTCATCGCACCCTGAACACTCTGACCCGCTACTCCACCTGCCACTGCGCCCGCAGCGGTCGCCAGTGAACGACCTGTACCGCCACCAACAGTATTACCCAGGAAACCACCCAGCACAGCGCCACCAATTGCGCCCATCACATTTGAATCGTTACCGGCCTGAATCTGAACCGGGCGAGCAGATACCAAAGTACCATAAGTGACGCTTTGTACTTGTTTAGCATCAGAAGCGCTATATACGTCGCCTGAAAGTGAGCTGGTATTAGCGCAACCAGCCAGAGTTAACCCAACTAACGAGACTACCAGTATACGTGAAATCATTTGTGACTCTCCTGAACACTTGAAACGCTCAACTGAGCATCCTTCATGGCTAAATTATATGGTATTTAGGTGCTGAATTTAAAATAAGTTCAGACTATTAATAGCATTCATATTAGAAAAGCCTCACTTAACCGAGCATCAACCATTCATAAATTAAAGTGACTGCGGCATTAATACCTATTTATAGAGTATTTTTGTTAAAAATTATTAAGTAACCATCGCATAGAATGCTAGTTTATGGTTGAGTTTATCCCCAATTTGGTAAGTCGAAAGGAGTAACAGATGAAATCAGGGCGTTATATCGGTGTGATGTCAGGCACCAGCCTGGACGGGATTGATGTCGTTCTGGCCGCGATTGATGAACATCTTGTTGCACAACAGGCAAGTTACAGCCATCCCATTCCTTTAGAGATAAAAAAAGCCATTCTGGCCATTTGCCAGGGGCAGCCATTAACCCTTTCTCAGCTCGGCCAACTTGATAATCGCCTTGGTAAATTATTCGCTGAAGCTGTTCAGACATTGATGAACAACCAGGGGCTTACCTACACCGATATCACCGCGATTGGCTGCCATGGGCAAACCGTCTGGCACGAGCCACAAGGTGAAGCTGCGCATACCATGCAAATTGGGGATAACAATCAAATCGTTGCGCGAACAGGCGTCACTGTGGTTGGAGATTTCCGCCGTCGGGATATGGCTTTGGGTGGGCAGGGCGCTCCACTGGTGCCTGCATTCCATCATGCTTTACTGGCGCATCCTTCGGAGCATCGCATGGTGCTAAATATTGGCGGGATCGCCAATCTCTCTCTCCTGATCCCTGAACAGCCAGTACGAGGGTTTGATACCGGCCCAGGAAACATGCTTATTGATGCGTGGATCTGGCGCCAGCGTGGCAAAGCGTATGATAAAGACGCTCAATGGGCGAGCAGCGGCAAAGTCATTCTCCCATTATTGCAGCAGATGCTTAGCGATCCATATTTTGCCATGCCTGCGCCAAAGAGCACTGGCCGTGAGTATTTCAATTATGGCTGGCTTGAGCGCCAGTTAGCCGCATTCCCGGGGCTTGCCGGAGAAGATGTCCAGGCAACGCTCACAGAGCTGACTGCCGTCACTATTTCAGAGCAAGTATTGCTGAGCGGCGGTTGTGAGAGGCTGATGGTATGCGGTGGTGGAAGCCGTAATCCATTGTTGATGGCTCGTTTGAGTGGGTTGCTGCCGGGTATCGAAGTCACGACGACTGATGAAGCAGGAATTAGCGGTGACGATATGGAGGCGCTGGCGTTTGCCTGGCTTGCTTATCGCACTATGTCAGGTCTGCCTGGAAACTTGCCTTCGGTAACCGGGGCGTCTGCAGCAAGCGTGATTGGTGCAATTTTCCCTGCCAACCCGCTGTACTTAGCCTAAATTGTTCGAGCGGGTGAACGTCGCCAATAAAAAGGTAACTTGAATTATGATGAACATAATCAGAGTTAACTGAAATTCACTACCGCACTAAATCTCTAAACTGAAGGGAATGGGGGACGTTATTATCCCCCGCTATAAAAAAAAGAACTTCAGGACATGCAGATGAAAAAACTACTTATTGCCGCCATTCCCTTCATGCTTTCAGGATGTAGCTACTACAACACCTTTGTTGAGAAGATGCAGACGGACACTCTGCAATATCAGTGTGATGAAAAACCGCTTACCGTTAAATTAAATAACCAAAAGCAGATGGTGAACTTTGTCTATGACAACGAATATTTGTCGCTGACACAAGGGTTGTCTGCATCAGGTGCGCGCTATACCGATGGTGTTTACGTATTCTGGTCTAAAGGTGATACCGCAACGGTGTACCGCAAAGACACGGTTGTGATGGATAATTGCCAGTTACAAAACCCGAAACATTGATACTCTTCATACTTCAGGTTGCAGGGACGTTCGCTGCGCTTACTCACCCCAGTCACTTACTCAAGTAAGCTCCTGGGGCCTCGTTCGTTTGCCGCCTGCCTGCAACCTGAATTATTTTGAGTAGAGATTTTTGAGGGTGGAGCGCACAATAGCTCCACCTGACAATTGCCTGACGTAAAGCCATGTCTGATAACGACTCTTTGCAACAAATTGCGCACTTGCGCCGCGAATACACCAAAGGTGGTTTGCGCCGCAATGATCTTACCGAACAACCTCTGCCATTGTTTGAGCGATGGTTAGCTCAGGCATGTGATGCAAAACTTGCCGACCCTACCGCAATGGTCGTGGCAACCGTTGATGAAACCGGCCAGCCGTATCAGCGCATTGTGTTGCTCAAACATTTCGATGACCGTGGTTTGGTTTTTTACACCAATCTCGGCTCCCGCAAAGCACATCATCTGGAAACTAATCCGCGCATCAGCCTGCATTTCCCGTGGCATATGCTGGATCGCCAGGTGATGGTACAAGGCACAGCGGAGCGTTTATCGACTCTTGAAGTGATGAAATATTTCCACAGTCGCCCGCGTGATAGCCAGATTGGCGCCTGGGTTTCAAAGCAATCCAGCCGTATTTCCGCGCGCGGTATTCTGGAAAGCAAATTCCTCGAACTGAAACAGAAATTCCAGCAGGGCGAAATTCCATTACCGAGTTTTTGGGGCGGTTATCGCGTAACAATCGAGCAAATGGAATTCTGGCAGGGCGGTGAACATCGTCTGCACGATCGTTTTTTATACCAGCGCGATGGTAGTGCCTGGAAAATAGACCGCCTGGCCCCATAACATCGGGAATTTGTTGTGTTAAGCGCTGGCACTCCTGCTGTCTGCGCTTTATTCTATGTCCCCTAAGAAATTAACTTCTTTCGCCACCAGGCGAAAAGCCGTGTACCGGTATAGGTGCAGTCGTATATAGATGGAGAATTTGATGGCAGGCATCAATTTGATAAAACAATTGCAAGAGCGGGGCTTAGTCGCCCAGGTAACGGATGAAGAAGCGTTAGCACAGCGACTGGCGCAAGGGCCAATTGCGCTGTATTGCGGCTTCGATCCTACCGCTGACAGCTTGCACTTGGGCCATCTGGTTCCACTGCTGTGCCTGAAACGCTTCCAGGAAGCGGGCCACAAACCGGTTGCGCTGGTAGGTGGTGCGACAGGTCTGATTGGCGACCCAAGTTTTAAAGCGGTTGAGCGTAAGCTCAACACTGAAGATACCGTGCAAGAGTGGGTGGAAAAAATCCGCCGCCAGGTTGCACCGTTCCTCGATTTCAACTGTGGCGAAAACTCAGCGGTTGCTGCGAATAACTACGACTGGTTTGGCGGCATGAGCGTGCTGACCTTCCTGCGTGATATCGGTAAGCACTTCTCTGTTAACCAGATGATCAACAAAGAAGCGGTGAAGCAGCGTCTGAACCGTGATGACGTGGGCATTTCTTTCACCGAGTTTTCCTACAACCTGCTGCAAGGTTATGACTTCGCCTGCCTGAACAAGCTGCACGGTGTGGTGCTGCAAATTGGCGGTTCCGACCAGTGGGGTAACATCACCTCTGGTATCGACTTAACTCGCCGTCTGCATCAGCAACAAGCGTTTGGTCTGACTGTGCCGTTGATTACTAAATCAGATGGCACCAAATTCGGTAAAACCGAAGGCGGCGCAGTATGGCTTGATCCGAAGAAAACCAGCCCGTACAAGTTCTACCAGTTCTGGATCAACACCGCTGACTCTGATGTGTATCGCTTCTTGAAATTCTTCACCTTCATGAGCCTCGAAGAGATCGATGCGCTGGAACAAGAAGATAAAAACAGCGGTACCGCTCCTCGTGCGCAATATGTGCTGGCTGAACAGGTCACTCGTCTGGTTCACGGTGAAGAGGGTCTTGAAGCGGCCAAGCGTATTACCAGCAGCCTGTTTAACGGCAACCTGAGTGATTTGACCGAAGCTGACCTTGAGCAACTGGCTCAAGATGGTGTACCGATGGTTGAAATGGATCGTGGTGCAGATTTACAACAAGCTCTGGTTGACTCCGAACTGCAACCATCTCGTGGCCAGGCGCGTAAAACCATCGCGCAAAATGCTATTACCATCAACGGTGAGAAGCAGTCTGACCCAGAATATACCTTTGCTGATAGCGATATTCTGTTCAATCGCTACACCTTGCTGCGCCGGGGTAAGAAAAATTACTGCCTCGTTTGCTGGAAGTAATTAAGAAAGACCAGAAGGGCGTGGGAAACCACGCCCTTTATTTTTGTCCGATTTGTTTACACACAACCAGAACCAATATCGTTCCATCCGAGTAGAAAAATGAAAAACATCCTTGCCATCCAGTCCCATGTGGTTTTCGGTCACGCAGGCAATAGTGCCGCCGAATTCCCGATGCGCCGTCTGGGCGCTAATGTATGGTCACTGAACACTGTCCAGTTCTCCAACCATACCCAATACGGAAAATGGACGGGCAGCGTGATGCCTGCCAGCCACCTAAGCGACATTGTGCAAGGAATTGCGGACATCGGGCAGCTTAAACGTTGCGATGCGGTGTTGAGTGGTTACCTTGGCTCTGCTGAGCAGGGCGAACATATTCTTTCTATTGTTCGTAAAACGAAAGAGGCCAATCCGCAGGCGAAGTATTTCTGCGATCCGGTAATGGGCCATCCTGAAAAAGGCTGCATCGTCGCCCCAGGTGTTGCCGAATTCCATACGCGCTACGCATTACCAGCCAGTGATATTATTGCTCCAAACCTGATCGAGCTTGAGATCCTGAGCGGTCATGCGGTTAACTCCGTTGACGAAGCGGTTTCGACTGCGAGAGAACTCATCGCGAAAGGCCCGGAAATCGTGCTGGTGAAACACCTTGCACGTGCGGCATATCAGCAGGATCGCTTTGAGATGTTGTTAGTGACTGCAGACGAAGCCTGGCATATTCACCGTCCGCTGGTGGATTTTGGCGATCGTCAGCCCGTCGGCGTTGGCGATGTGACCAGTGGTCTGCTGTTGGTGAAATTGCTGCAAGGTGCAACGCTTCGTGAGGCTCTGGAGCATGTTACTGCTGCGGTTTACGACATTATGGTCGTGACGAAGAAAATGGAAGAGTACGAACTGCAACTGGTTGCGGCCCAAGAAGGCATTGCGAAACCAGAGCATTATTTCACAGCTGTGAAGCTTTAACACACAAACGCCCTCAACAGAGGGCGTTTTCAATTACGGACGCGTTAAATCCCTTCAGCTGTTAAAGCCGCCGCAACTGCCGGACGCGCTTTCATTCGCTCCATAAACGCATCAATATTGCTTAGCCCTTCCAGATTGAGTTTCAGCGCCTGCGCCCAGCGCAGCACGGTGAACAGATACGCATCCGCCACGCTAAAACGCAGACCCATCAGCCACTGTTTGTCATTCAGCTCTTCATTGACGTACTTGAATTTCTTCTCAAGTGCTGCGCGAGTGAGGGTTTTAAAATCATCTGGCGTTGCAGGGTTGAACAACGGGGAGAAACCTTTATGCAGTTCTGTCGCGATGTAGTTCAACCATTCCAGCGTGTGGTAGCGCGTCATGCTACCTGAAGGGGCTAGTAACTGGCGGTCAGGCACTTTATCTGCCAGATACTGCACAATCGCTACGCCTTCGGTGAGCAGCGATCCGTCATCCATCAGCAGTGCTGGAACCTGGCCTTTGGAATTGACCTCAAGATAATCACCGCCGTCTTCGGTTTTCTTCGCCGCTAAATCGACTTTCACCAGGGAGAAATCAACACCGGTTTCGCGCAGGATAATGTGTGGGGAGAGGGAACAGGCACCAGCTTTATAATACAGTTTCATTACTGAACTCCTATGGGGCGCTAAGATACCCTATGTTAGTGCGCATATGGGCAAAAAAAAAGCCGTTAGCGATAAAAGCTAACGGCTGAAAATAACATGTTCCCCGCTACATTACGCGGTAGCTGTTTCCTTAGAGGTCTCAGCTTTTTCGTCAACCTGCTGTGCCATACGGTTCAGCTTAGGCGCAGTGAGCATCATCAGAACCGCGATAACAGCGGTAGCAATACCAATCTGCATGAACACGTGACCATATACAGCCAGTGATTGCAGTGGGTCGGTTACGTTTTCTGGAACAGCCATCAGGTTCGCAACTTTACCAGCAATGATTGCAGCACCCGCGGTAGTCAGGAACCAGCTACCCATGATGAAGCCCATCAGGCGCTGTGGAACCAGTTGTGCAACCATCGCCAGACCCAGACCAGAAATCATCAGCTCACCGATACTCTGCAGCGCATAGCTCAGAATCAACCAGCTTACAGACACGATACCTGCATCAGATGCGAACTTCGCACCCAGTGGCAGCACCAGGAAGGCCAGAGAACACAGGATCATACCGAACGCAAATTTGTGCGGCATCGGCATGCGGTCGCCCATTTTGTTGTAGATAGCAGCCAGAATCGGGCTACCAATCATGATCCAGAATGGGTTCAGTGCCTGGAACTGCTCAGGTTCGAACATCACACCCAGAATGGAGTGTTCAACGTTACGAATCGCAAAGAAGTTCAGAGAGGTTGGCATCTGGCTATACAGCACGAAGAACACAATCGCTTCAACCATCAGAATGAATGCAACAATCATCTTACGACGAGCAGCACCCTGCATTGCGAAAGCTTCTTTAGCAAAGATAATCACGATGCCCAGAGCGACTACGCCCAGAACCATACGTGCGATGCCCTGGTTGTGCAGCAGCCAGGTTGCCGCAGTCACCAGCACCAGCACACCAACAATAGTGGTCGCCAGTTTGCCGAAATGCACCGGCTGGAAGTCAGGTTTAGAACCGTGGTTTTTGACCCACTTCTTACAGAACATGAAGTTCACGAGAGTGATCAGCATACCCACGAAGCTCAGGGAGAACGCAACGCTCCAGCCATACTTTGCTGCAAGCCATGGAGTGGCAAGCATAGAGAAGAATGAACCGATGTTGATGGACATGTAGTACATAGTAAATGCACCGTCCAAACGCGGATCATCTTTTTCATAGCAAGTAGAAAGCAGGGAGGACGGGTTAGCCTTAAACAGACCGTTACCCACAGCGATAGTCGCCATACCCATGTACACCACAGCCACATCGTGACCGGAGTAAGCTACCAGCGCGTAACCGATAGCCAGTACGATAGTACCGAGCACAATGACGCGCTTGGTGCCGAGGACTTTATCGCCTAACCAACCACCGATAGCGACCATTCCGTAGACCAGTGCGCTAAAGGAAGAGAACAGGGTGATGGAGTCAGCTTCGGACATACCCAGCATTTTGACCAGGTAAACGGCCATAATACCTTGCAGACCGTAGTAGCCAAAACGCTCCCACAATTCGATAGAGAAAATCAGATAGAACGATTTAGGTTGTTTGAAAGCATTCAGACTAATGCTTTCTGCTGGTTTCTTGTTTGCAGTCGACACATATACCTCTTTTTTTACATCCCAATTTAACAGGAGTTTTCTAAGCGTCATGCCAGCGGCATTCGCTTTTTTAGTTATAAGAAAGGGGAAACGGCGGGTAATGTTCACTATCCTGCGGCTTCAGGCAAGGGCTTTGTAATACTCTGTTACATATATCCCCCGCGGAATAAAGTTCCAAAAAGCAAATTGTTATTCAGCGTTAAATTTTATCAAAATGCGCTTTATCGATTTATTCTCTTTGGTAATGCTAAAAAAAATTCATTTTAGTTATATATTCTGCTTTATGGCTTAATGTGTAGTGATATGGGTGGGGTGTAAAGATTTGTGCAGCCTATTGTACTGCTTAAGTTAGCTAATCACTGATGAATGCGAGGTTATTTGTTTCATTTTGATGACCTAAATTTAACACCGTGTTATCAGTGTGATCTGCGTCACATAGTTATGGAAAATTCTTATCGTAAAAAAACGATTAACCTGTTGGGGTGATTATTCACCACATGATTAAACCGAAACGGTAATGATTCGTAGAATAAAACAATTGATTAGATACGGCAGACAGCGATGTGGGAATGAACATGAACCTAACCTGCCACTTACGCAGCAGGTGGGAGGGGGATTAGATATCGACTTTCTCTTTGAATTCACACAGATCTTCAATGATGCACGAACCACAGCGCGGCTTGCGAGCTATACAGGTATAACGGCCGTGCAAAATGAGCCAGTGATGGCAATCGACTTTAAATTCTGCCGGAACAACTTTCAGTAGTTTTTCCTCGACCTGCTCAACGTTCTTCCCAGGCGCAAAGTTGGTGCGGTTACATACACGGAAGATATGAGTATCTACGGCGATAGTTGGCCATCCAAAGGCAGTATTAAGCACCACGTTCGCGGTTTTGCGACCAACGCCTGGTAGGGCTTCGAGTGCCGCCCTGTCTTCGGGTACCTCACCGTTATGCAGCTCAATCAACATCCGGCATGTCTTGATGACGTTCTCAGCTTTACTGTTAAAAAGGCCAATGGTTCTGATGTACGACTTAATACCGTCAACACCCAGATCCAACATAGCCTGCGGTGTATTAGCCACAGGGTAGAGCTTCGCTGTTGCCTTATTGACGCTGACATCCGTCGCCTGAGCTGATAGCAACACAGCTATCAGCAATTCGAATGGAGAATTGAATTGTAACTCAGTGGTAGGGTGAGGGTTGTTGTCACGCAGGCGCGTGAGGATCTCTAACCGTTTACTCTTATTCATAACGCTTTCTCTGGATTACCTTCCATTGCCGCAGCTTTCGCTGCGCGGCGCGTTTTCATTTTTTCATCAATAAGATATTTAACCGCCAGCATTAAACCCAGGCCGATAAATGCACCGGGTGGCAACATTGCCAGCAGGAAAGGGGTATCAGTGTGGAAAACTTCAATGCGCAGGACTTTTGCCCAACTACCCAGCAGCGCATCGGCACCGTCGAACAAGGTCCCATTGCCAATGATTTCACGCAACGAGCCTAAAACAAACATTGCGCTGGTGGCACCCATACCAATAGCTAAACCATCCAAAGCGGCGAGCGGCACACTACTTTTTGCAGCAAACGCCTCGGCTCGACCAATAACGATGCAGTTGGTAACAATCAATGGAATGAAAATCCCCAACGATTGATACAGACCGTAAGCGTAGGCATTGATCAGCATCTGAACGGTACTGACTACCGAGGCGATGATCATGACATAAATTGGAATACGAATTTCTGTCGGGACCCAACGACGTAGGGCGGATACGGCACTGTTGGTCAATACCAACACCAGCGTAGTCGCAAGTCCCAGTCCAAGGGCGTTGGTGGCAGTAGAGGTGACCGCCAACAGTGGGCAAAGGCCTAATAACTGCACCAGAGCCGAGTTATTTTTCCATAATCCCTGAACGACAATATCTTTTACTTCGCTCATGGTTGAGCTCCACAGGCTGGAAGATTATCAACTTGCGATGGCAGTGTTTTGGCGAATAATCCCGCTCGTTTTACCGCATTGACAACTGCGCGAGGGGTAATGGTCGCGCCGGTAAACTGATCAAACTGACCGCCATCCTTTTTTACCGCCCAGCTTGAATCATCATTGCCTTGAATTGTCTTACCGGCAAAATGCGTGATCCAATCACTCAGACGTGTTTCGATTTTATCGCCAAGGCCGGGTGTTTCATGATGTTCAGTGACACGTGAACCCAACACTTTGCCGCTAAAATCAGCCGCGACCAGCAATTGAATGGCGCCAGAATAGCCATCAGGGGCGGTGGTTTCCATGACAACCGCAACCGGTTGTTCACTTTTACGCGCCACATAAATATGGCGTTCGCCTTTACCTAACGGTGAATCATTGACGACGACGCAACTGGCCTGAATATTGTTGTCATAGATATCGGTCGAAATCACCTGATCAAACAATAGCTTCTGCTGTGCAACAGCTTGCTGTTCGATAGTGTCTTTCGTTAAGGCATTGACGACCGCAGTTAGTCCGGTTGCCAATATCGCAAACAGAGCCAAAGTAACGCCATGTTTTTGCATCGTTTTTAGCATGACGGCTCCTTAGCGATGCCCGTAAGCACGTGGGCGGGTGTAATAATCGATCAACGGAACAGTGATGTTTGCCAGCAAAACGGCGAAAGCAATACCATCCGGATAACCACCAAATGTACGAATCAGCCAGACCAGTAATCCGGCCAATGCACCGAAAATCAGGCGCCCACGATTGGTGGTCGAGGCCGTTACCGGGTCGGTGAGAATGAAAAATGCGCCTAGCATAGTGGCACCCGAGAACAGGTGAATCAGCGGAGATGCACATTTTTCCGGAGCAAACATCCAGCCGAGCGTGGAACACACGGCAAGTGTGAGCAGGAAACTAACCGGAATATGCCAACGAATGGCACCTTTGAGGAGCATAAACAGGCCGCCCGCCAGGAAAGCGAGGTTAACCCATTGCCAGCCGATACCAGCCAGGACACCGTTATAAATTGGCTCTTGTAACAGATCGTTGGCGGAATGCCCGGCGCGTAAGCCTGTTTTAAAGGTATCCAGTGGTGTTGCCTGACTTATCCCATCAATACCCATGCGCAATTGCGTCATAGTGTCACCAGCCAGAGTGGAGCCGGAGAAAATAACGTGCAGCGAATCAGCAAAGCCGGGAACCGTAGCGGCCAGTGTGTGTGGCGGTAACCAGGATGTCATTTGCACCGGGAAGGCAATCAGCAGTACGACATACCCGACCATTGCCGGGTTAAATGGGTTGTGACCAAGTCCGCCATACAATTGTTTTGCGATAATAACCGCAAAAACGGTTCCAAGTACTACCATCCACCACGGAGCAAAAGGTGGAATGCTCATCCCTAATAGCAGACCGGTTAATGCGGCAGAATTGTCACCGAGGATTCTCAGTGGTTGTTTGCGAAGTTTAAGTACCAACAGTTCTGCAGCAACTGCGGTCAGAATGCCTAATGCTATTTGCACCAGGCTACCCCAGCCGAACCAATACCAAAGCATTGCCATTCCAGGCAACGTGGCCCAGGTCACCAGCAACATAATCTGTGAGGTGCTGCGCTGGTTATGGGTATAAGGGGAGCTTGCTATCTTGAAAACCATCTATTCCTCTGATGCCATTTGAAGCGCAGCTTTACGTGCCTGAACACGGGCAATCGCGGCGGCCACTGCGGCTTTGCGCGGATCTTGTTCTTCGGCAGGTGTTTCTACAGATTGTTGTTCAGCCTGGGCCGCTTTACGGGCTTTGGCTCGGGCAATAGCTGCTTCAACCGCCGCTTTGCGTGGGTCGATGGTTTCGACTTCAGCCGCTTCAGCATCTGCAGCCGATTCTTGAGCTTGCACTGCTTTGCGGGCTTTGGCACGGGCAATAGCTGCTTCAACAGCTGCTTTGCGTGGGTCGATGGTTTCGACTTCAGCCGCTTTAGTATCTGCAGCCGATTCATGTGCTTGCGCTGCTTTACGGGCTTTGGCACGGGCAATAGCGGCTTCAACCGCCGCTTTGCGAGGGTCCGAGCTCGCGCTGTCTTGCGCTTCTTTTTCAGCCTGACGAGCCCGAGCTTGCGCTTTGCGCGCTTCACGCGCCGCAATCACTTGCTGGTTATCAGGCAAGCTACCCGGCTTAATAACAATTGGCTCACTACCCTGAGCTTTTTTATTTTTCACTCGGGCAAGGGCCGCCTGAATAGCATCATTATCTTTCGCTGTCGGTTGAACAGCAGCCTGCTTATGGCGTTCAAGACGAGCAGCCTTTTCGCGCTCAAGACGAGCCTGACGAGCTTCAAAGCGAACTTTTGCTTCAGCTGTACGTTTGGCTTCCAGCTCAATTTCGCGGATCTCCGCTTTTTCCTGGCGGAAATACTGCACTAGCGGAATATTGCTGGGGCAGACGTAGGCACAAGCGCCGCATTCAATACAGTCTTTAAGATTATGGGCCTGGGCTTTATCGTGCTGCTGCCCCCGGCTGAACCAGTAAAGTTGTTGCGGTAACAAATCTGCCGGACAGGAGTCAGCACAGGCGCTACAACGAATGCAACCCTGTTCTTCCTGCGGTTCACCCATTTCATTGGCGTTCGGTGCCAGCAAACAGTTGGTGATTTTGACGACCGGCACATCGAGCCACGGCAGGCTAAAGCCCATTAGTGGGCCACCCATAATCACTTGCTGATCGTGCCCCGGACGGAATCCGGCAAAGTCGAGCAGATGACGAACAGGGGTCCCCAGTCGTGCCCAGACATTACCTGGCTGTTGAACTGCGCCGCCAGTTAACGTCACCACGCGCTCGGTTAATGGCTCGCCGTCTATAATGGCGCGCTTTACCGCAAACGCAGTACCGACGTTTTGCATCAGTACACCGATATCGGAAGAACGACCACCTTGTGGAACCTGCTTACCCGTCAGAATTTGCGTCAGTTGCTTGGCACCACCGGACGGGTATTTGGTTGGGATCACCCGCAGTTCAATACCCTGTGTATTGCAAAGCACTGCACGCAGCATAGAAATCGCCTGCGGTTTATTATCTTCAATACCGATTAACACGCGCTGGGGTTGCAGAATATGCGCAAGAATTCGCACACCATCGATGATTTGCGCAGCGCAATCCTGCATCAGGCGGTCATCGGCAGTGATGTAAGGTTCACACTCGGCAGCATTGATAATCAGCGTGTCGATTTTATCGCCACCGCCTTGTAATTTGTTGCCGGTCGGGAAACCTGCACCACCTAAGCCTGCAACACCAAACTGGTGAATGCGGGTAATCAACTCATCGCGACTGCGGGAGGTGTAGTCCTGCCAGCCATCACGCTCAATCCACTTATCTTCACCATCGGCTTCAATCATAACGCTTAGTTCCGCCAGCGCAGAAGGATGGGCAGTGGAGTGGGGGGTAATGGCAGTTACGGTACCGGATGTCGGTGCGTGAACAGGTAACATACGGCCACGCCCACGAGTCAAAGGTTGCCCTCGTAACACATAATCGCCAGGTTTTACGCACAGTTCGCCTTCAGCACCAATATGCTGCTTCAAAGGAATAACCAGTTTTTGCGGTAACGGAACCTGGCGCAGTGGCGTGCCGTTGGACTGAGTTTTCATTTCTGGTGGGTGAATGCCACCATCGAAATCCCAGATTTTATCTTTTTTAAAACGGGTAAATAACTTAAGCATGTTGCTCCACCGGAATGATACGAACCGGGATTGTTTGCAGATCCCACTTCCAGCTTTCTGTGGTGGTTTCGACCGGTCGCAGCTCAATACAGCGCGTAGGACATGGGTCGACACATAAATTGCATCCGGTGCAAAGGTCACTAATAACGGTATGCATTGCGCGGGTCGCGCCAACAATGGCATCTACCGGGCAGGCCTGAATACATTTTGTGCAGCCAATACAGTTGGGTTCGTCGATAACCGCCAACATGCGCACAGGCTCCTGGGCTACTGCATCGCCTTCAATCGGCTGCGGGTCGACGTTAAGCAACGTGGCGATCTTTAGCATCACGGCTTCGCCACCGGGGGCGCACAGATTGATTTTCGATCCTTGATTGCCGACAGCTTCCGCATAAGGACGGCAACCCGGGTAGCCGCATTGCCCGCACTGGCTTTGTGGCAGCAATTCATCGATTTTATCAACAATAGGGTCTTCCTGGACCTGAAAGCGGCGCGAGGCATAACCCAGGATAAGCCCAAATATCAGGCCTAACAGGCCCAGAGCAACCACAGCAATCCAAATCGTACTCATCAGAACTTCACCAATCCGCTAAAGCCCATAAACGCCAGAGACATTAAGCCTGCGGTGATAAGCGCGATGGCATTACCACGAAAAGGTGCAGGAACATCGGCTACCGCAAGGCGTTCGCGAATCGCAGCAAACAGCACCATTACCAGTGAGAAGCCTACCGCTGCTGAAAAACCGTAGAGTGCCGATTGCAGGAAGTTATGACCGAGATTGATATTTAGCAACGCAACACCAAGTACCGCGCAATTAGTGGTGATTAGCGGTAAAAAGATACCCAACAGGCGATAGAGCGCCGGGCTGGTTTTACGCACCACCATTTCGGTAAATTGCACGACGACTGCAATCACCAGAATAAACGCCAGGGTGCGCAGATAGACCAGATCAAGAGGAATAAGGATCAACTCATTGACCAGCCATGCGCAAATTGACGCCAGAGTCAGTACAAAAGTGGTCGCCAGCCCCATGCCAATAGCCGTCTCCAGTTTTTTGGAAACGCCCATAAACGGACACAGGCCAAGAAACTTCACTAATACGAAGTTATTGACCAGAACCGTACCAACAAAGAGCAGCAGATAATCTGTCATGAATGAGACCTGAAACAAAAAAAAGCCGCCTATTATCGTCTAACCGCAAGATGACGACAACTGGGCGTTTATAGGGTTATTACAGCGTAGTTAAGGCTTAATAAATGTTTGCTTAACGCGTTGCGAGCGCTTGAGGTAAGGAACCAGCAAGGCTGCAGCCAACAGAGGGAACATCAGCTGACGTAATGCCAGATCGTCACTCACTGGGGAAAACGCGAAGGTTTTAATCGCCAACAACACAGACAGCAATAACCAAAGAATATAATGACGTACCACATTCTTACGGCGTTTGAAGAAGGCAATAGTCAACCACACGGTATAACCCCACATGGCAATCGCACAGGCGATAGAGGTGTACCAGAGCACGACCATTTTGGGGCCTTGTGCGCTCATAAGTCGATGGCTTTCTGGGGAGATAAGCATCATAAGATAAATGGCCAGAGCAATACTGCTGCTGAGTAAGGTCATTAATAGCCATGCGAGAGGGGCCAGGAGCCAGCCTGCAATACGTGGTGCCTGCGTAGGGACTTGGGTAGTCGCCATGTTTCCTCCCGAAAATAATAAGACTTTCCTTATGCGATTCATAAGGCGGGGGGATTATAAGGTTTTTTCAACACTTTGCTACCGTCGCGGCACTAGACAACATATCGCCAGACGGATTTTGGGACACAACCTAAATCAAACAGCCGCCCACCAGAAACTAATTCAGCACGACGGTGATCGGCCGCGCGATACATATTCATCAGGTCAGTATCATCAGTCAGAGTGTAATTAAGATGGTCGAAGAGTTTTTCAAGGCTTTCAGGCGAGCTGATTTTACGAAACTTCATTAAATAATCGAGAGCAGTCATGAGGTGTAGTTATCCATGCAGTAAATGACCAGGGCACGCTGTGCGTAGGGTGTGCGTGAATAATAAACGGAAATGCTTATTCATATATATAACCTAATGCTCATGATTGATTTTTTAGGAGTTTTCATGAGCAGGTAAGTGACATAACTGATGCCCAAGAGCGCTGGCTACAAGACGGTTGTCTGATGAATGCGCAACCAGAACGCAACAATATAATTACCTGTTGTTACAATCCCCAGGATAGTATCCAATAGGTTGTCCAAAAATTTGAGGAAAGAAAATGAGTGATAACATTCGTGTCGGATTAATCGGTTACGGTTATGCCAGCAAGACGTTTCATGCCCCCTTAATTGTGGGCACGCCGGGTATGGTTCTGGCCGGTGTTTCCAGCAGCGATGCCACGAAAGTTCATGCTGACTGGCCAAATATGCCGGTAGTCTCTGATCCTCATCATCTGTTTAATGACCCAAATATCGATTTAATTGTTATTCCGACCCCAAACGATACGCACTTCCCACTGGCTAAAGCAGCGCTGGAAGCGGGTAAGCATGTCGTTGTCGATAAACCCTTTACCGTGACGTTGTCACAAGCTCGTGAGCTTGATGCGCTGGCTAAAAGCTGCGGTTTACTGCTTTCAGTGTTCCATAATCGCCGCTGGGACAGCGATTTCTTAACGCTGAAAACGTTACTGGCAGATGGGACGCTAGGTGAGGTCGCGTACTTTGAGTCGCATTTTGACCGCTACCGCCCACAGGTGCGCAACCGCTGGCGTGAGCAGGCCGGTGTGGGGAGCGGGATTTGGTACGATTTAGGGCCACATCTTATCGACCAGGCGCTGAATCTTTTCGGGCTACCGGTTAGTCTGACGGTGGATTTAGGTCAGTTGCGTCCAGGCGCGCAAGCGACAGACTACTTCCATGCTGTGCTGGCCTATCCACAGCGTCGTGTCGTGCTGCATGGCACGTTGCTTGCTGCGGCAGAAACCGCTCGTTATATCGTCCATGGTACGCGCGGCAGCTATATCAAATATGGTTTGGATCCGCAGGAAGATCGCCTCAAATCTGGCGAACGTTTGCCACAAGAGGATTGGGGCTACGATATGCGTGATGGCGTATTAACGTTAGCGCAGGGTGAGGTTATGACCGAGCAAACCTTGCTGACGGTCCCGGGTAATTATCCGGCTTATTATGCCGGGATTCGTGATGCATTGACCGGACACGGAGAGAACCCGGTACCTGCGGCACAGGCGATTCAAGTCATGGAAATGATCGAGCTGGGTATGGAATCTGCGAAACACCGCGCTACGTTGAATCTGGCGTAACAGGGATTTGTAGGGTGGATTAGCGTAAGCGACATCCACCACATTGATTACTGCGCAGTCGGTTTTAAAATCGTGCCACTACTTTTGTGTTCCGCCAGATATTGATGCTGGAAAATACACATACGAATTGTGTTGCGGTATTCGCCATTGATAAAGAATTCATGGATTAATTCACCTTCCACCATAAAGCCCAGCTTCTTATATATATGCACGGCTTTTTCATTTTCTTTATCGACAATCAAATAGAGCTTGTACAGGTTTAACACCATAAACCCATAATCCATTGCAAGTTTTGCGGCGCGCGATGCCAGGCCTTTGCCCTGATAGTCAGGAGAAATAATTATCTGGAATTCAGCGCGGCGGTGAACGTGGTTAATTTCTACCAGTTCAACCAGGCCTGCTTTTTCGCCGTTACACTCGATAACAAAACGACGCTCACTTTGATCGTGAATATGTTTGTCATAAAGGTCCGACAGCTCGACAAACGCTTCATAAGGCTCTTCAAACCAATAGCGCATCACGCTTGCGTTGTTGTCCAGTTGATGGACGAAGCGGAGATCTTCGCGCTCAAGTGGGCGAAGCTTGATTTGTAGATCGTGGCTCATTTGAATTCCTTTCAAAGTGAATAAGGCTCCTGTTAAGAAGCCTTATTGGGTAACAGTACAAAATTACGGTGCGACAGTTCGACCAGTTCGACGGTCCAGGCAACGTAGGGTGTTAGGTTCCCAGTAAGCGTTAACGTTAGCACTTTTCTGGCAATTATCGCGGGCATCAAAAGCCGTGTCGGTTTTGTCCCACTCTTTTTCGGCGCGTTTGTTCACTTTTTGGCGCAGAGAGCGTGTGTCATTCCATTGCTCTTTGTCCATCGCCGCATCCTGGCGAGTCTGCGCATTGTCACCAGATTCAATGATCAGCTTATTGGTCTGAGCATGGAGTGGTTGAACAAACGCAAATGCACTCAGCAGCAACGCCAACGGCAGTGTTGCCATGGTGAGACGTTTGCGAAGGATTGTGTTCATTGCTGTTTCCTTTTAGGGTGAAGCCCGACTTATTAAAGTAAATAAATTATGGAGTGGGGTACGTACCAGACGACCCATTATTGACCTCATTATCCCAGAGATTGTTCAATATGATCAAAACAACCGTGCTTTTTTTTGCCACAGCTCTTGCTGAAATCATCGGCTGCTTTTTACCGTGGCTGTGGTTAAAGCGCGAAGGTTCCCCACTATTGCTGATCCCCGCCGCCTTCTCCCTTGCGGTATTTGTCTGGTTATTAACCCTACACCCAGCTGCCAGTGGGCGCGTTTATGCCGCATACGGCGGGGTGTACGTTGTGACCGCTTTGCTGTGGTTACGTTGGGTGGATGGCGTCAAGTTAAGTACTTATGACTGGATAGGTGCCACAGTCGCATTCTGCGGCATGTTGATCATTGTTGCTGGCTGGAGCCGGGGCTGATTAGTCCTCTCTTCTAAACACATTTATTGAAGAGGCTGCGGAAACATCAAAAGCGTAGCGGGTAGTAAAGGGACTGCCGGTATGAACACATAAAAAAGAGCTGTTATACAACTTTAATTTTCGTGTCATACCAAAAGCACTAAAGTTTAATGCAAATCAATATGCAGACTACCATGTCAGGTAGTCTGTGGCAGTCCCCAAGTTCACTACTCAGCGAGTTTTAAAATGGAAAACAAGCTCTTATCTGCAAAAGCTATTCTCCCACAATACGACCGTAGCAAACTGGTATCCCGTATCGTTCATCTTGGATTCGGTGCATTCCATCGCGCTCATCAGGCGGTTTACGCCGATATCCTGGCAAATGAACATGGTAGCGATTGGGGTTACTGCGAAGTCAACCTGATTGGTGGCGAACAGCAAATTGCTGATTTGAAACAGCAAGACAACCTTTATAGCGTGGCTGAAATGTCAGCCGACGCATGGCATTGCCGCGTTGTAGGTGTGGTGAAAGATGCCATTCACGCTCAGGTTGATGGCCTGGAAGCGGTATTTACCGCAATGACTCAACCTGAAGTTGCGATTGTCTCATTAACCGTGACTGAAAAAGGCTACTGCCATACTCCGGCAACCGGCACTATCTTGCTGGATCATCCATTAATTGCACACGACCTGGCCAATCCGCAGCAGCCGAAATCTGCGCCGGGTGTAATTGTTGAAGCGCTGGCTCGTCGTAAAGCGGCAGGCCTGCCTGCATTTAGCGTGATGTCGTGCGATAACATGCCAGAAAACGGCCACGTAACCCGTAACGTTATCACCGCATACGCTCAGGCAATTAACCCAGAGCTGGCGGCGTGGATTGAAACTCACGTAACATTCCCATCCACCATGGTTGACCGTATCGTTCCGGCTGCGACTGCAGAAACACTGGAGCAAGTAGCAAAAGCGACGGGTGTAGCTGACCCTGTGGCAATCGCATGCGAACCATTCCGCCAGTGGGTCATCGAAGATAACTTCGTCGCGGGTCGTCCTGAGTGGGAAAAAGCCGGTGCTGAACTGGTTAAAGATGTTCTGCCATACGAAGAAATGAAACTGCGCATGTTGAACGGTAGCCACTCATTCCTGGCATACCTCGGCTACCTGGCGGGTTATCAGCATATTTCTGAATGCATGCTGGATGAGAACTATCGTCGCACTGCGCACGCATTAATGCTGCAAGAACAAGCGCCAACTCTGAAAGTGCAGGGTGTTGATCTGGCGAAATATGCCGATTCATTGATTGCACGTTATACCAACCCAGCACTGCGCCACCGTACCTGGCAAATCGCCATGGATGGTAGCCAGAAACTGCCACAGCGCTGGTTAGACTCCATTCGCTGGCATTTGGCGAACGGCAGCAAATTTGATCTGCTGGCACTGGGTGTTGCAGGTTGGATGCGTTACGTTGGCGGTGTTGACGAGCAGGGCAATACAATCGAAGTCAGTGACCCGCTGCTTTCTACAATCGAGCAAGCGGTTAGCGCGAGCCAGGAAGGGGAAACCCGTGTTAAAGCTCTGCTGGGGCTAAAAACAATCTTTGGTGAAGATTTACCTGCTAACGAGAAATTCGTAGCCCAGGTTACTGAAACTTATCTGGCACTGCGTGAAAACGGCGCGAAAGCGACGGTTGCTAAGTTCTAAATATAAAGCTCTAAACTCGCCCGGCAACGGGCGAGATATTACTCTTCACTAAACCAGTCGCGCTTTTCTTTGCGAATCAACAATATTGACTGGCTTATCTCATGCAGATGGCGATGCATCGCCTGATCCACACTCTCTTCATCTTTGCGTTTAAGTGCCTCAAAAATATCGTGATGCTGTGAAAGCAACATTTCCGGTGGTGTGACGTGATCAAGGCTCATATAACGCACACGGTCCATGGTCGCTTTGATATTTTCGACGGTGTCCCACGCCAGGCTGCAATCGGCGACCAGAGCTAATTGCTGATGGAACTCATCGTCCAACTGGAAAAAATCATCCATCTGATTGCGATCAATGGCGGTTCGTTGCTGGTTCAATAACTGCTCAAGCATATACAGATGTTCATCTGTGGCCATACTCGCTGCACGTTTCACCACGGCACGTTCAATTGCTTCACGGACGAAACAACCATTCTTTACCTGGTTTACAGAAATTTTATTAACATAAGTGCCACGCTGCGGGCGAATTTGTACCAGCCCGGTTTCTGCCAGTTTAATAAAGGCTTCGCGCACCGGTTGGCGCGATACTTCAAAACGTATTGACACTTCTTTTTCAGAAAGGGGCGTTCCAGGCGGTATTAAGCAACGAACAATATCACGACGCAAAATGCGGTAGATTTGTTGGTTTACAGGTTGTGTGGGGTTGAGCAAGTTTGACGGTGACATGAATTTTTTTCTTATCGTTGATGAGCCGTGCAAATTTAACATTTATTTGTACGATCGCCCATACCCAGAAGAGCGTTGTGGGTATGGGCTGGGTGATTAACCTTCGCGGTGAACACTAAGTCCTGCAAACGACTGGCTAACAGGCATCATCTCAAGCGTGTTGATGTTGACGTGCTTTGGTAGAGTGGCAACCCACCAGACAGCTTCAGTGACATCTTCTGCGGTCAGTGCGTTGGCATTTTCGTAGGTTTTTTCAACCTTGCCGTCATCGCCTTTGAACCGCACGTTAGAAAACTCAGTACCACCCACCAGACCCGGTTCAATATCCGTCACGCGGATGGCAGTTTTATGCAGATCTGCACGCAGGTTCAGGCTGAACTGGCGTACGAACGCTTTAGTCGCGCCATAGACGTTGCCACCGGCATATGGCCAGCTACCTGCGGTAGAGCCGATATTGATGATATGACCACGATTACGCTCAACCATGCCAGGCAGCACGGCGCGAGTCATATAGACCAAACCTTTATTATTGGTATCGATCATCGTTTCCCAGTCATCCGGGTCGGCTTTGTGTGCAGGCTCCATGCCCAGCGCCAGACCTGCATTGTTGACCAGAACATCGATATTGCGCCATTCGGCAGGCAACTGCTCCATCGCTTGTTCGATAGCCGCGCGATTACGAACATCAAGTTGCAGCGTAATGATGCTATCGCCCAGTTCTTCTTTAAGCTCTTGTAGACGTTCATGACGGCGACCAGTGGCAATCACTTTATGGCCCTGTTGCACGAAACGACGGGTAATACTCTCACCAAATCCGGCAGTGGCGCCGGTTACCAGAATAATCATCTCACTGTTCCTCAACGCTTTTTATGTCGCAATACCTTAGCACGCTAAGGCAGTTAGTGATAATTGAACTTTAGTATGGCAGCACCTGTGCATTACTGGTGCAACAAGGCCATGTCAGTGCAACTTGTTGGTGCGGGCAATTCCTCAATTTTTAACAATCCAGCTCATGATACCAAAAGGCAACCGTTTGCAGGTGTGAGCAATCGTTTGCATGCTAAAAAGTTGCGTAAATGTTGCGCAACAAGAGGGTGTGTAATCTAAGCTACTGTTATCAAAATGATTAAATCTAAATTCCAACATGGCATCAACATTGCAGCTATTAACTCATTCTTCACAAACCAATTACAGGTACGGCGATGACAGTTAATTACACGCAAGCGCTACGCGGTCAGTTTTTCGATATTACTCAAACCGGGACGAATCCCGACGAATTACTGGCTAATGCTCGTCATCACGAAGATGCTGTGCTGTTCCTTAATGATGGCACTGTCGTCGCGTTGTTACCGTGGGAAGAAGGGCGCAGCCATCTGCGTGCTGAAAATGATTACATTGATTATCGCGGTAAGCTGATTATTCCGGGCTTCGTTGATACCCATCTGCATTATCCGCAAACAGAAATGATAGGTGCCTATGGTGAACAACTATTGGAATGGCTGCAGACTTATACCTTCCCGGTTGAAAGCCAATATCAGGATAGTTCGCACGCGGCAAAAATGTCAGCCTTCTTTCTTAGCCAGTTACTCAGTAATGGTACAACCACGGCTCTGGTATTTGGCACCGTGCATCCGCAATCGGTCGATGCGCTTTTTAGCGCGGCGGAACATCTCTCGATGCGGCTTATTGCCGGTAAAGTGATGATGGATCGTAACGCGCCAGACTATCTCACGGAAACACCCGAGCAAAGCTACCTGCAAACCCGTGAGCTTATTCAACGCTGGCACAAAAAAGGGCGGCTGAACTATGCCCTGACGCCTCGTTTTGCGCCAACCTCCTCACCTGAATTACTCGCAGCGGTGCAAACGTTACGTGAAGAATTTCCCGATACCTGGCTGCACACTCATCTTAGTGAGAACAGCGATGAAGTCGCCTGGGTAAAAAGTCTGTGGCCGGAATCCGAAAGCTATTTGGGCGTCTATCACCAGTACCAATTGACTGGCAAACGTAGCGTTTTTGCGCATGCCATCCACTTGCAAGAGTGCGAGTGGGATTGTCTGCATCGAACCGAATCGGCAATCGCCTTCTGTCCAACCTCTAACCTGTTTCTCGGGAGTGGCTTGTTTAACTTAAAGCAGTGCCATGACCGAGGGATCCGCATGGGTATTGGTACTGATGTTGGCGCAGGCACCACTTTTAATATGCTGCAAACACTGGCTGAGGCGTACAAAGTCGCGCAACTTCAAGGCTACCGTTTGTGTGCCAGCGAAGCGTTTTATCACGCAACCCTTGGCGGAGCTCACGCGTTGGATCTTGATGACAAAATTGGCAATTTCTTACCCGGCAAAGAGGCCGACTTCGTGGTTCTCGACCTGGCTGTATCTCCGCTACAGAAGATGCGCCACGCCAATAGCCGCGACATTTACGAAAAACTGTTCGTGCTGATGACGCTTGGTGACGATCGCAACATCTGGCACACCTGGGTCAACGGCAAATGCGTGTGGCAGCGAGATACGCTGGAGGTCGCAGCATGATTCAATTTTTGCTAAATCAAACGTTAAAAACCCTCGATGATGTGGACCCGAATACCACGGTACTGAACTGGCTGCGCGGCAGTGAACAGCGCTGCGGCAGCAAAGAAGGATGTGCATCTGGTGATTGCGGCGCTTGTACGGTCGTTCTCGGTCAAGTAGACGGTGAGAACATGCGTTACCAGACGGCAAATGGCTGTATCACGCTCATCAGCCAACTTGCTGGCAAACAATTGCTGACGGTGGAAGATTTATCGCAAGGCAATGAGTTGCACCCGGTTCAGCAAGCGATGGCCGATTGCCATGCATCACAGTGCGGCTTTTGTACTCCAGGTTTTGTTATGTCGGGATTTGCGCTGCAAAAATCGCACACAGCCGTACAGCGCCATGAGATCGAAAAGAGTCTTGCGGGGAATCTTTGCCGCTGTACTGGCTATCGCCCAATTATTGACGCCATGGAGCAAAGCTGCGCAACCACGCAAGATCAGTTCACGCAGACTGAGCCGCAAACTGTATCGCGATTAAAAGCGCTGCAACCAACGGGCGTGGGAGAACTTACAAAATCCAACCGGTGTCTGTTACCTAAAACAGTTACCCAGTTGGCAGGACTTTATCAGCAAAATCCTCAGGCACGATTACTGGCTGGGGGCACCGATCTGGCGCTGGCGATTACCCAGCAGTATCAGACACTGCCATTGATTATCGGGCTTAACCAGATTGACGAGCTTAAGACGATTACGGTGGCGGAGAGCCAGATTCGTATTGGAGCGATGGCAACTTTGCAGGCGTGTCAGGATATCTTACAACCTTTGATTCCGGCGTTTGCACAGGTGCTGGATCGTTTTGCTTCTGCGCAAATTCGCAACCACGGCACACTGGCAGGGAATTTGGCGAATGCCTCGCCCATCGGCGATGGTGCACCGATGTTACTGGCTCTGGGTGCCGAACTCGAGCTACGTTGCGGCGAAACCGTGCGCATACTACCGCTTGATGAGTTCTTCCTGAGCTATCGTAAAACCGCTTTGCAACCAGGTGAATTTATCAGTGCGGTGCTGATTGACCGTACTGCTATCTCCCCGACATTTGCCGCGTGGAAAATATCAAAGCGTATGGATGATGATATTTCGACGGTATTTGGCGCGTTTAACCTGCATTTTAATCGTGGCGTTGTGACAAGTGTGAAACTGGCATTTGGCGGCATGGCTGCGGTCCCGGCGCGAGCTAAAAGTGCTGAGCAAAAACTGTCAGGCCAGCCATTCACCCAACAAACATTAGACCTGGCATGTCATGCACTGGCCGCAGACTTCCAGCCGTTAACTGATTTCCGGGGTTCTGGGCGCTACCGTTTGACTGTTGCGCAAAATCTGCTGAGGCGTTTGCTGTTGCAACAAACCGAACCCGGTTATGTGCTGGAGGTACAAAACTATGTCAATTAACCCGGCACGCCTTTCAGAGCAGGCATTAATCGAACAATTTTCCCGCGAGATGAACGGTGGAGCGGGTAAGAGCCGTAAGCATGAAAGTGCCGATAAGCATGCGAGCGGCAAAGCTGAGTACATTGACGATAAGCTAACATTGCCGGGTATGATGTATCTGTGCCCGGTTCTTAGCCAACATGCTCATGCGCGAATTACCAGAATCGACACTGCCGAGTGTTACTCCATTGCTGGCGTGGTGCGAGTCTTTAGTTGGCAGGATGTTCCCGGTGAGCTGGATATTGGCCCACTGGCACCTGGCGACCCACTATTTGCCCGAGATTTGGTTGAATACCATGGCCAGGTTGTACTGACTGTAGCTGCGGAAACGCCCGAAGCTGCACGTGAGGCGGCACTCAAAGCGGTCATTGAATATGAACTTCTTGAGCCGGTACTGGATGTCGAAGAAGCCTTGCGCCGCGAGCAATATGTGCAAGAACCGCACGTTCATCAGCGTGGTGATGCAGACCGAGCGCTGGCTTGTGCGGTGCATCGTATTCAGGGGCAATTTCATATCGGCGGGCAGGAACACTTTTATCTCGAAGGGCAAATTGCCGTGGTGCAACCGGGGGAGGATGGTTGCGTTACTGTCTGGTCGTCGACTCAGCACCCCACTGAAGTACAAAAACTCGTGGCATCAGTGCTCGGTGTAACAATGAATAGAGTTACTGTAGATATGCGCCGTATGGGCGGTGGTTTTGGTGGCAAAGAGACACAGGCTGCGGGCATTGCCTGCCACGCGGCGCTGGCTGCGGCATTAACCGGCCGACCAGCCAAAATGCGTCTTTCGCGTCGTGACGATATGCGTATCACCGGTAAACGGCATCCATTTTTTGTTCGCTACGATGTCGGGTTTACGGATGAAGGGATGCTCGATGGGGTAGTCATCGATCTGGCGGCTAATTGCGGTTACTCGCTGGATCTTTCAGGATCGATCTGCGATCGCGCCATGTTCCATGCCGATAATGCCTACTATCTGGGTGATGCGAGAATAACGGGCTATCGCTGTCGTACGAATCTGGCTTCCAATACGGCATATCGCGGGTTTGGCGGGCCACAGGGCATGGTCGCCATTGAGCAGATTATGGATCACATTTCCCGTGAACTCGGCCTCGACCCGCTGGAAGTGCGTAAACGTAATTACTACGGCGATACTGAGCGTAACGTCACGCACTATCATCAGACTGTTGAACACAACATCATGCCGGAAATCACCCGCCAGCTTGAAGCAAGTGCCGATTACCACTCCAGGCGCGAACAAATCAGCGAATACAATCGCAGTAGTCCAGTGTTAAAACGCGGGCTGGCTCTTACGCCGGTCAAATTTGGCATCTCTTTCACCTCCAGTTTTCTCAACCAGGCCGGAGCACTGTTGCTGATTTATACCGATGGCACTGTGCAGCTTAACCACGGTGGCACGGAGATGGGACAGGGTTTGAATACCAAAGTGGCGCAGGTGGTTGCCGAGGTGCTGCAAATTCCTGTGGAACAGATTCAGGTTACGGCAACCAATACGGGGAAAGTGCCAAATACCTCGCCAACGGCGGCGTCATCTGGTGCTGATCTCAATGGCAAAGCAGCTGAAATTGCAGCGCTGACAATTAAAGAACAGCTGGTGGAAATGCTATGCCGCTTGCACAAATGCACCACTGAACAGGTGGAATTCCGTAATGGCGTGGTTAAAGTGCCAGGCCACCATTTCACCTTTACTGAAATCGCGAATCTTGCGTGGCTAAACCAGGTACCACTTTCAGCAACGGGCTTCTACAAAGTGCCGGGTATCCACTACGATCGCGCCGCCGGGCGTGGGCAACCGTTCTATTACTTCTCATATGGCGCGGCGTGTTCTGAAGTGGTTATCGACACACTAACTGGCGAGTATCGCCTGCTACGTACCGATATTCTGCATGATGTTGGCAACTCTCTGAACCCGGCGCTGGATATTGGCCAAATCGAAGGCGGGTTTGTGCAGGGCGCAGGCTGGCTGACTTGTGAAGAGCTGGTATGGGATGAAAAAGGGCGACTGCTGACTGACAGCCCGATGAGTTACAAAATCCCGGCTATCAGCGATGCGCCAGCCGACTTCAGAGTCCAGTTGCTGGAGAATCATGCTAACCCGCAGCACACGGTTTATCGCTCCAAAGCAGTGGGTGAACCGCCATTTATGTTAGGAATTTCAGTGTGGTGTGCTTTGCAAGATGCTGTGGCAAGCGTCACGGATTATCAGAAACACCCGCTGTTAGATGCCCCCGCAACGCCGGAACGTGTTTTCTGGGGCTGTCAGGAGGTGCCATGAATGATGAATGGATTAGCATTCTGATGCAGCTTCGCGAGCAACGCGAACCGTGCGTATTGCTCACGCTGCTGGCTGACAAAGGCTCAGTGCCGAGAAATTGTGGCACGAAGATGATTGTCGGGCGAAAGCAAACGTTCCTGACTATCGGTGGCGGGCATCTTGAATTCCAGTGCATTGCGATGGCGCGTGAGATGCTGGAAAAGCAGGCTACGGCACCACATACCGAGCATTTTAATCTTGGAGCGCGGCTAGGCCAGTGTTGTGGCGGCATGACCACAGTTTTATTTGAACCGTTAATTCAGTCGCAGCCACAAATCATGGTTTTCGGCGCAGGTCATGTAGGGCAAGCGCTGGTGGCATTATTATCAACGTTGCCCTGTCACATCACCTGGGTGGATGAACGGCCTGATATGTTTTCAGTGGCTCCAAAAGGGGTAACAACCTGGCAGGCTGAAGACCCATTGGATGCGGTGAAATCGGCGGCCGCGCAAAGCTATTTTATTGTGATGACCCACCACCATCCGCGTGACCTTGAACTGACCGAAGCGATACTTAAACGCGGTGATTACCGCTATCTGGGCTTGATTGGTTCGCAAACCAAACGGCAACGCTTTGAATATCGGCTGGCGGGAAAAGGAATTACTGAGCAACAACTGAGCACCTTGCGTTGCCCGGTGGGGTTGCCGGATGTGAAAGGGAAACTCCCGGCAGAAATCGCCGTGGCCATTGCCGCCGAGATTATTGCTGTGTATCAGGTAGCGAGTTGAGCTATAAATTAGTTTTGCGGTCAGCAGGAATTAAAGAATGCAGATGGAAAATCCGTTCTACCACATCAGTTTATTGCCTTACCAGGCACCTCACTTTGATGACATTCAGGACAGCCACTATCGTCCGGCATTTGACGAAGCTAAACGCATCAAGCGCGAAGAAATCGCGGCGATTGCCAATGACACTGCGGCACCCACTTTTGAAAATACCTTCCTTGCGCTGGAAAAAACCGGGCAGATGTTAGGGCGAGTAACCAACGTTTTCTTCGCCATGACTTCCGCCAATACCAATGATTACCTGCAACAGCTCGATGAAGAATTTGCCGCCGAACTGGCGGAGCTCGCCGATGAAATGCGCCTTAATACCCTGCTGTTTGAGCGTCTGGATAGCGTTTATCAACACCGTAACTCAGCAGGTCTTGATGAAGAATCGCGGCGTTTAGTTGAAGTCGTCTGGCAGAGTTTTAGGTTTTCGGGTGCAACATTAAGTGATGAGAAAAAAGCACGTCTTAAGGTGCTGAATAAAGAAGCCGCCCAGCTTAGTAGCCAGTTTAATAATCGCCTGCATGCAGCAGATAAAGCCGCAGGTCTGGTGGTTGACGATGTAGAGCAACTGGCGGGCTTAACGCCGGCAGAAATTGCATCTGCTGCACAACATGCCAGTGCTAAGGGGCTGAATGGAAAATACTTAATTCCATTGCTTAATTTCACCCAACAGCCCGCGCTGCAATCACTGCAAAACCGGCAGACACGCGAAAAACTGTTTAAAGCGGGTTGGGATCGTACTCAGCAAAATGACGGCAACGACACACGGGCGATTGTCGCGCGCCTGGCCATACTGCGTGCAGAACAGGCGCAATTGCTTGGTTTCGAGAATTATGCGGCCTGGAAAATTGCCGACCAAATGGCAGAAAAGCCGCAAGCAGCACTGCAATTCATGCGTGACATCGTGCCTGCAGCCACCGCACGTGCGCAACGCGAACTTGTGGATATTCAGCAGGTGATTGACGCACAACAGGGTGGATTTAAAGCCGAAGCATGGGACTGGGCATTCTACGCAGAGCAAGTCAGACGAGCTAAATACGACCTTGATGAAGGGCAAATTAAGCCCTATTTCGAGTTGAACAATGTTCTAAGCAATGGTGTTTTTTGGGCAGCCAGCCAGCTATTTGGTCTGAATTTTGTCGAGCGCTTTGATATCCCCGTCTATCACGATGACGTGCGCGTGTGGGAAATCTTTGATAAAGACGGGCGCGGCATGGCGCTGTTCTATGGCGATTTCTTTGCTCGCGAGAGTAAAGGTGGCGGAGCATGGATGGGCAACTTTGTTGAACAATCCACGCTGCTGGATAACTCTCCGGTGATTTACAATGTTTGCAACTACAACAAACCGGCAGCCGGTGAAGCCGCGCTTATATCCTGGGACGATGTGGTGACGTTATTCCATGAATTTGGTCATACGTTACATGGGCTATTTGCGACCCAATGCTATGCAACACTTTCTGGGACGAATACGCCGCGCGACTTCGTGGAGTTCCCTTCGCAAATCAATGAACACTGGGCGAGCCAATCCCAGGTGTTTGCTAACTATGCTCGCCATTATCAGACTGGCGAGGCGATGCCTGATGCATTGAAAGATAAGCTATTCCGTGCCGCCCGCTTTAACAAAGGCTACGACATGACAGAGTTGCTTGCCGCAGCACTACTCGATATGAACTGGCACAGTTTACCGGACGGAAGTACGGTGGATGATGTGGCGCGGTTTGAAGCCCATGCACTGGAAAGTGAGTACATTAATCTGCCAACCGTTCCTCCGCGTTATCGCAGTAGCTACTTCGCGCATATCTTTGGTGGAGGTTATGCGGCGGGCTATTACGCGTATATCTGGACACAAATGTTGGCCGATGATGGCTATCAATGGTTTGTGGAACAGGGCGGGCTAACGGCACAAAATGGTCAGCGCTTCCGTGAAGCGATTTTGTCTCGAGGGAACAGTAAGGAACTCAAAGCGCTATACAACGACTGGCGTGGGCATGCGCCTTACAGTGAGCCTATGCTGGAAAATCGTGGTTTAAAAAGCTGAATCAGACCAAAGATAATAAAAAATGCGCCATTCGGCGCATTTTTTATTGAAAACTAACTTAGCGCGGAATAGGGCGCGGTTTACCGTCATTATCGACAGCGACATAGATAAAAATGGCTTCTGTCGCTTTATAGCGCTGGCCAATCGGTTCAGACGAGACCTTTTTCACCCATACTTCCACGTTAATGGTAATGGAACTATTTCCGCGTTTGATGCAGTTGGCGTAGCAACACACCACATCACCAACGGCGACAGGCTTAAGAAACGTCATCCCATCAACACGGACAGTTACCACACGGCCTTGGGCAATTTCTTTGGCCATAATCGCGCCGCCCATATCCATCTGTGCCATCAGCCAGCCACCAAAAATATCGCCGTTGGCGTTGGTATCCGCCGGCATGGCTAGTGTGCGCAGAACCAGTTCGCCTGCGGGAGTGTCTTGTGGAGTCATATCACTTTCCAAAAAGTAGTCATGGATTTCATCGTTATTGAATTCGCTTGCAGCGGGCATGGCCATTGCTTTTGCACTTATGGTGCTATATCAGCAATTTATCACATTTGTGATCCCCATGGCTCGTATGGGTTTGTGCCTGGATATGTCCATAAGCACTGTTTATATATGCTAATAATGAGTGAAAAACCTTAAGCACACAAAGCTAATAATCACATTGATAAACTGTCTACTATCCGCATCACTGTCGCTCCTACAAAAGAGCGGTATCCGTTTATTTAAGCTCCCTTCGGCGTATTACATACTCTAATTATTTCGTGGGTTAATGTTTATATGAAAAAGTTTCTTCTTTTGACAGTTGTTATGATTGGCGGGATTGGTTCAGCAATGGCGCAAAATGTCACTGTAGATGTTCCGAGCGGATATAAAGTGGTGGTAGTGCCTTCTTCAGTCACTGTTTCCCAGGCTATCAACGTAACAACCACGTCGCCTCAAACAGTATACGTCACCCCGGCTCCAGCGCCTGTTGCAGCATATCATCCGCGTGCACGTCATGTTGCCAGCGTGGCAGAAGGGATGGTGATTGAGCACCAATATGACGACCATCATTAATTGTGTTTGAAAGCAGAATTTTAATGAAAATGCCTCGGTAACCGCTGGGGCATTTTTGCATCTGGAAGATTCAAAAAAAAGCACACGTTGATTTTGGATTTATCAACGTGTGCTCGAGAACAGAAAATATTTAAACGCGTCCGCGAATGTTTACTTTTCTTCCTGAGGCATGTGCTTATAGATATAAACACCGCTCAACAGCGTAAACACCAGCGTCGCCGCCGTCAGGCCGAACACTTTAAAGTTGACCCACACGCTTTGTGGTAGCCAGAACGCTACGTAAATATTCAGTGCGCCACAGACGATGAAAAACAACGCCCATGCGACGTTCAAACGTGACCATACACCTTGCGGTAGAGAGATCTCTTTACCCAACATGCGTTGAATCAACGGTTTTCCCATCACCAACTGGCTAATCAGAAGTGCGGCAGCAAACAGGCCGTAGATCACGGTGACTTTCCATTTGATAAATTCATCATTATGGAAGAACAGCGTCAGACCGCCGAAAACGGCCACCATCAGGAAGGTGATCAGCGCCATTTTTTCTATCTTGCGGAATTTATACCAGCTATAGATCAGTGCAAAACCGGTGGCGACGATCAGCGCACCAGAGGCCACATAAATGTCGTACATTTTATAGAATGCGAAGAAAACAATCAGGGGCAGGAAGTCGAGAAACTGCTTCATAATCTGTTCCGTAAAATGACTCCTGAACCTTCAGTTAGAGGTTCAGGAGTAAGTGAGTGTTATTGGCGTACCAGCATATACAAACGGAATACGTAGATGAGCAACACAGCAGAAATCAGGTTGCTTATCGTATTTGCTACCACCCCGCCAACCGCAGGTGACAGTGCTGCAAATGAAGATGCGAGCATCAGGAGTGCAGTTTTTGCCAGTAACCAGCTAATCACCGCAGGTGCAACAAGGCGCATATTTCCCCAGGCAAGACGCATACTGCCGCGCATCGACTGGAAAATTCCTACTTTATCCTGCACAACCATAACTGGCGCGAATGACAGCAGAATTGCTAACAGCACGCCCGGTACCACAATCAGCATGATGCCGATTTGCACCAGGAAGGTTGTCAGGAACATCAAGATAAAGATCTTAGGCAATACAGGAGCCGATGTACCAATCGCACGCAGCGCGCTCACGCGTTGCCCGGCACTCACCATCTGAATTAAAACCAGCACACTACCCGCAAGGATTGCATTGCCAATCAGACCCGCAAATGTCGATGCCGCAGAGGCTTTAAGTAACATTTGCTGCTGCTCAGGTGTCATGTTTTGCACAAGATCAAACAGCCCCATGCTATTCGATAAATTATCTCCCTCACTAAGGATAGACATTTGCTCGTCGCTGGGTGAAAAGGCGTGACCGATCACAACCGAAATAAAGGCACAAAGTAAAGCGATCAGTAAGACAGTAACAAACTGATTGCGTAGAAAATTCCCCGTGTCACGGTACACAGAACCTGCCGTGATAGACATGCACTCTCCTTGATGTTGCTCGGTTAAAAAACAGCGGGGATTGTACCCTGGATGAATGACGCTGGCACCGACAAGATGCGCGGTGAAAGTAAGTTACTGTCAATGTGAAAAATTGATCTGGAGCGGGGTTGTCGTTTTGCCTATAAATTGACATAACATTGCAGTAAAGGTTTGCTTGACCTAAATTTGTCGTACAGCAACAACACTTGGGAGCTAACTATGCAGATTAATTTCGTGGATGAAAACGACAGTGAATTCAGTCTGGATGTTGAGAGTGCTGATACGATATTGAATGTAAAATCACGTATTGCAGATAACACTGGTGTCTCAATTGACAGAATCAGATTGGTATACAACGGCAAGGTTCTTGATGAAGGCCTTACCTTAGGTGTTTATAATATTGCAGATGGTGCTACGATAAATATCGTATAAAACATCACCTTATTATCTGGACGATTTACTTAAATAAAGCCACCGCAGTTGTACTGCGGTGGCTTTATTTTGAGGAGTATTCAGTTGCTCATGCTCGGTTAAAAAACGCGTCGAACTTTGTCCTGACCCATGTCCTAACAAACCTTCAATTTTATGAACGCTTCTATCCTCTCAATCATCCAGTTCCTGTAACTCTATGTTGTGGTGAATAGACGAAATATGACCTTATTTCCCCTTATTAACTGAATATTTGATTGTAGGTATTTTGAGTGTTTTTGAGTTGGTTGTTTTCAGTACATATCAGTGTCCTTATGCTTCTCTAATCATTATTGTGTGTCGGACAGGCAGTACGACCATTAAGTAGCGTCTTTTACATATAGCTAAACGCAATGCGAATGATGGTGGGTAATAAACCATTAAGCAGAAGAGAGTTAAAGTAATGAAGATAACTGTTTTGTTACTTGTCGGGATTTTAATTCCATTGACAGGTCATGCCGCTGCGCCTGACATCAATGTAGGCACTATGCAGGATTATATTGATGCAGATAAATCAACTTTTCTAAAACGTATTCGTAATGAAGGTGATGCGACAGCTTTCGTTAAGGTTGATGTCAGTGAAATTATTCTTGATAAGAAAAATGGCAATCAAGAAAAACCGGTAATGGATATCAATCAGGCAAAAGCACCCGGCGGTTACACCCTGATTGCCAGCCCTGCGCGTTTAATTATTCCTGCGAAGGGCATGCAAACCGTACGTTTATTAGTTATGGGCGAGCGCCAGGTGGAACGCTATTACCGCGTGAGATATGTTCCGGTAATGCCAGACAGTAAAGGGGATTTTAATGTCTCCGAAAAAGACGTAAACGATTACGGCAAAACCCTTAGTGCCGGGGTGAATATTATGGCGGGCTACGGCACCATTATTTATGTTCGCCCGAGTCAGGTCAGGTTTAACACGGATATTACGCAAGGTGAGAGCGGTATGACTGTGCGTAATAACGGTAATAGCGTTGTCTTTTTAGACCATTTTAAAGCCTGTGACAGCAACGGAACAAACTGTGATGTCTCAAGCAAGCACCATGTATTACCCGGCGCCAGCCGTAATTTTAGCAAAGAAGTAAATCAGGTTTTTCATTTTCATTTAATTGAAGGTGACAAAACCAAAAAATATTAACCTGGGTATTTTATTTTTAACAAACAAATGGAATTAATAGTATGAAAAAACTTATTGCTTTGGCACCTCTGGCTCTGATCCTGGCTTCTGTAAGCGTGCAGGCAGTTGACCCCATTGCTCACCAAATGACGGTAACCGCCACCATCCCTACCGCTGATTTTTATGTGACTCCAGCAGGCGGCGGTAACTGGATGAACGACCCGCAGAACCTCGATTACGACTCACAGACTAAAACGCTGGCCACTTTCTCCCGCCAGTTAAATATGAAAAGCACCACGGGTGCCATCTCCGCAAAACTGACCTCGCCAATCGAAATGAGCAACGGAACGCCGGCGCAAAATATCGGCCTGAGCGTTCTGGTTAATAACGTGGCATTAACCACTACGTCGGCAGAAGTGCTTGCAGCGACAGCTGCAGCGACTGGCCAGACGGTACCTTTCCAGGTTCGTGCCGCAGCAGCGCCAACGGGTGGGTATGCTCCAGGTAGCTATACCGGCCTGGTCGGCATGCTGTTTGAAACGGTAACGCCGTAAGTACTCTTCAGCATTTCTTTTTTCTCTTGTGTCAGTGCCTTTACTGGCACAAGAGATTCTTTCTCACGAATGGCTGACTATGAACAACCCACGTATTATTCAACAGACATGCCTGGCGGGCTGTATCGCCGTTGCGCTTTCTGCTCCTTATTCTGCTTCTGCTGCCCCAATGACCACCGCCAGCTTATTAAAACAAACTGAGCAACTGCCCGCTGGGTTTGCCGAGCATTTCTTCGACGTGCCGCTGGCCGTGCGTATCGAACTCAACGGGCAGTTGCTGGGGGAGGGAATGATCACGCTCTCGCACGATGAACGAGTCCGCCTGCTGGAATTTACCCACAGCGTGGATGTGCAGGGGGAAATGCTGCGCCGTCAGGAGCTGTGGGGGCAAATCCTGCAACAGGAACGTAAGCTTGGCGAATGCGCCGCCGACTGCCCTGAAATGCTGCTCGCGATTCATTACAGCATTGAAAACTCACAGTTATCTATCGTCACGGCGGATGCGGAAGTTATCGACGGTGAAGCGAAGTATTATCTTTTGCCGCAGGAGAGCGCACCAGGTCTGATTGTCCGTAATCAGCTCAATCTGGTGAATAGCGGGGAGGGCGAAACATCCGGCAACTACTGGCTGAATGCATCAGCAAGCCTCGGCAGCTGGAGTATGCAAAGCAGTTGGCAGATGGCGAAAAGCAGCGGTTATGAAGATGAAATGCATTACAGCATGCAGGACCTTTACGGGCAGCGTGAATATGAAGGCCACTTCCTGCGGCTTGGCTACTTTACGCCCGACAGCAATAACATTGGCCTACAGCCCATGACGTTAGGCGGTCGTCCGGATACTACGCTGGGGGTGATGATCGGAAGTTCCGATACTCTTGCCATCCGTAACGATCGCCCAAGCGCGACGCCTATTTATGTGACAGTTAACCGCCCGGGTATGGTCGAAATTTACCGAAACCAGCAGTTAATCAACAGTCAGTCGGTACAGCCAGGCTTACAAACGATTGATACACGCTCGTTGCCGGGGGGGATCTACCCGATTGAAGTGCGTCTTGTAGAAGATGGCGATGTCACTTACCGCCGTGAAGAAACCATCTACAAACCGGAAAATTGGGCAGACCCAACCAACCGCTGGCGTTACAACCTGTTTGCCGGTAAGTCGAGCCAGCTAATAAGCAACTGGGATAAACGCGAACAAGGCGAGCTGAATGCCGGAGTCTTGCTTAATTATCTGATTAATCCTCGTCTGGTAGGCGGCCTTTCAGCCCAGCAGGTGCAGGGCAATATGCAGTACGGCACCACGCTGGACTGGAGAATCAGCGACAGCTTAAGTTTCTATAACAATCTGTCATGGGCAGAGAACTACGGTCAGGCGGCCGATCTACAGGGTATTTATAGTTATGGCAGCGGTAGCATCGTCTTAAGCCACAACCAATCGTGGCTGGATACCCGTACCCGTTATGGCAGCTATAAAGGAGAAAACCGCACCAGCTCCGCCAACCTGCATCATCGGCTGTCCAACAAGAACAGCCTGACCGGGCGGGTCAGCAATAATAGTGGCAACAGTAATGGCACCGGTGTGGATCTTGGTTGGCAGCATAACGGTGAACTGTACGGCAATAGCGCTTTGTGGCGCGTGTCGTTGTTCGATCGTCCCGGCAGCTACAGCAGTGGTAACGGGCGCAACCGGGGCATTGATATTAACCTTAGCTGGAATCTCAGCACGGAAAAAGGCCGCGTCACCACCCGTCTGGGTAGCCGTACCGGTCGCGATGGTGAGCGTGATAACAACGCGGCAGTTGGCTGGCAGCAGGATTATGACCAGGGTTTTGTGCGCAATCTTAACGGCACCCTGACCGCCGACCGTTATGGTACGGGCCTTGATGTGGGAGCCGGTTTCCAGAACAGCGTATTACGTGGCGATGCTTACGCCCAAAAATCCAGCTACAACTCGGGTTTAAGCGGCGGTGTGAATTTAGAAAGTACCGTTGCGATGGGGCGCAATAAGCTGGCAGCCAGTGGCGAATCTCACTACAGCGGCGCAGGAATGATTATTGACGTGGAGTCCGATGTGCCAGAGGTGCTTTTACGCGCCGATGAACATAGTGGAAGCAGCACACCACTGCGCCCTGGGCGCAACTTTATTCCCGTCGCCCCTTATAAAACGGGTCATATACAGTTTGATGTAGAGAAAGACGACCACGCCGTCACCATCAAGCCGCAGAGCACCCGCTATCAGCTCAATCGTGGCGGCGTGGAATATCGCAAAATACAGGTAATGAAAACTGTCACGGTTATCGGGCGAGTACTGGATGCTCAGGGTGAGCCTATTCGCGGCGGTCAGGTAATTAACCATGCCAGTCGCAGCGTTACGGAACACGGTGGTTTTTTTGCCGTAGAAATGAACGCCTCTTCGCCTACGCTTGCCATTCATCATCAGAATAAACAGCTGTGCGAGTTAACCCTCGACATTAACGCCCATCCGCAGGAGAACGATGCGCTGATGGTGGGTGATATTCAGTGTGTGAAAAGTTAACGCATTCGGCTAATTCAATTATTTAAATCCTGGTTGGTTATCTTTATGAAGCGCTTCATCTATTTAAATCTGATCTATTTGCAGCTTATCGCCACGCTCTTGTTATTACCTGGGTTTGTCTATGCGGGTGTTTCAAATATCATCGAAGGTTACGCCATTGTAGGGGTCAGTACTCAGGTCACCACGATAAATAATCATGAGGTGCCGATTAATGTTGAAAAAAGTTTCACCTCAGGAAGTGGCCAACTGTTAATTAAAGCAAAAATGCCAAATTCTATTGTTGTGCTGACTAATGAAAGAGGCAGTACGATTAGTCTTTCTCAAGGGGCAGCCCTTGATGGTACTTCAGGCAACGAACAAAACTGGCATTTCAGATATGAATCAGGTTTTTCATCGCCAATATATGACTACCCCGCATGTAACCCAGTTTCAGCCACCGTCGGGAAGAGTGGTTCTATAACTTTTAGAGGTGCTGCAGAATGTAATTATGCTTCTACACGTGGGCCTGATCATATCCACTATACGGCATTAATCTTTGGAGCCAGAAGTGTTGTTGGGTTTCCCACTAATTGGGATTTAAGAACCCCGGCTACCGAGCCCGGTATTTATCGAGGCAGCATTTATTATACGCTGGGACCTGGCAAAGATTTTGATATGGGGCCGGAAGCTATCTACCACACCGACCGCATCGAAATTCCGTTTGTTGTTTATGTTTCTACCGTTCCCATGAAGCTCCGCCTTCCACCGGGTTCTGAGCGGGCAGTATTAACCCCGCAAGACGGCTGGAGCAGTTGGATCAACCGCAGCGTCAAGCCCGACAGAATATATCGAAATATACCTTTTACCATTACCGCCCAGGGGTGGGTGGCGGTTTCGTTAGAGAATTGCAGTTATCTTTCGTCAAATATTTGTCAGATTTCCGATGGAAAAGGAAATCTGGCTAATTTGAATGTGTCCATCACGCTCCCCGAACCGTGGAGAAACTACCCCGGCAGTTCAGTCAATAAGCATCCGGTAACTACATATAAAGGGGCTTACTCGTCCTATCTCCTTGCTGGTTTAACGCCGGTCACCTCTTCCGGGAAGTTAACCATTGAAGTCGCAGGTGGCGAACTGGATAAAATGCTGACCCAGCCAGGGTCCGAGTGGTCAGGCAATATTACGGTTGTCTTTGAACAGATGCTGGATTTTTAAAGTTGTAGGTTGATAAAAAAGAGGGGTCTTTGTATGGCGCCTCTGCCCACGTGCGTCACGAGAAGTTGCTGCGGGCAAGGTAAGCATTGTTAAGACGTTCAGTCAGCCTTACTAAACCTGAATTAAATAAATAACCATCTGATAAATATGCATATTTCAAATAAGGTTTATTCAGTTCCTGCCCTTCACCCTGCGTGCTAATTTTGCCGTCGTTGCCGCTAGCCCATTTATCTTTCGGGTTCTGAATAAGGCGGCGAGTGAAGCGGCAGGAGCCTGCTTTCTAATTAATCTCTATTTAATGTTGGAATTTTTATGTACATGACTAATAAGTTCACTTTATCTGCACTGGCTTTCGGCATGCTGGTTTCTTCTCAGGCTTTTGCTGCAAGTAACGTCACGCTGAACGTCAGGGGCACCATCACTCCAGTGGCCTGTACGCCAACCTTGAGCGGTGGCGGCGCCATTAAGTACGGTTCAATCTCCACTTCCGATCTTTCTGAGACGGCAAGAACCACTCTGGATAAGAAATCCCTTAATTTAACGGTCGATTGTGCCGGTGCGACGGCTCCATTTGCTATTACAGCGGTGGATAACAATATGGATTCGACGCTGGACCTAAATACTGGCGGCTATTTTGGCCTGGGTAAGCAGGGAACAAGTAATATCGGTCAATATACTGTGTACATTGCGGGGACCGCGCAAGGAGATGGAAATGATGTTCACGCTATGACTTCAATAAATGGCGGTACAAGCTGGAACAAAACATCGGGTGTCAATCCGGTAATGGTAATACATGGGGGGAAACTGCATGCATATGGTAACAGCACAGCTAACACTCCTACGCCGGTCAGTAAGCTAGTTACCCAACTTGACATTGAGGCGACTATCGCGCCACTCAACACCCTGGATACCACCAATAACTTCAATTTTGCTGGTTCCACCACCCTGATTGTCGAGTACCTCTAATCAGAAACAGTGCCGGTCAAATAAGGGCCGGCAGTTCTTCCTGACTTGAAGATTATTAGCGGGTATCACTATGAAAATGCCAACAAAACTTACCACACTAGCCATTGTCTTGAACCTGTTGCAACCCGTGTTCGCAGCGAGCCAAGCCGATCTTACCGTGATGGGGTCTGTTGCCCCGGCCCCCTGTACGGTGGTGATTGCCGGTGGCAAAGACTACCGCTTCGGCACCATGATGGCGGATGAACTCAACAGCGATGCGCCTACCCATCGGGATCTCTCAAAAACGATCTCGATTGAATGCCCGGCGCCAACCGGACTTTGGGTCGCTTTTCCGTTTGACAACGGTGGGCAGCTAAAACCCCATGCCGGTGGAACGGCCACCGGTTCACTGGCGTGGTGGAAGCCTTCAACTAACGAGGCTTTGTCTGACCGCGGATGCGATCCTGTTTTGCCAGATGCTGAGCAGACCAAGGTTGATGTTGGTGACGGCAACCTGATGGGATTGGATAAATATGTTCGTATCTTCAGAGGTAGCGTGCTCCGTCCCAGTTGTCCGGTAACCTCTTTTAGTGATTATGCATCGGATGGAAATGGCGCAGAAGATGGTTATTACCTCGGTCACCCAGCAGTTAAAAGGATGCAGATTCCCCGGCATTTAAGAATGAGCATTAACCCACGGGATGATTTAGATACCGCCGGAGCCATTCAACTGGAAGGTGCGGCAACCGTGGTAGTGAATTATTTTTAATACCCGGCAGAAATCCGTTTCGCGTATTCCGGCAGTCCAGTCAATAAACATCCGGTAACAACGTATAAAAGGGGCTTACTCGTCCTATCTCCTTGCTGGTTTAACGCCGGTCACCTCTTTCGGGAAGTTAACCATTGAAGTCGCAGGTGGCGAACTGGATAAAATGCTGGCCCAGCCAGGGTCCGAGTGGTCAGGCAATATTACGGTTGTATTTGAACAGATGCTGGATTTTTAAAGTTGTAGGTTGATAAAAAAGAGGGGCCTTTGTATGGCGCCTCTGCCCACGTGCGTCACGAAACGTTGCTGCGGGCAAGGTAAGCATTGTTAAGACGTTCAGTCAGCCTTACTAAACCTGAATTAAATAAATAACCATCTGATAAATATGTATATTTTAAATAAGGTTTATTCAGTTCCTGCCCTCCACCCTGCGTGCTAATTTTGCCGTCGTTGCCGCTAGCCCATTTTATTTCTCGGGGCCTTAATAAGGCGGCGAGTGAAGCGGCAGGAGCCTGCTTTCTAATTAACCTCTATTTAATGTTGGAATTTTTATGTACATGACTAATAAGTTCACTTTATCTGCACTGGCTTTCGGCATGCTGGTTTCTTCTCAGGCTTTTGCTGCAAGTAACGTCACGCTGAACGTTACGGGTACCATCACTCCGGTGGCCTGTACACCAACCTTGAGCGGTGGCGGCGCCATTAACTACGGTTCAATCTCCACCTCCGATCTTTCTGAGACGGCACGAACCACTCTGGATAAGAAATCCCTTGATTTAACAGTTGATTGTGCCGGCGCGACCGCTCCATTTGCTATTAGAGCAGTGGATAATGCTATGGATTCGACGCTGGACCTAAATAACGGCGCCATTTTTGGCCTGGGTAAGCAAGGTACAAATAATATCGGTCAATATACTTTAAGTATGCAGGGGACCGCGCAAGGGGATGGCAGTAATGTTATTACTATGCGTTCAATAAATGGCGGTAAAAACTGGACCACGGCAAATGGTATAGATCCTACAGTGATTGTTCATGGGGGGATATTGTATGCATATGGCGAAAACACCTCATCTACCGCCCCTAAACCGCTCAGTACGCTAGTTACCCAGCTTGACATTGAGCCGGTTATCGCACCGCTTAACACTCTGGATACGACAACTAACTTCAATTTTGCTGGCTCTGCCACCCTGATTGTCGAGTACCTCTAATCAGAAACAGCGCCGGTCCAACAAGGACCGGCTACTCTTCCTGACTTGAAGATTATTAGCGGGTATCACTATGAAAATGCCAACAAAACTTACCGTACTAGCCATTATCTTGAACCTGTCGCAACCCGTGTTCGCAGCGAGCCAAGCCGATCTTACCGTGATGGGGTCTGTTGCTCCGGCCCCCTGTACGGTGGTGATTGCCGGTGGCAAAGACTACCGCTTCGGCACCATGATGGCGGATGAACTCAACAGCGATGCGCCTACCCATCGGGATCTCTCAAAAACGATCTCGATTGAATGCCCGGCGCCAACCGGACTTTGGGTCGCTTTTCCGTTTGACAACGGTGGGCAGCTAAAACCCCATGCCGGTGGAACGGCCACCGGTTCACTGGCGTGGTGGAAGCCTTCAACTAACGAGGCTTTGCCTGACGGCGGATGCGATCCTGTTTTGCCAGATGCTGAGCAGACCAAGGTTGATGTCGGTGACGGCAACCTGATGGGATTGGATAAATTTGTCCGTATCTTCAGAGGTAGGGTGTTCCCTCTCAGTTGTCCGGCAACCTCTTTTATTGAGTTGGCATCGGATGGAAATGGCGCGGAAGATAGACATTACCTCGGTCACCCAGCAGTTAAAAGGATGCAGATTCCCCGGCATTTAAGAATGAGCATTAACCCACGGGATGATTTAGATACCGCCGGAGCCATTCAACTGGAAGGTGCGGCAACCGTGGTGGTGAATTATTTTTAATGCCCGGCAGAAATCCTTTTCGCGTATTAATGAGCAATAAATCAATCCCACTTTCCTGAGCACAAAAGTCTCGATTTATTGCCCGTTCCCGACTAACGGATGCGGGCAGCAACAATCTCTCCCCCCCGCACTGTGTGCTTGTGTATTCATCTTTGGGACAGTCTGGATACCTCTGGAGTATTCAACGGGAAGGCTCGGTCAGGATTATGCTGAAACAAAACATAATCTATTGATTTAAAATAAATATATTCCGGTAAGACCTTTTCAGGTTTATTCCGTGTTCCTTACTGCGCCTGCTGCGTAGGATTCAGTCACGTCAGGAGGCAGTACAAGAATTGTTCAGCAAACTGACTCGTTAATACCAATGTGGTGCTTAACCACACATTGCTTTGGCGGAGCAGGGAACGGCCTACGCCTGAAGCCTCACTCACATTTATGAAAGAGTTCAGATTATGAAATTCACGCAAAAGAATACAACGACCGTAATGACTATGACGCTGCTGGGTGCGCTGGTGCTGACCGCTGCGAAACCTGTGCTGGCCGATGGCATGATCCCTGAAACCTCCGTGGTTATCGTCAATGAAGCCGATGGCGAAGCCACCATGAAGGTGACCAACAGCGACGCCGTTGCTTCGTTGTTGCATGTCAAAGTATTAGATATTCCGGAAGACAAAGAGCCGTTGCTGCTGGTAACCCCATCGGTGGCCCGCGTTGAAGCGGGTAAAACCCAGCAGGTGCGTTTTATTCTGCGTACCGGTAATGCGCCGTTAAAAACCCAGCGCATGAAACGAGCCAGCTTCGAAGGCATCGCATCTCAGAAACGTGAGAATGAAGCCGGGGAGTCGCGAGTTGGGGTTGGCGTACGCCAAAATTTGCCGGTCATCATTCATCCAAAGGGGCTGGCGCGCAATGATTCCCCGTGGACAGGTCTGCAATGGTCGCTGGCTAACGGCAAGTTGACCGTCAGTAACCCAACGGCTTATGTCGTGCGTCTGTCTCCTGATGTGACACTGATGCCATCCCAAACGCGGGCGCAGATGACCAAAAGCTATGTTCTGCCGGGTGAAAAGCTTGATGTTTCTGTCACCGGTGCTGCGGCTTCTGCAAGTGCGGTGCGCTTTGTTCCTGCCACCGTTTATGGTTTTGCCGTCAAACACTATGACGCGCCGCTGAACGGCAAAAACATTACTCGTTAATTCTTTGAGGAACAGAACTCTCCGCTATGACTGCATTTTTGACACCTAATACCTGGCAACTGCTCACGGCGGGGATGCTGATCCCTGCAAGCATCGTTCTACCCGTTGCGCTGGCTAATGAGAGCGAAAAGCTCAGCCGCGAAGAGGAGGAGTTTTCGGCAGAAATCCTCAAACAGCGTGGTATTGATCCGCAACTCGCCGACTACTTTAGTGGTAGCCCGCGATTTACCCCCGGTAAACATAACGTGCGGATAATCGTTAACGGCACTGACAAGGGAAAACTGAACGCCAGCTTCAATCAGGAAGGGCAGCTTTGCTTTGATCCGGCGCTGCTGGCTGCTGCGGGATTAAAAGATCCGTTAAATCGCGACCCGGATGCGGCGCAAAGCGCTGTGGCAAGCTCCGCCTGTCAGGCATTTCTTGAGGCTTATCCGTTGACGCTGGTGGAATTGCGTACTGGTGAGAATGAAGTTGATCTGGTGGTGCCAACACAAGCACTGAACAGCGCGCAAGATGTGAGCGGATATACCACCGGTGGCACGGCGGCTTTGCTCAACTATGAGCTTCTGGGAGTGAATAGCCAGTATGCCGGAGGCTCGAGCAACAGTTATTCCGCGACCACAGAGTTGGGTTTCAATGCCGCGGACTGGATTGTGCGAAGCCGCCAGATTTACAGTAGTAGTAATGGGAGTAATCAGTTTCAGCATATGGAAGCCTATGCTCAGCGTAGTTTCGCCGAGCAGGGAGCCGTCTTGCAGACCGGCCAAATCAGATTGGTGAACCCGGTGCTCAGCGGGGCGCAAATCACAGGTTTTCAGTGGATGAATGAGCAAGCTCTTTCACAGCAGAACATGCCAGGAAGAGTGGAAGGTATCGCCCAAGGGACGGCCAGAGTTGAAGTGTCGCAGATGGGATCGCTGATTTATACCACTGTGGTTCCAGGTGGCCCGTTCGTGTTGACCGATGTTCCGCGCATCAGCCAGCGCTTTGATCTCAATGTGAAGGTGATTGAGGCTGATGGTAGCGAGCACAGCTTTACGGTTTCTGCGGCGGTAGCGGGTATCGCTTCGCCGGAGAGTGGTTATGCCTACGCAATAGGTCAGGTGCGTAACCTTTCCGGCGCGACGGAAAAACCTTTGGTGGCAAGCGCTGGCTGGAGCGGTGCGCTGGGGCCGGATACCTCAATATCCAATGGCGTAATGCTGGCAACCCACTATGCCTCAGTGGGGAGCGGCATAGGACACAGCCCGTGGGAAGGCGCTTTGGCCCAGTGGGATATGGTCGGTTCGCGGGCCAATCGTGAAGGTAAACAGGGCGGGTTAACGCGCCTGTCGCTGACGCAAAACCTCGGTGCAAACTGGAATGTGGAAGCTGCGGCCAGTCTGCAAAGCCCTGGATTTCGTGAATTGATTGACGTGAGTTATTCGCCATCTGATGACGATACGCGCTTGCATCAGCGTCAGCAGTTGGATACTCGTTTGGGCTGGAGTCATCCATGGCTCGGCAGTTTCTCCACCGGTTTTTCCCAGGCGACATACTCAGATGGCAGCATGACGCGACGCGCGACGGCAAACTGGGGGATCAGTTTTCGCTATGTGTCACTCAACTTGTCTGCTGAACGTGATTTGGGCAGCTCTTCATGGGTTGAGGGGATGTCAAAGAACAGTAACAGCTATTATGTCAGCCTGAATATCCCATTTGGCGACCGACCGCGAATCACTACCACTATGCGTGAAAGCGGCGGTTCCCGTCGTTACGGTATCAACGCCAGCGACTCCGTGAATGATGCTTTCAGTTATAGGGTAGGCGGTGAGCAAGACTCGCGTGATAACACCACTTCACTCAGCGCCGGGACCTCATTTATTCCCCGCTATACGTCGGTTGATCTTGATTACAGCGGCGATGGCAAGAAACAAAATAGCTTTAGTGGCGGGATGCGTGGTGGAGTAGTTGCACATGCTAATGGCGTAACCGCGTCACCTTATACGGTGAAAGAGACCTTTGGATTGGTCAATGTCGGTGATGTTTCTGGCGTGAAGCTCAACACCCCAAGCGGCCCGGTATGGACTGACAGCAAAGGCAATGCGGTACTTTCCCAGCTCAATGGCTTCGGTCGCAATACAGTAGACGTCGCGAATAATAGCCTGCCTCGAAATGTCGATATTCAGCAAGGTTTTGCAGAAGTCCGGCCGGGACGAGGATCGGTACAGCGTGTTGATTTTCATGCGACGACGACCCGTCGTGTGTTGATGCAAATAACCACAGCCACCGGGCAGCCGCTTCCAACCGGAGCGTTAATTACCGATCAGAATAACCAACCGGTAGGCATGGTAGAACGAGCGGGTGAAATGTTCCTTGAAAATGCCACAGAACTTAAAACGTTGTGGGTCACTGGAGCCGGCATACAGCGTTGTCGCGTGGACATTACACTGCCGAAACAGGCAGATGAGCTTAACTATTATGAAACTGTTCCGGCCGTCTGTCGGGCAAACTAATGCAGGTAATATGATGAATAAATTCGTTAGTTTAGCTAATCGATTCACCCAACGTGTGCTCGGTTCCAGCATTCTGGGGGCGTTTTGTTGGATTGCTGTTGCCCCCGTAAACGTCGCTGCCGCACAGACAGCAGAGTGTTCTATGACAGTCAGTAACAGCGACATTGATTTTGGCCAGCTCAAACGCAGCTTGTTAACTCGGGCGCAGCAGAAGGTATCGATAGGGCAGCGCAGCCTGAATCTGACGGTAAACTGTGCTAACCCAACGGAGATGACGCTGTTTTATCGCGCAGTTGCCAGTATCAATCAGCCGGGATACACGTTTGGTTCTGCGGGGAACTACCAGCTTAAGTTACGCGATGCCACGGTGGATGGTCAGCCCGTAAACTTAGGGCGCGTCTCTGCATCGGGTCAGATGCCATCCCACAGTGAACCCTCTCTGACATGGGAAGGCGAGCAGGGGATCACGGCAGTACACAATGGTTCACCGGTGAAAGGGACCAGTTTGCGTGCAACGCTGGATGTGGCTGCCAGTATGTCTGAGTCACAGCTCCGTCTGCGCTCGGCAACAAACTGGCAAAGCAGTGGCCGACTGGAAATCGTACCCGGAGGGGAAAGTCGAACGCTCAGTCTGAAAGCCAGTATTCAACCTGTTTCCTGCGTTCCAACTCTCAGCCAGGGGGGGACAGTGAAATTGGGTAAGATCTCGCAAAGCGATCTCAGTCTGAACCAGGCTAGCCAGTTGCAACCTCGCAGTATTGAACTTAATGTCGCCTGCGAAGCACCGGTCAGTTTTGCGATAAAAACCATTGATAATCAACAGGGCACTGCGACGCGCAGCGGCACTGAACAATTTGGATTGGGTCTGGACAACAGCGCTAACCCGATTGGCTCTTATACGCTCAGTATCAACAGCACCACCAGTCATGCGGACAGCCATTCCAGTTTGTATTTGACTCAGGCTCCGTTGTCGGCCAGTACCTGGAGTGAATCTGCTACTGGAAGCCAGCAATTGAGCACCGATTCGTTGTCTGGCTTTACCCCAGCGGTGGCCAGCAATGCTGGGCCTGCACCACTGGAGCAACTCAACACGACGCTAACAGTTGATGTAGAAATTGCCCCGACTGGCAGCCTGAAGGTCACCGATGAAATAGAGATTAAAGGCTCAGCGACCCTTGAAGTTTTCTATATTTAACGCTGTTTTTGACAGTCATTAGGGTTAGCCCTCCGGAGCATGATTTTATGCCCCGGAATGACAATAAAGCCGTGGCATATTTGCCACACTCACAATACTGTCGCCATTAGCTATTTTCTCAATCTGGTAATAATCGTTAAATTTCGTTTTAAAACTTGGGAAAATAAACTCTTCAGCCAGTGTCGCAGGAATATTCTCGCCAAAGGCCGGGTGCATGCTATCGGTGTGGGTAGTGATATAAGAATGGCTCACTTTCCAGTTAAAACGAGTATTACGGTGAATAGTGTAGAGAGCCGGTTTATCACCTTCCCGAGCCTGATACTGCATCGTGCCGCTAAGAATACCAATCCCGCTGCCATTAGCGTAATAGTGGGTTTTGATCGAACCTTTAAGCAGCATATTGTCGTCTTTCTGCGAGTTAATCGCATAAGGCACCTGGCAATAGAAAGCGAGGCTACTGTGGGCATCTAAATGGCGGACAACAAGCCAGGGGGCAACTAACAACACTAGCACCAGTATACTCAGCAGGACTTTTTTCATTTTTCCGCCCCATTTCGCAGACTAAAATAAGCGCTACAGCCGTTGTCTTTTTCAGTTATCGGAGCATCACAAAGGAAATAGCTGCTCAAATTGCGGCTGCTGACCTTATTGATGTAGAGATAATTGACGGATTTGCCAGCCAGGGTTTGCGGTTTGTCGTGATTAAAACGATTAACAGCTTCTTTCGCATAGACAGACTGCTCATTGAGTGGCGCTTGTAAATAAACCTGAGTTTCACCCAGCGAAGCGGTCGGGCGATATTGCTCACGCACATCAAAATCGTGTAACTGCTGATTGTGATTTTTATAGAAATAAAAACCGCCTGCCGCTGCCATATTTAACACCACTAAAGCGGTTAAAAGCGCAGGAAGAATTTTGGCTCGAGCGCTCACCGACGGTTCGCGATCGGTAATAAGGGCTTGAGGTGGCTGGGGAGTTATCTGTTCAACGGTTTCAGCTTCCCCCCCTGAGTCTGTGACTATCTCTATCTCATTATTCACAGAACTCGCGTCTGTCACCGGTTCTATCTCAACAATGGCAGATTCTTCGGATTGCAGTGGTTGCGCAACGCCAGCCTTTTCAACCTGGATTTGCGAGCTGAAGGTATAGCCAAGTCGGGGAACGGTAACAATCACCTCATAAGGAACATTCAGCTTCTGAAACGCCTGGCGTAACTGGGAGATATTCTTCCACATGCTGCCTTCGGTAACTAATGTGCCAAATTTGCCCCAGCATTCGTGCATTAAGGTTTCTTTATCAATCGTTTCGCCCTGACGCTCAATAAAAAGCGTCAGACAGCGCGAGGCGGTGGCGCTGAGCTTGATCTTTACCTGCGGTGCGCTCAAAGACGATAACTGAAAGATCTCATCATCAAAAATTAAGCTTTGATTTAGACGGTATTGTGTCAACCTGGTGAACCTCAAAATTAAAACAAATGTTTAACAATCCCTTACTCATACTAGCCCTTTTACCGTGCGAAATGAAGAGCTTGAGGAGCATCTCATCTTTCTAATGAGCATAGACCATCCCGCTTATCACAAAAAAACCTTATTTAAACTGCTTAGTAAACTTTTGCTGGGCTGAAAAAGAGCCTCACGTCGTATCACAAAGGTTATTTGAGGAAAAGTGAGTGTGTTTGCCCAGGGCTTGTGTCTACCATAAAGCCAAATAAAAACGATGGTATGAATGTTTAAATTCGCGCAATACCACTGCAACAAGTTCAACGCCCGGGAAGGAGAGTTAGTCACTTTATGTTAAGAGGGATGATAGATGATGGGCACTTTAAATTCGAACATGCGACATCCGTTAATAGTTATCTCGGATGACATCGCGTTTATCTCGCAATTGAATAAATACGATAGTAGAAACAGGGAAATCCTCCATTTTAGGCTAAGTGAATTGGCATTCATACATGAAGCCCTTTGTTCACATTTTAATGGCATGATTTGTTTTGATGCTGATACTCAATATATTTCTGAAAACTACAGCGATTTTGCTATCAAATGGATCTGCAGTCTTTTCCCGAACGCGTCGGTGGCGCTATTGTCATCTAACCCCGGTATTAATAAAGCCGAGAAACTAAGCTGTTATTCTAAAGAAATGAGAGCCTCTGAACTCTTTAAACTTTTAGATGGTAAATCTGAAATTCACACACGTTCGCGTAGGTCATCGGGACTCTATTTCCCTCTGTCACCTCAGGAAAAAATGGTTCTATTGGCGTTAGCCCAGGGCAAGACGATCAGGGAAATTGCTGAGAGCTCGCAGCGTAGCGTCAAGACCATATATTCGCAAAAATCTCTTGGGCTAAAAAAACTTGAAGTCTATAAAACAGAGCTATTCAGCAATCTGTTGGGGCGTTTTGGGTATCACCAGCGAAAAGAGATGAGCAATCATCGATGGTCTCACGATCGTTCCTCAAAAGAGAATGCATAAGTATCTTACTTAACCTTACTGCATAAACAATTGTTTTATAATTGTTTATATTTTTTCAAAAGTTAATTTCAGGAAGAGTGAGTGTCATTTTGCGATGGCAGTCACTAATATAGTCTGTAATGACAAATTCATATTGGGTGCAGTAGAACGGGATAGGGTATGGCGAAAGTAAGCTTGAACGGCACCATCATATTTGATGAAGAAAAATATACCTTGAGCCACTGCGAGTCTGAAAGTGATGTCATTATTTTAGGTGCAACAACCAGTCGTTGTTTGGGGTTGTTTATCGCGAACCAAGGTGAGGTTATTTATAAGAAGGACTTGCTGCATAATGGTTGGGGGAAATTTGGTACCGTCGTGGCGGAAGGTAGCATGTGGCAAGTTATTTCTCAGCTTCGCAAAGCTTTTGAGCACTTTCAACTTGATGGTGGCTTAATCATCACGGTTCCGCGCATTGGTTATAAATTATCGTCAGAACTCACCGTTGAACGTTTGAGTATTACGGAGCAGGCAGAAAGTCTATCAGCAGAGATTATTCTAAGAGCTGATGACTTGCCGATGATAGTAGAGAATGAGACTCCCTCCAGTCCTGATATTCTTTCCGAGAAAACGGCCCCCACAAAAAAACTGCATAAGAGATGGCTGAGCCAACCACTTAAAATCGGTTTGGCTTTAGTTTTGCTAAACCTGGTATTGCTATGTGGATTTTATCTTTATCAACGATTACCAGCCTCATTGCCAATGCTGGCACAGCGCTGGCATTTTTTACAAGAATTCAATAATGCCGCGGTTTATGTCCAAAATAATAAACCCTCCATGACTTATCTAACAGAACGCGCCGTTGCTCGTCTTCCAGATAACATTGGGCTACCAGATGGAACACTCGCTTCATATATTTATATCAATAATACGTCTGATAAAACGCTTAGCAGCTATTTTTTATGTAAGCGTGAAATTACTGAACGAGATAATGGATGTATCACCTCAGTTATGGTGGATAAAACGAGTCTTTAAATGAAAAAGAAAGCTGTAGTCAGTCTGTTTATCACACTAAACATAGCGCCCTGGTTGGCGCTTTTTGCATTATCACCCAAGTCAGAGTTGGATCTCTATTGCCAGGTTCCCTTTAATATTCGTATTGAAAAACAGCAATCGGTAAGATTACAGGGTGCGATTAAAACCCATTACTATGCCGATCGTTCTGCAATTAGTTTCATCAGCGGGAATTTAGTGCAGCTGCAGGAAGATGGTAGCACTGAAGCCATCTGGCGCATTAATCGTCGGGCTGAGTTTACGTGGTATATGAATCAAAACTATCTGCATTCTATAACCCACGAAGTGCACCCTGCATTTGGTGATAATTTACCTCATTCGTTGGCAGAGGCTTATCTGTTCCCCACCTATAAAGTACAACATCGTGATTATTATCAGCTCAGTCGTTTGGCGAATGACGATGTCATTGTCAGCGTTGCCGGCATGCCGCGTTTATATTGCCACAGCCAGACGAATGTTGGCTGAACGGTAAAACACTTTCCTGAATAAATCTTACCGCTTAGCTTACTGGTTTTATAACCGCCATATCTCCCAGTAATCAGGCGGTATTTTTATTTAAAATATCACCTCAATCTACTGATTTCGTTGGTTTTAAATCAGATTACCCTTCCATGAGATTAATTCAGGTTTTCTCAGTGGGAAACTTCCTAGATGACCGGTAAATTTCACCCACTTTCCAATGAGAGGGGGAGGCAGGCATAAGTTTGTGGCTGTTGTCATCCACCGTAGGTTGACAGCTTCGTCTCTTTAGAAAGTACTTAATCAGGCGAGAACGGATAATCCACAGCCTTATATCAGCATTGGTGAAGATTAATGAGTAATACGCAGAGTAAATTATCGAAGGCACGCCCACCTCGTGTGCAAATAAGTTATGACGTAGAAACTGGAGGCGCGCAGGAAAGTAAAGAACTGCCGCTGGTTATTGGTGTCATGGGTGAATTCACCAAAGATGATACAGAGTTTCGCGATCGCAACTTCATTAAAATTGATAAAGACAATTTTAATGAAGTGATGGAAGGGATGGCGCCGAAAGTTGAATTGTTGGTTGACAGTGCATTGCCAGAAAATGAAGGGAAGCTGGCCGTGGAACTTAAGTTTAATTCACTGGATGACTTTACTCCGGACAATATTGTCGCGCAGGTTGAACCGTTACGTAAATTACTCGAATTGCGTGAACAGTTGAGTGATTTACGCAATCGTACAGCCAGTAATGACCGCCTAAAAGAACAGTTGATTGAAATGCTGAATCAGCAAAATAACTCAGGAGAAACGGAATGAGTGATATGACCGTGAATCCAGTTGTTGAGCAATCAGGGGCTGAGCTTGATTATCTGGATGAGATTATCAACAACACCCAGGCGATTCGTAAAGAAACTGACCGCCCGAAAGTTAAAAGTCAGCTTGATAGCTTTTTGGCACAAGTCGCGACCGGTGCGGTAGTCGTTTCGCACGATTTGGTTGGCAGCATTGAACAGCGCATTGCGGCAATTGACGAACTGCTTTCTGAGCAGGTGAGCAACATCATGCACGCAGCAGAATTCCAGAAAATGGAATCTTCCTGGCGTGGCCTGCACAAACTGGTCCAGAGCAGCGTGACAGAAAATACGCATGTGCGCATGTTCAACTGCACCAAAAAAGAGTTACTCAAAGACTTTAAATCCGCCTCTGACTTTGATCAGTCAGTGATGTTTAAAGCGATTTATGAAAGTGAATACGGCACCTTTGGCGGCCTGCCATATTCCGCGTTTGTCGGCGATTTTGAGTTCGATAATACCGCGGAAGACATTATGTTGCTGGAGCAGATTTCCCACGTTGCGGCGGCGGCCCATGCTCCATTCCTGAGTGCGGCAAATCCTGGCATGTTTGCCATGAACGGCTTCGGCGAAATGCCGCGTCCTCGTGATTTGGGCAAGCTGTTCGATACCTCCGACTATGCGCGTTGGAAGTCATTCCGCCTGACCGATGATGCTCGCTATGTGGGTCTGACCTTGCCACGCGTGATTGGCCGTCTGCCATACGGCGCAAAAACGATTTCTGTAGAAAGCTTCAACTTTGAAGAAAGCCATAACGAGCAGGATGTTAACGAAAGCTACCTGTGGGTGAACGCAGCTTATGAGCTGGCTGGCCGCATGGTTGAAGCATTCGAACAATACGGTTGGTGTGCGGCAATCCGCGGCGTTGAAGGGGGTGGTCTGGTGAAATCTCTGCCAGCACACAGCTATACCGCCAGCAGTGGTGAAAATGTGCTGCAGTGCCCGACGGAAGTCGCCATTTCAGACCGTCGCGAAAAAGAGCTGGCTGACCTCGGTTTTATCCCGCTGGTTTACTGCAAAGGGACAGATTACGCCGCTTTCTTTGCCGTGCAGTCGGTAAACAAGCCGCGCAAATATGATTCGGACCTGGCTAATGCTAATGCGCGTCTGTCAAGCCAACTGCAGTACATCATGACCACCTCGCGCTTTGCTCATTATCTGAAGGCCATCGTCCGCGACAAGGTCGGTAGCTTTATGTCCAAAGACGAATGCCAGCGCTATCTGCAAAAGTGGATTAGCCAGTATGTGACCGCTTCTGACGACGTGGGGCCGGCAACTAAAGCTAAAAAGCCTCTACGCGAAGCTCGGGTAGACGTTTATGAAGTGCCCGGTGCCCCAGGTCAATACCGCGCCATTGCCTATTTGAAACCGCATTTCCAACTTGAAGGATTGACACTTTCTCTGCGCCTGGTCGCAGAACTTCCAGCATCAACTGGTGCTTAAATAAACTGTTTAACATGGAGTTAAATTATGTCTACTAATACCCTTTTCATGCATATCAAAGGTTTTACGGGTGACACGCCTCCCGACGATATTAAAGAGTGGATCCCACTGGAAAACATGTCTATGCACGCTTTCAGTTCTGCAAGAATTGATGGCAGCAGTGGCAAAGTCACTAATGACGGTTCGCCACATTTTGAAAACCTGTCATTTAAGAAGTCTCTGGATGAGCGTTCACCAAAACTTCTGAACAAAATTGCAGAAGCGACAGAGATCGAAGAAGTTATTGTCAAACAAATGACAAAACTTGGCAGCGACGATAAAGAGCTTATGAAATATACATTTGGGAAATGTTTGTTTATAGCTCATTCATTAGAAGCCAGAAATAGTGGTGGGGTGCCGCAAGAGGATTATGTTATGGCATATGACACGATGCTCTTCAAAGTTGCCGTACCAGTCGATCCAAAAACAAATAAAGAGGGCGAAATGTCCTGGAGTAACATCGAAAATACTAAAATGTAATTAAGTTTGAAACTGGCGTAGCGTGCTGCGCCAGTTTCACCAATAAATATGAATAATTCCTTACTGCAGCGTTTGGCAGACGATATGCCAGACAGTATTGAAGACGAATGGGAAACAAAAAGTCACTGGATCTTTGATGAACTCCGGATGCTTTTTGATTCACGTCCGCGCATCCGTTCACTGGAAGAAAATAACGCAGTAAATAGTACGGTAATTAATTATGGGTTAGATGAAGGGTTTTATTCACAGGAGAGTTCAATTGCTCGTGGAGAGATTATGCGTCTACGTATTGAAAACTTATTGGCGCGTTTCGAACCCAGATTAATAGATGTCTCTGTGAATATCCATCAACCTAATTTGCCGCGTGTTGAATTTATTATTCAGGCGCAATTGAATGATCAATCGCTCAGTTGCACTTTAATCTGGGACGATGCGATGAGTACTTTTTATTTAAACGAGCAAGCGTAGCCATTGTTATGATGAAAAAATTGCTTTCCTATTATCAGAAAGAATTAAGCACTCTGCATCAGCACGGTAAGGCTTTCGCACACCTGTTCCCTAAGGTTGCTCGTCGTTTAGGCTTTTCTGAAGGGCGTTCTGAAGATCCGCATGTTGAACGCTTAATTGAATCCTTTGCATTGTTAACGGCACAAATTCACCAGCGCCTTGACGACGATATGCATCAGGTCACCAGCGGTTTAATGCAAACTCTGGCACCACAGTTGTTACGCACCTTCCCATCAGCCTGCATTGTACAGTTCATGCCACAGCGTAAAGCCAGCGGAATGACGGCCAAAAAAGAGCTGGCTGCGGGTTTGGGTATCGTTTCAAAACCGATTGATGGTCAGCCCTGTCGCTTTGAAACCCTTTATCCGCTTAGCCTTTGGCCGGCGTCTCTGGATAACGTGGACCTGGCGCTGGATAGCAATCAGATGTACTGGTGTCTGCAGTTACATTTCTCCGTTTGGCCGGGAGCAAAGGTCGAAGACAGCCGGCTACGTTTGCATCTGCATGGCAGCGCTAACCTGGTAAACATGCTTTATGCGCTCATAAGCTCGGAAGTGAACCAACTGGCTGTGATTCAGGATCAGCAACAGAGCGACTTACCCGTGAGAATGATTGGCGAGGTGGGTTTTGCTGCAGGTGAAGCGTTATATAACCGTGATGCACGCGTCGCGGCGACGCACAGTCTGATGCACGACTATTTATTGTTCCCGCAGAAGTTTCACTTTATCGACTTGCCATTGCCGGAGAATTTTTCCGCCGCCGCAGGGAGCCAGTTTAGCTACAAAATCGTGTTTAACCGTTGTGCACTTGCCCGTCAGCTCGACAGTCAGGCGGCAATGATCAACACCAGTTGTTTCCGCCTGAACTGTACGCCGGCCATTAATTTGTACACCCAGCGTGCCGAGCCCCTCAATCTGAGCCCTGAGATTGCTGAGTATCCGGTTATTGCCGATGTACGCGGGCAGCAGGGGGTAGAAGTCTGGTCTATTAATCAGGTCAAGCTCCAGCGTACCCGGGATAATCAAACCGAGTCACTGCATGTCTATTCGTTACTGGGCCTGGATGAAGCGGGAATTGATGCGCAAAACGGCTTGTTCTGGCAACAGTTGCAGCGCGATGCCATCGTCAACGGAAAGCCACGCAAGCAGTGTGTGCTCGCCTTTGCCGACCGCCAGGGCGATAACCTGCAACCGGAAGGTGACGTGGCCTTGCTGGAAGTGACCTGTCACAACGGCAGCATTCCCACTCGCATGGCAAACGGTAATCCGCAGGGCGATTTTGAGGCTGATTTACCCCTTGCTGGTGTAACGATTAACGCATTGACTCGCCCCAGCGAACCCCAGTCTCCGCCGGGAAACACGCCGTCGCGCTGGCGACTTATCTCGCAGCTAACACTTAATCACGTCCTGCTCAGCGGCCCTCAGGGTTGTCAGGTACTCAAAGAAACGCTCGCGTTGTACAACTTTACTAACAACAGCGCGATAAACCGGCTGGTGACGATGATCGCATCGCTGAACGTGAAGCCAGTCAATACCCGTTTAGTGGCAGGCGATCCGCATTCGTTAGCCCGTGGCGTGGAAATTAACCTGACGTTTACGGCAGAAGCACAGTACGAAAGCGAATATTTTTTACTCTGCCGTTTCCTCGATCGTCTCCTCGGACTCTATGCGCCGGTAAATAGTTTTTCGCGGTTGGTGACGCAGATAGGTGGTGACCCTGAGTCTTGCCGGATATGGCCTATTCGAGCCGGGAGGTTGTCATGGATTTAAGCCGCCGTGGTAATCGCCTGAGCTTTTATCAACAGGTTCGTCTGCTGTTACAGGCGGTGTCCCGTCAGCAAGAAGGTGACAAGGAGCAACTCTTGGATGATGCCATCCGTTTTGTCTCGCCTATGTCGCTGGATGCACCAAAAGGTGAGGTGGGGGAGATATCCCGAACCGCCGATGGCCGCTGGCAGCTAGAAGTCTGGTCGCAGGGCTTAACCGGGGCGCTGGGCGCGTTACCCACGGTGTATACCGAATGGCTGGTTGAACGCTACTACCGCTATGGCGACCGTGCGGGAAAAGCCTTTTTCGATATTTTCACCCATCGCATGCAGTGTCTGCGTTATTTGGCATGGGAAAAATACCATTACTACGCACGAGCTGAGCTGCGTGAAGAGATGCCTTTGTCGCAGGCAACACGGGCGCTGAGCGGTGTGCTTAATGAGCCTTCTGAACTTGCCGATGGTCGCTACGCGTCATTACTCGCCCCGGCAGTGCGCTCGATGGTCAATCTGGAAACTCTGTTAGGGCATGCGCTTGCAGTGACGACCAGCATCACCCCCTTTAGCCGCCACTGGCTACCCACCGATGAGCGTTGGTGTTGCCAACTGGGAAGCAACGAGCAGCAGCTGGGAAATTCCCCCATGTTGGGTCGGCTGCGCTGGGAGCATCAGAGCGCATTCCTGGTGACGATAGGGCCGATTAGCCAGTGCCAGGCACTGAGCTTTTTCCCTGGTGAAAAAGGATTTATCCGCCTGTCTCGCTTGCTGCGTGATTACCTCGGATTGGGGCTTGAATTCACTATTGAGTTGCAGATTGAAAATACGACTTCGCCGTTGAATACGTTGACAGGAAGTCAATTGGGTCGAGATGCCCGTTTGGGTGACGATCTGTCGCAGCCGGTGCGGGTGTTGCGTTTACCAAAGGAGTTAACTGAATGTCAGTATTAATGAAACAGGATAGCCGCTTTATTGGGTGGGTAGGTGACTGCGCGAAAGAGTGGGTGTTGTTATCCCTTAAAGGTGAAGAGGCCATTTCATCGCCTTATTACTGGAATGCCCAATTCACAACGGCTGAAGGGGTTGATGCGAATACTCGCTTAGGTGAAGAAGTGGCCTGCCGGATAGGTGACGCTGAGCAACAGCGCTTTGTACAAGGCGTGGTCACGCAATTACAGCACTTATACGACCGTAATGGGCTGGGATATTTCCATGCGGTGATTGAACCTCGTTTGGTGCTGACGCGGCTGCGTAAAAACCTACGGGTATTTCAGCGCACCACGGTGCCGGATTTAGTCGTGGCGCTGTTGAAAGAACATGACATCAATGACGTAAAACTGAGCCTGAGCGCCGAATATGCCGAGCAGGAGTACTTCATTCAGTATCGTGAAACTGATTTCGATTTTATCTCTCGACTGTTGGAAAACGCGGGGATCGGCTACTTCTTCACTCACGGCGAAGACAAGCATGAACTGGTATTAGCCGACCACGATAAAGCCTGGAATGACGCGAAAGTCCCGCCCCTGCCTTTTCACCCGCTTAGCGGCACACAGGAGCATGTCGGCGTGTTGGGCTGGGCGGTGAAGAGTCAACTTATCGCCAGTAATGCGGCAGACCTCAATGATTTTGGTCATGCCAGCGTGGCACAGCTACATCATCTGGATGCCAATGGCGAGAAGAACAGCGAACGCCAGGGGCAATACAGCGAACTGCGTCTTCAGTGCAACGAACTGGGTAGCCAACGCTTTAGTGGCGAGATGAATGCCTTCTTTTTGAGCGCCGGTGAAAGCTTTGAGTTGACTGACCACCCGACGGCCAGCGCACGATACGCCATTAATAAACTGTCATTTACTGCCAGCAATAACCTGCTGACGACAGACAGCTATAGCTGCTCGGTAGAGTGTTGGCCGCAGAGTCAACCTTTCCGTCCGGAGTGTGTAACACCTGTGCCGAGCATTGCCGGCATGCTGACGGCAACCGTCGTAGGGCCTGATTCTGAAGAAATTCATACCGACGAGTTTGGTCGTATCAAAATCCAGTTCCCATGGGATTTGGAAAACAAGCAGGACGATAGCAGTTCCTGCTGGATACGTGTGTCACAGCCCTGGGCGGGTGGCAACTTTGGCGCACTATTTTTACCGCGTATTGGTAGCGAAGTATTGGTGAGTTTCATTCAAGGCCATCCCGATCATCCAGTGGTCACCGGATCGGTCTACAGCGATGAGAACCCGCAGCCGATCGCGCTGCCAGATGAAAAAACACAGTCTGGCTTTGTTTCCCGCAGCACCCAGGACGGCGAAGTCACGGACGGTCACCGCCTGGTGTTTGACGATAAAAAAGACGAAGAAAAGTTGATCGTCGGGTCGCAAAAAGACCTGTTGTTGACGGTTCTCAACGAAGCGCAAATCACCATTGGTGCGAATCGCACCAGCGAAATTACGGAAGGTAACGACCATCTGACGCTAAAAAAAGGCAATAGCGACCTCGTTCTTGAAGACGGTAATCAGGCGCAGTCACTGCAAAAGGGGAATTACAGCATCATTCTGGATGAAGGTAATTACGGCCTGACGCTGCAAAAAGGCAATCAAACTATTGAGCTTAAGAAGGGCGATCAAACCACCACCGTGAAGGGTGGTGGGAGCCAACTAACCACCGATAAAGCCTGCGTTATCGAGTCCAAAGAAAAAATCATTTTCAAGGTCGGTAAAAACGAGATTGCTATCACTACTGATGGGATCACGATCAATGGCGCGGAAATTACCTTCGAAAGTAAGGGACCTATGGCGATGAAAGCCGCAGAGGTCAATATCAAAGGCTCCGGAAAAGTGGCCATCGATGGTAGCCAGATCGAATTGGGTTAACAGGGATAAACGTTATGAAACAACCCGCAGCGCGAGTCAACGATATGCACGTCTGTCCGATGGTGATCCCCGGTACCGTGCCGGTGCCCCATGTGGGTGGGCCGATTCAAGGACCGGGCATTGCCAAAGTGAAGATTGGGGGGATGACTGCCGCTACCGAAGGGGATGTTGCGGTGTGTAATGGGCCACCAGACTCCATCAAAAAGGGCAGTAGTAAAGTGAAAATTGGCGGAAAACCAGCCGCACGCGTAGGCGACCTCTGTGCCCATGGCGGGAAGATTGTCGCTGGTTTCCCGAAGGTTTTAATTGGATAGATAGAAAATGACAACCGTAAGAAATTTCAACATCGAAGCACTGCTACAACCGATTTCCACCGCGAATCCGGCTGGCTGCAACATCGAATACGAACCGATTTTTGAGCGAATCCGTCAGGCACGCGAAAGCGACCCGGATTATTTGCCTCAGGACGAATGGTCTACCACCCCGCGTAAAGCAGACTGGATGCTGGTGGCCAAGCTCAGTGAAGAGGTGCTGGTTCAGCATAGTAAAGATCTGCAAGTCACTTGCTGGCTGGTGGAGGCATGGACTCAGCTTTATCAGACTGAGGGACTGGTCGCCGGTCTGGAGTTACTCGATCACTTTATCAGCAACTGGTGGAACGATTGCTGGCCGGCGTTGGATGAAGACGGCTCGAGCTATCGTTACGGCATGCTCAACCGTCTGGACCGGGATATCAGCCTGCAGCTGGCGTTAAAGCCGATGCTCGGGGATGAGCAAAGTTCGCTGGCGTGGTGGCAAAAGGTGCTCAGCTTTGAGCATCACGGTAAAAAGGGCGACCAGGATCAGCCAGCAGAAGATTACAGCATGGGCAGCTTTACGCTATGGGCGGGAAAGCTGGATGCCGCGCGCGTGGCAACTGTGACCTGGCAAATTGATAAAGCTCAGCAGCTTATCGGCCAGCTTGATAAAGATTATGCCTGGCACAATCCCCAGAGCGAAGGGAGTGTATTACGCCAGACCGACGAGCAGTTAACCGACCTGAATGACTTTTTTGTTCGTATTAACCAATGCTGTAGCAGCTCGCAGCAGGACGAGATCATGATGCTGAACGTACTCGATCCCGAGGCCGTGACTCAAGCTGGGGAGGCATCAACGCAAACGTCGCAAGCGCAGCAAGTGATGTCACGCGATCTGGCTATCACTCAGATGCTGACCATTGCGCACTATTTCCGCCAGACCGAACCTTCAAGTCCGGTCCCTATGTTAATGGAACGAGCGGCGCGCTGGGCCAACATGCAACTTGCTGAATGGCTTGAGGAAATGGTGGGGGATGAGCGAAGCCTTGCCGAGATTAATTTTGTGTTAAATGGACCCGCAAAATGAATAAAAACAGTCATTTGTATTTATTGCTGGCGTTCTTTATGCCTTTTATTGCCAGTTGTAGCCACGATAGCGGCCAGCGCCAGTTGGCGCTGGATAACATCTCAGCGCCTTATGCAGAAGGGGCCGTCAATATTCAGCTAACCGCAGAGCCGGGTTTGAACAGCTGGAAAGAGATGTCGAACAGCGTTCAGGTTTTGGTGATTCAGGGAGGCAATAAAAGCCAACTGGAAGAAGTCCTGAAGAATAAGTCCGAACTGCACGCGTTGTTCAACGGCGCTTCGGCAAACGATAAGGTTCTGAAAGTTGATCGCTATATGTTGATGCCAGGCCAGCAGCATACTTTGCACATCGACCGAGCGGAGAATGTTCGCCAGGTGGCGGTGGTGGCCGGCTATTACCCGTCCCCTGGTGAAGGGCATATCACCCGTTTTGCCGTGCCTGAGTTGGCTCACAAAAAACACTGGTGGAGCAGCGAGTGGGACGCCCAACTGGCGCCTTTGCAGGTGTCATTGACCCTGGGAAAAAGCCGAATCGTAAGTATCAGCGGTGCAGATAACCTGTATAAGCCAGCCTCAGAAAGCCAGGAGGCAAAATAAGATGCTACCTGAACAACAAGCCATTTACTGGTACTCAGGGCTTTATCTACAGCCTCAGCACTTTCAGTCCGCCGACCTGCATCAGAACTGGATCCACAGTCGCCATCATCAACTGGCTCAACCATGGAATTACGGCGTTTTGGATTACCAGCTCAATGAAGAGGCGTTGATCGACTTTACTGCTGACATCAGCAAGCTTCGACTGTTGCTGCCAGAGGGTTTGTATCTCGAATATCCGGGCAATTGCCAGATAGAGAAGCGTAATTTCCGCAACGCATGGAAACATCGCGATCGTCCTTTCACTTTATGGCTTGCGCTGCGCAAGTTTGATCCGCAGCGACAAAATGTCAGCATGGTCGAAGACGAACAGCAGCACGCAGTTACGCGCTGGATAAACAGTCGCGATGAGCACGTGATGAAAGATGTCTATCACCAGGGACCAGAAACCTCGGTACCCCACGTGACGTATAACCTGCGCCTGATGTGGGATGAAGAGCAGACCGAAGCGGTAGATTACGCCTGCTTCCCATTAGCTCGTTTTCGCTTTGACGGCCAGAACGTGGTGGCCGACCACAGTTTTGCTCCGGCGTCCATCAGCCTTAAAGGTTGCACAAGCTTAACGAAGCTAATCGATCATATTTATTACGAGTTGAGTAGCCGTGCGCGGATGTTGGAAGAGTACAAACGCTCAGAAAGGTTGGTGAATAGCGACGAAAATACAGAGTCGGTGATTCAGCTGCTGGCGATGCGTTCACTCAACCGTGCTCTGCCGCTGCTGACGCTGTACCGCAATGCTCCACAACTGCATCCATGGATGATGTATGCCCAGCTTAGCCAGCTTATTGGTGAGCTTTCATCTTTTAACGATGACTGTAATTTCAGCGGCGAGTGGAGCCATGGCGATGATGCTTTGCTGCCGTACGATCACCACAACCTGATAGGCTGTTTTGACAGTGCAAGGCGTGTGCTTCTCGCACTCTTGAACAGCCTGGTGCTGGAAGAGAACACTTACGTCACGCTGCAACGTGACGAACATGATGTCTACAGTGCTGAGGTAGACAGGCCGCAAGCGGAGCTGGCGGGCACAATATACCTGCTGGTGCGTTCTGCGCAATTTTGCAAAATGAGCACCTTGAGCAACTCTGTGCAAAGTATGAAGTTGGCTTCGCGGCAGGCGCTGGATGCCATTATTCAGCACGCACTTCCTGGCGTGCCGCTTCAGTTGTGCAGCCAGCCGCCACGGGGCGTGCCAAAACGCAGCGACTCGCGCTATTTGCAGATCGATCAAAGCAGCGAACTGTGGCAGAAAATCGAACGTGATCGCCAGGCTGGATTCTTCTGGACTCAGGCGCCGGATGATTTGCAGGTTCAACTACTGTATATGGGGGCACCATGATGTATTTAGTGGATTGCTACCTGCCGGTTTTAAAGCTGGTAAGCGAATTATCACATCAGGATGTGCAACCTTTAGATGATGATAGTTTTCGTCAGAAAACGCTGGAGACATTTCAACAAGCCATTAATGCGTCCCGACAATTAGCGATTCCAGAAACCGATGCTGACGATGCATTATTTGCTATGGCCGTCTGGTTTGATGAAGTGATATTGCGCTCAGATCTTCCTGTTAAGCAGGGATGGCGCAATGAGTTATTGCAGATGCATTATTTCAACACGGTTATAGGCGGTGAGGAGTTCTTTACCCGTCTCGATAATATTGACTGTGAAAATACTGCGCTGCGCATGGTCTATTTACATTGCTTACTCATGGGGTTTCATGGGAAATACCATTATCAGGATAGCAGTGAACTCATTAAGAAAATTGAAACTGAGCGCCAGAGTTTGCCCAACCCCTGGCATGAATGGCCAAATGATGGCGAGATAACTCCGCTTTGTTATTCGGCTTCAAAAAAAGAAAGCGGGATACTATCTCGTATGGTTAATAGCAAGTATTCCATGTTATGGCTCCTCGCCATTGGATATGGCGTATTAAGTGGAATGCTGCTTACCTTAGTCTGAGTGAATTATGTTAAAGAAATTACTCTCTTTTGCAGGGTGGGCGATGCTGCTCTGCATAATATTATTAATCTCTGTGTTCATAACAATATGGTTAGATGAGTCTCTTTATCTGGCGATAATTTTATGGCTTGCGCAGTTACTTATATTGTTAATTTTCCGCGCGGCCTGGTCGGGTGTTGCTTTATTATGGAAAAAAAGAAATCTGAGTCGTTTTTATGCACCGCTGCAATTTTCGCGCCTGGAACAGGTGTTATATGAGCACTGGCGAAGTGGTTCTGCGGTAATTAAACGTATTAGCCGAAAACGTCGTAGCGTGCCGTGGTTTTTATTAATGGGTGAACGCTGCGGTAAAACGACATTAATGGCATCGGCAAGGCTGCCAATTATGTCGCACCAACCTGAAAATGAGCAGGTTGTGCCAACGAGAACCCTGCGCTGGTGGTTCTTTAAAACGGCAGGCTTCCTTGATATCTCAAGCTATTTCCTGCACGGGAAACCAGCTGCGAAAGCGGCATGGATCAAACTGGCTAACTGGTGTGGAAAAATATCCGCACCGGCAGGCGTGGTGGTGTGCGTCTCCTGTCGCGACCTGCAAACAAAATCGGTGCTTGAACTCCATCAGCAGGCGCGGCAGTTGCGCACTCAGCTTGAACCGGTGATGAGATCTGTTCGCCGCAGACTCCCGATTTATGTGGTGCTGACCGAGTGCGACAAGCTTGATGGTTTTACGCTGTGGGCGAACAAATTGTCTGAGCAGCAACGCCAACAGGCGCTGGGCTATAGCTGGCGTAAAGCGCCCGTTGCCGACAGACAGGACATGACCCTGTTGGACCCGATGTTTGCTTCACTGAAGCAGGGGATCGATATGAGTCGTTTAAGCATGATGACGGGCGCATTGCCAGATGCCAGCCTGGGCGCAATGCTGAACTTTTCCCATAACCTTTCATTGTTACAGGGGCCGTTACATCACTATGTTGCTGCGCTCTGTGAGCCTGATGCCTACTTCGCCAGTGGTTCGTTGGCGGGTATCTGGCTGACGGCAAGTGTTGAGCGTCCACAACAACATCAGACTCGCGATGCGCTTTTTGTCCAGGAATTGCTCTCGCAGGTACTGCCTGAAAACAGCACAACCCGTGTCCCGGAGGCGTTTGGCAAACGTCAGCAGTGGCTGGACAAATGGGCAATCCCCGCGCTGACCGGCGTACTGACATGTGCCTTGCTGTTCAGCGCCTGGGAAACTCGTCAGCTAATGGTTCCGGTGAAGGGTAATACACTCCCTATGTTGGCCCAGGGCGTTGAATATAACGAAAAGTGGATGTCCAGTCCGTTGCGTTATACCCCGTTTATTCCTCTGCTACGCCAGCGCCATACCGCACTGGAAACTGAGATTGCTGTGAACCATAACGGTCAGGTCAATGATATCTATGGCCAACTGAAGGCTTATCGTCGCGAGTTTTATGGCGTTGAGCCTCAGCAGCAGCGCCAGATGATTCTGGCCTTGGCGCAAAGCATTTTGACGCGTCACGAAATGTTAAAAGGCCTGGCGGTGGAAAAACTTGTCGATCTGCCGAGAACCCCGGATGCACTACGATTGATCTCCGCTCCCGAGAACTTGAGCGAAAAAGAGCAACTGGTGCTTGAGCGCGCGATCCTTCGCTATGGCAATAAGACCAGTGGCATTGCCGCAATGCAGCTCATTCTTAAAGAACTCGTGAACAGCGATCCAAAATGGCGTTGGTTAATCGCCGACGACAGCCAGCTAAATAGCCTGAGCCTGACTCACTTCTGGCCCCATTCTGACAGCAATAAAGCACTGTCCGGCATCTGGCTCGAAGAAGGGCAACGTGTCATTACGCAACATATTGCACTTATCCAGCAGGCCAGTGGTGAAGAGCAAACGCTGCCCGTTTTTAGCGCCTTTTGGGAACAATGGTCGGGCTTAAAGCAAGATGCATGGTTGGCTTTTTTACTGGTGATGGCTCGCCAGGAGGCGCTATTACCTGGCCAAAAAGCCACCTCGGCTCAACTGATGGCGATAGCCAAGGGTCAGGATCCTGTCGCTGAATTTATGCGTCGTGCCCAACGCGAACTTGCCGATGTCCGTGAAAATGAAGCGCATCCGTGGCTGGCAGAAATGCGCCGCATCAACGTTCTCCAACGCTCTCCTGGCAGATTTTCATGGCTGGAATCCCTGGATGATAAAGAGAAAAGTCTGCGTTCAGCGCTTCGACGCATGGTACGCGGTGACGCCACTATGCCCGTGGTGAATAGTGGCGATGTTGCCAGTTGGCAACAATGGCGAGGCGCTGTGGAAGAATCCGTTAATCAGGCGATTGCAACACATGGCCATTCACCCGCATTGACTCAAGGGCTGTTTAACACGGGTGTAGTGGGAAAACCTAACCCGCTAAATACGCTTTGGCTGACCTATACCCAACTGCGTAAACAGATGGAACTGCCTGAAAATAACATCGGTCGTGGCGCTGTTTGGGCTCTGCTGGAGAGTCAGCTTAATACCCTGACCGCCAATGCGATGGCCACTTCTGCATGCTGGATTGAAGAAAACTGGCAAAGCAAGGTGCTACAGCCATTGGGCAACCGCGCCGAGCAGCGCGATCCAAAACAGCAGCAAGAAAAAGCCTGGCGATATGTTTCTGACTTCCTTCAGGAGTCGGCAATCAACGTGATGAAGGCTACCGCGATGGGGCTGCGTGCGGGCGACTTCCATGGGCACAGCATTCCCTTTACTTCTGACTTTATGCAGGTCGTCAATTATGTGGTGGAGCCCGATGACCTGGCACTGATGCCAGAACGCGAGCAAACCCGCGCCCACGATGAAATAAGCCGTCTCGAAGAACAAATTTCTTTGCGCGAAACACAGCTTGCGTCACTTGAGAAAAAGGCGCTGACCGTTGAAGTTGCGAGCTTACCGGCCACTATCCCTGGCGGGGCACGCCTGATGCCTGTCGGTACCCGACTGGAGCTGCACTGCGCAACGGGTTCCTCGCAACTTGATAGCGGCAATTTGCGTGAAGAAGCGCGTTTTAACTGGTCGCCAAATCAATGCAACGCCGTGACGCTGACCGTGAAATTCCCCGGGGCGGACATTAAACACCGCTATTTTGGCGACAGCGCATGGACCGATTTCCTGGCAGATTTCGACCAGGGAGAGCGTGCTTTTGCGCTTGATGAATTCGAGCCAGCGGGCGTTCAGTCATTAAAAGATCTGGCAATTGAAAAAGTGCTGGTGCGTTTCGGTCTGCGCGGTCAACAGACGGTTCAGGCGCACTGGCAACAGTGGAAAAGCTTAAATGACGAAGTCGAAACGTTGAAAGCGTTGCGAGAAGAGCAGTTAGAGCGTCAGCGCAGTCGCCAGCAGCCAGGCTATTTCCAGGGAAAACTCGCCACGTTACCGACCTCGGTCGCCATGTGCGTCAATTAAGGAGTAAGTGAAATCATGAGCAATTATTTAAAAAGTATTCTTCATCTTCTACGCGCTGACGCCCGAAGCTCGCTTGATAAAGCGATTGGGCTTGCTGTTGCCCGAACGCATCACGAAGTTGATGTCGAGCACCTGTTGCTGGCGTTAGTCAGCAATCATGCAGACCTGGTTGAAGGGTTATGCCTGAATACCGGGCTCCAGGGAGACCAGTTGGTTAGCGCTCTGCAAAAGGCTTTGGACAGTTTCCGCACCGGCAATACTCGCGGGCCGGTGCTGTCCGAGTCTTTAACGCAGTTTATTGAAGCTGCGTGGCTCCACGCCAGCGTGAACTGGCAACAAAAGAATATTGCCAGTAGTGCTTTGTTTGCCTGTCTGCTAACGGACGAAAAGGGCCTGCAACAGAAACTGCCGGTGAAAGTTCAACAGGCGCTTGAATGCGATACCAATGAGGCTGATTCCCTGCTCAAAAGTGCAGCGAGTGACAGCCCATCGGAAGCCCGTCCGGACAGTGCGTCACAACTCAACGAAAACAGTGCACTGGCAAAATATACGCATAATTTGACGGAGCAAGCGCGCACCGGACAACTAGACCCGGTACTGGGACGTGAAGTCGAAATCCGCCAGACGATAGATATTCTGTTGCGTCGGCGTCAGAACAATCCAGTACTCACCGGAGAGCCGGGTGTCGGAAAAACCGCGCTGGCAGAGGGTCTGGCCCAGCGCATTGTCGCGGGCAGCGTGCCTGATGCATTAAAGACGCTTGAAGTCTTCACCCTGGATATGGGGCTGCTACAAGCCGGTGCGAGTGTAAAAGGCGAATTTGAAAATCGTTTGCAGAAGTTACTTAAAGAGGTCAAGCAACATCCGCAGCCGATCCTCCTGTTTATCGATGAAGCCCACACCTTGATTGGGGCTGGCGGCACGGCGGGCCAGAACGATGCGGCCAATCTGCTCAAACCGGCACTGGCACGTGGAGAAGTCCGCGTTATTGCCGCCACGACCTGGGCTGAGTACAAGAAATACTTCGAAAAAGATGCCGCTTTGGCCCGGCGCTTCCAGGTCGTCAAGGTCGCGGAACCTGATGAGGAGATGGCGACAGCGATGCTACGGTCTATGGCTCCCGTGATGGCTCGCCATCATAAAGTACAAATTATGAATAGCGCGCTGACCGCGGCTGTTCAGCTTTCATCGCGTTACATTGTTGGCCGTCAGTTGCCGGATAAGTCCGTGTCTTTGCTAGATACAGCCTGCGCACGCGTTGCAGTTTCCCAGTGCCATCAACCTAAAGAGATTGAAGATCTCCACGCGCTGTTAAATAACCTGCGCTGCGAGCGTGATTGTTTACTGGCTGAGGGCAAACATCAGCCTCGGCTGGCATGGATAGCCCAGCGCGAGTCTGAACTGAGCGCAAACCTGGCTGAATTACAACCTGTCTGGCAGCAACAGCGCCTTTTAGTCAATGACATTCAGAGTTGCACGGACGAACAGCGGCTCACTGAGTTACGTGAGGAACTGAAAGAATCTCACCGCCGATATGCGCTGGTGTTTGATTGTGTTGATGATGTTTGCGTGGCGGATGTGGTCGCGGGCTGGACCGGCATACCGCTGGGCCGCATGCTGGAAAAATCATCCGAACGCATTAATGAGCTGCCAAAACGCCTGCAACAACGGGTCATCGGTCAGGACGCGGCCCTAAACGCTATTGCACAGCAGATTCGCATTGCTCAGGCTGGTATCAACGATCCGGTAAAACCGACCGGCGTGTTTATGCTGGCGGGGCCAAGTGGCGTGGGGAAAACCGAAACAGCTTTAACCCTCGCTGAGCTGATGTATGGCGGCGAACGCGGCTTAATCACCATCAATATGTCTGAATACCAGGAAGCACATTCTGTTTCTGGTCTGAAAGGTTCCCCGCCTGGATACGTGGGTTACGGGCAGGGCGGTGTGTTGACCGAAGCCGTGCGCCGTAATCCGCATAGCGTGGTGCTACTCGACGAAGTCGAAAAAGCTCACCCGGACGTGATGGAACTGTTCTATCAGGTGTTCGACAAAGGCTGGATGGAAGATGCCGAGGGGCAGCAGGTTAATTTCCGTAATACGTTGATTATTTTGACCAGTAATCTGGCATCCGAGCAAATTATGACGGCCTGCGAGCAAAAAGAAATGACCAGTGAAGCGCTGTGTGCGCTGATCCGTCCAGAGTTTGACCGCTTTTTCCGTCCGGCGCTGATGGGCCGAGTTCAGCTTATTCCTTATCTGCCGATTCAGGGTGAAAGTCTGCAACAAATCATTCGCCTCAAGCTCGATAAAGTGGGTAAGCGTGTGGCTGCAGCAAACGGTGAAAGTCAGTTGAAGTACCAGCCCAAAGTGGTGGCATTTATCGCTGAGCATTGTCTGGTCGCACAGAGCGGTGCCCGTGATATTGATGCGGTGATCAATAAGCTGCTGATGCCGTTGCTGGCAGATATCTTGTTGGATAATTCGGGTGTTATCGACCAGAAGCTGACGTTGACGGTCAGTAAGGGGCAAATCGCGCTGGCCAGGAAGGCCGTTAAGGACGTGACGTGAGTGTGAAATTAAAGACGCTCAGTGAGGTGAAGTTTAATCCAGGCGTGCCAAAGCACAGCAAGGCATTTTTACTGCTCAGTAGCGAAATTAGCAAACTACAGCGTACGCCAAATGCGCCGTTGAACTGGATTGAACTGGATAAGCTTTGCCAACGTATCTTCCTGCGTCATGGTTACGATTTGCACACGGGGGCATGGTTCTGTTTGATCCAGATGCGCCTTGCGGGTTGGTCTGGCCTGGCCAAATCATTGGAGCTACTGGCGTCGGCATTGAGCTTCGGCGAGCGTCACGGCAGCGAAGTTGCCGATCTGGGTCTGCGTCGTTACGCGCTGGAGTGGTTTACCGGCAATGTCATTACGCCGATGTACACCCAGGCGCAGTCGACAGATGATGCTCAGTCGCTGTCACGCGCGGAGTCCGCGCTGGAGATTATTGGTCGGCAGGCGCAGAAACTGCAGGTGCGTGGTGCAGATATGCTGAACAACCTCTGTTATTTCTTGCAGGTGCGCTCCCGTACTTCGCAAAACATTGTTCTGGATGTCGACCCGGCACAGCAAATTCAACTGGTGTGTAAAACACCTACGGTCGTGCTACCCGTTGAACCAGTGGCTGACGTTTCTGTTCCTGAAGAACCCACACCCGTGCTGATTAACGATATTCCTGACCGCCGTTGGCACTGGCTTGCTGCAGGTGCGTTGGCAGCAACGTTGCTTATCACTATCCCGGCCGGTGGGTTGTGGCTATTCCAGCATCTTGTCGCACAACCTGCGGCGCTGGCTCCTTTTAGCGCGCTTAAGCAAGTTGAGCAGTTGTTCAATGTACCTGACCTGGCTGCTGAGAAGCTGAGCGAGGAGCAGTTCCGGAAAATCGACGAAAATCTCCAGGCGCTGGGACAAATGCCTGCCACCTGGCTGCTGGCGCAGGGGAACAATCTTGCAAAGCGTCTGGAGGAGGCGGCTCCTGGAAATCCTGCATCGACCCACTGGAAAGCCATGCTTGAGAAAAACTCAGAAAACCTTAAGCGAGCTGAAGGCTGGTTTGAAGTGCAGCGACGACTCGTTGCTTTAGAGCAACGTCTACTGGAATCGGAAAAGAAACAGCGCAGCCATATCACCATTTCTGAATTAAAAACTGAAATCTACGAAATGAAACAGGCACTACAAAACATGGAAAAGCCGGTAAGTGTATTACTGTTAGAACGTGAGCAGCAGCGTGCGTCAGGGATTAAGGATAATACTTTAAATGATGAAATTAAGAGCCGGTTTAACGAATTTTTACGTCATGAGGTATTAACGGAATATTGATTTTATAACTAAATATCTTTCTAGATAAGATTATATTTCATGTTGTTTGTCATGTAATGAACTAATTATTTTGTTCATTGCTTTTGTCTTTCTTGATACATAACTAAACTTAAGAGGTTTTATGTCCTTTACTAGTCGACTTTCTAAAGTGGCCGGATATTTACATCCAAGTGCAAAATGGAAACATGGGAAAACAAGGGTCGTATACGCCTACGATTACTCGGCTCCTGATACAAAATATCAGAAAAAATTTATGGATTCAGCCTACAAAAATCCTGTATGCATTATCCCTGAACCAGAGTCAGTGGAAATGAAAACCTTACTGAGTGATTTAACATTATCCGATAAGTTAATCATCGTTTCCCATGCATCTTCTGATGGTCTGGAGGAAATAAAGCAAAATAAACTGGTTGAGAGATTGCTTCAGTACGGTTTGAAAGAGGTGGGGGTTATCAAATTCCATTCGTGTGAATTAGGTCAAAAGACATGGATTGATAATTTTGCTAAAAAAATGATGATGAATGGAGTTCGTTTTTCCTGGGTCAGTGCACCCAGAGGGTATTATATCTATACGGCTTTTCACCGCTGGGCAAGTCGCGAAGGTGCAGAAACGTATAAGGAACAAATACGCACTGGTGAATATCATATTGTAAAAGGGAATATACCCAGGAAGTTTAACGGCTCTCGTTATATTGCAGAAAGCTAAAATTTAAACTAATTAAGAAATGTTTAGGTAATGCCAGTCATTATATGGCTGGCATTTATGAATGTAAGTCTGTGAGGTTATATGAATTCACTAACATATAGAGAGATGTATGGTTTTGGTAACGGAGCGAGTTACAGAAAACGCTACTCTTCCCAATCCTGCCGAGGGGCATCATTTTATTTTCTCGATAAAATCATGAAGAATCAATTGATCGATGTTAATCATTTCAACATCCGCGAAATTGAACTTATGCACAAGAACTACGTAAAAAATAAAACCGTTAATGATTTAAATAATGATGAGATTAATAAATTTGATACATTAGAGCTAGTTAATAAATACAGTGGGAGTATTATTACCTTCAAATGGTTCAACTTATCCCCCTCGGACTATACTATGAACAGAAACGTCATAATCGAGGAATTAGGCAAGTCATTATACCCTTGTGGAACTATCCATCTCAGAGATCATGCCATGGCCTATGGTTCTGATGATAAATATCTTTATCTTTATGATCCTGATTTTGGGTTGATGCGATTTATGCGTAATAGAGAAGAGTTAAATGAGTTTTTTTCAGCAATAAATGAAAGGAATAATTTGAAAAATATCTCTTTGCTAAGGGCAAGCACCAAAATTAGAGTCAATGCTTAAAGGCAGTCAAATAAGTCTGAATGGAATGTGAAGCGAAGACCCTACGGTCTGGAGCTTAGCACGCTCCTATTGGGCGCCAAAGCAATGCCACCTTCTACGAAGGTGGATTTTTACTCGTATTGAAAGGGTAAGTTTAACCACTCATTACGTACACGGCTAAAAGTGCCTTAATAATGCAGCCTCAATTTTATCCCTATGAGTTGCCCGCCTTAATCAGCTCAATGTCGGTGAGACTGGGGGCAAGGAGCCTGGGGCAGCAGTCGAAATCAGTTGCCATAAACCTGGCAATAACGCAACAACCCAGCCAGTAGCAACACGGCACGGCGATTGGTCGTTGAATAACGCTCTTTTCGGATTTCTTAAACTGGGCTTAACTCTTTTCCTGATCAACAGACGCAGGGCCACGGAATGTGCGGCGCCATTCGCTAGGGCTGACGCCGAATCTCGCCTTAAAACTCTGACGGAAAGATATCGGTGACTGAAAACCAACCATGTCGGACACGGTTTCAATGCTGCTATCCGTGGTTTCCAGTAATTCCTGGCTTCTTTGAAGACGCTCCGCGTTCAGCCATTCTCCCAGCGTCGTCCCGGTTGCCTTTAAAAAATGGCGGGTTAGTGTTCGTCGACTCATACTGACAAACCCGGACAGAGAGTCGAGATCGTGGGGCTTATCCAGATTGCGGCGCAGATAATCCATCAGCTCGTTCATTTTGCTGTCCCGCGTTGTCAACGGGATTGGGCGTTCAATAAACTGAGCCTGACCACCTTCCCGGTAAGGGGGGACAACCATTCTTCTGGCAACCCGGTTGGCAATCGCAGAGCCGTAATGATCACGAATGATGCTCAGACAACAGTCGATACCGGCGGCCGTACCGGCAGAGGTAATAAGACGTTCATCGCTGGTATACAGCGAGTTGCGGTCCAGATGCACCGCAGGAAAACGTTGAATGAAGTCCCTTTCATATTCCCAGTGCGTGGCTGCACGGTGCCCATCTAGCAAACCAGAGTAAGCAAGAACGTATGTGCCTAGACAAAGGCCGACCACTTCAGCGCCGCGCTGCCATGCGTGGATAAGTTTATCCAGCAATAACGGAGAGGGTAATTCATCCGGATTATTCCAGTAGGGCACAATAATAATGTCTGCAACATCAAGCCTCTCAAGACCATGATCCACGTTGATGGATAACCCAATATCAGACAGAACAATGCCCGGTTTTTCGGCACAGATCTCTACACGGAATAAATCCGGTTGCGGCATAGAAGGTCCGAAAATAATACAGGGCACTGAGAAGTGAAACGGGCTGAATCCTGCCGTGGCAATCACGGCGACCGTCAGTGCAGACATAAAGTTAACCTTACTTGTAAGGATAGCCACTGTTTACCAGCGGCTAACACACTGAATTTGAGAGGCTAAAGAATAACAGGTGATGTTCCGGGATGTATCTTTCAGACACAGGCACTTATCAGAAAGCCATTGTCTCACCGTCTTCAGGAATAAGAACGTTATCTTCAATGCCATGTTCACGAGTGAACTCACGTAACTCCGTGCGTGTGAGAAGGCAATGGTTAACCGACTCCATATGAGAAGCAACAATGGTCGCCTCTGGCAACATCTTATGCGTGCGCAGAGTGTCCTCTTTGCCCATTATAATTGGCCCGAAAAGATCGTTAACAGCATAGCCGGTGTTAAGCACCACAATTTCTGGCTTGAAGCGCTGTAGGCTTCTTACATATGGCTTAACCCAGACGGTGTCACCTGCAATATAAAGGGTTTTTTCATCATGATGGGTAAAGACCAGCCCACATGCATCACCCAGTAAATCGCCGAATACTGCATCTGCATATAATTCGTTGCTGCCGTGCTGACCGTCAGTTTTATAGATAGTCAGACCATCCACGAAATGATTTTCATCTTTCAAAACACGAATATTTAGAAATCCCTGGGAACGGATCAGGGCCGCATCGTTCTCATCCTGTGTATAGATCAGCATGTCTTTAGGCACCGCCTGTTGCGCTGCCTCATCCCAGTGATCAGTATGCGTATGCGTCAGAATAACGGCATCAACGGCCAGCAAATCTTCAATCGCTACAGGCAAGGAAACCATAGGGTTACGCAGGTGAGGTCGTGCGTTTCCGGCAAATCCATCCCATGCTTCCTTTTCAGCCAACATCGGGTCTATTAAGAATTTGTTACCCGCATATTCCAGCATCAGTGTCGCATTGCGAATTTGCGTTAATTTCATAGATGGCTCCAGTCATTAATCAAAGTTGAGATTCAGCCACCGCATTTTCTTTTGCCGTGCAGGGGCTGCTAGTGGGCTTACTATATGCGGAAGAAGGGGCAGGCAGTGACATGCTCACAGGCCATTAGTCGATGGAATCAGGTCAATCACGATTGCGCACGTTTTTACCTGTTATTTTCTTTCACTGCGTGAAAAGCGGGCTGAACCTCAAATACTGACGTAAGGGTTAGTATTTGAGGTTAACTATTTTCCTTCAGGTCTGAATGCGTTAAGCGCTCAGTTAACCGACAGACGCAGACATAAATTTTCGGGGTAGGGGGAAAAATAGTTTTGCGTCAGCAGGTATCTGTCTGGGTACTCGCCCAGATAATGATTCAACAGGGTGAGTGGGGCGAGGAGCGGTAACAGCCCATCACGGTAGTGAAGGATCACGTCGCGCAGCTCCCCGCGTTGGCGAGTATTCAGTTGTTTACGGAAGTAGCCCTGAATATGCATGAGTACGTTAGTGTGATTTTTACGTGACGCGGGGTTTTTCAGGATAGTCATGAGCTTTTCGCGATATTCGACGAAGAAAGTATCCAGGTCTTCCCACTCGTGCAACGAGGCGACGAAAGGCCCGATTTCCCGATATCCCGGCTGGTGGTGCGCCAATAACTGGAGTTTGTAGCGGCTGTGGAAATCCAGAAGTGCGCGGCGAGTCAGGCCGCTGGCCCGTAAAGTGTTCAATTCGTGCAGGGCAAAGACGCGCTCGACAAAGTTTTCCCGCAGCACAGCGTCATGCAGGCGGCCATCCTCCTCTACGGGCAGCCACGGGAATTTTTCCAGTAGTGCACCGGTAAACAGACCCACTCCCTCTTTGCGTCCACGATTCCCTTTTTCGTCATACAGCCTTACCCGCTCCATGCCGCAGCTCGGCGATTTCGCGCAGACGATAAAGCCGGACAAATTAGCCTGCTGTGGTAACCAGGAGTCCGCGAATTTGGCCATTTTCTGGGTCACGTCATCGTGAGGGGCATGGCTAAAGCGCATCCGGATATCGCCTTCGGTAGTCTGAACCAGGCGCAACGCCGGACGGGGAACGGGCAGTCCGATGGCCATCTCTGGGCAGACGGGTTTGCAGGTCACCCATTGAGACAACTCGTCCATGACAAAACCCATACGCTTATGACCGCCGTCAAATCTGACTGCCGAGCCGGTTAAACATCCGCTGATCCCAATGATAGGTTTAGTGTTCATGGTGTAATCCTCTTACTGCTCTTTGCGTGTAGCGCCGCTAGCCTCAGAGGCGATTGGTTATCCAGGGGGGTGTAGTAATCAAAAAATCGATCGATGACGGATGGCATTGTGCTCATGAGTCTCACCCTGGATGTAAAAAAACGTGATGTAATCGTATAAGTAAAACTTAGACAATTACCAATGTTTGTACAAGTTTGTAGTGAGGGTGTTTTTATTTATCAATTATTTCAATTGATTATCAATGTCTATTTTTACTTTGTTTGATGGGTTTTTTATAAAGACATGCCAGATACTCAACTTTTTACGGCTGCTTATCATGGAAAGGGAACGGGTGTGGGGGAAAGGTTTTTAGAGCGGAATGACGTCGAGCGAAACGACCTGCTGCTGCCAAATTTCGATCTGTTTTTTGCGGGCAGCGGTAACTTTTCCGGTGGTGACCAGTAGCCAGTTTCGCTCAGGGAAGATCTCGGGTGCCAGCATGGCAGGCGGCACGGGGAGCACATCAATGCGATACCCTTGGCCCGTGCGTTTAAGTGCTTCGAGCCAGATTTCACATGGGTCGCTAAGGTGCCAACCGGTGATGAGGTAATTATCTCCAGGCGCTTTTTTATCACCTTCGAGACAAAACGAGGTGTAGGAGATGATGATGCCATCGAGGATTTCTCGCAGCGTCATTATTGCGGGGATGTTAGCCGAGACTTTACTGCGCAGCGGGCGTAGTACTTCAGTGACTATTTCCAGGCGCGGATACTCGCGGCCCGAATCGTAAATCTGCTGGCGCAGGGATTCGATCTTTCCCTCTTTCAACTTCTGCAACATGCTCTCCTGAAGGATGAGCCAGTTGTTTGTGCGGCGAGCTTCCGGACGGGCCAACAAGGGTTTCACCTGGCTGACGGGGACTCCCTTTTTCACCCAGTCGAGAATTTTAAGCGCCTGCTGGACATCATCATCACTATATAAACGGTGCCCGCCATCGGTGCGCAACGGTTTGATTAAACCGTAACGACGCTGCCAGGCGCGTAGAGTGGTCGCGTTTATCCCGCAAAGCCGGGCAAATTCACCGATGGAATAGGGCATGAGGTACACCTGATGACAAAGAATATTCTCAATATACTACGAATATTTGCAGCCTGAATGAAGAGCAGGGTGTTTGCACTACACTTTACTTCCAACCGCGCAGATGAAAGGAGGTCTTATGAAGCTATGGCCCGTTGTAACCGGTGTTGCTATTGCACTGACACTGGTTGCTTGTAAATCTCCCACGCCACCGAAAGGCGTTCAACCGATAACTAACTTTGATGCCAACCGCTATCTTGGCAAATGGTATGAAGTCGCTCGCCTTGAAAACCGCTTTGAACGCGGCCTTGAGAAGGTCACTGCCACCTATGGCACGCGCAGCGATGGCGCTATTAGCGTGCTCAATCGTGGGTATGATCCGATTAACAGCAAGTGGAATGAGAGTGAAGGGAAAGCCTCATTCACCGGCGCACCTACAACCGCCGCGCTGAAGGTTTCATTCTTTGGTCCGTTCTACGGCGGTTATAACGTGATAAGGCTCGATGATGAGTACCAGTACGCGCTGGTGAGTGGTCCGAACCGTGACTATCTATGGATACTGTCGCGTACACCAACCATTCCGGATGCGGTGAAGCAGGATTACCTGAACACTGCGCGCAGCCTGGGCTTCAAAGTTGATCAATTGGTATGGGTGAAGCAATAAATCACCCGGATTAGAAGGGAATATTTAAAACGTCGGTGCTCTGTTGCCTAATTCAAAAAAGGCCACCAATTCGGTGGCCTTAAACAATATGTTTCAGGGTTATCTTATTTGTAAAAGCAATGTGTTGACTCGATAAGCCCTATCAGTGAAGTTCAAGTCTAACCAACTCCATCGGGCAGAACACACCTTCGCAACCTTCGATTTCAACACATTCAGAACGACGAATTTGTTCGGCTGTTTTACCTTCGCCGTGAATGGTCTTAATAACACCAGTCAGACCTTTATTGAACACCATAACACGGCTGCCAGTTGTGATAGCGTTACGGTAGCAATCATAGGTCAACATCATCATTCCTCCTTTTTTGTTGTATTGAGACGATATGATTTAACGGCAAATAAATAGCTCTTCGTTGGTAAAAAAGTGTTGAGCCAAGTCAAAATTTTGTAAATTTTTGGCCTGAGCAGCCATGTCCGCTATCTGGATATTGAAGTAGATGATGCTCTGGAGATATCTGAGTCCATTGAGGTCTGAGTTGACAGGGTGTGAGCGGACGTTGCCTTAAAACAGCATCCAGGAAAGCTCATCACCTTTGGGTTAAAATGCATGAATGCATGCCTGTTTGTCGCTTTGATTATTAGGATACTAAAGAAAGTTATATGGATACGTTCAAGTTAAAACCTTGGCTAAACCGCTGGAATCTCATTCCTGATGGCACTCCATTCATCACTCATACGTCACAGTTACTCCCGGTTAAAACAGCAACACATGGTATTAAAGCCATGTTAAAAGTTACGGATGATAAGGATGAACAATCCGGTAATGCACTAATGGCATGGTGGGAAGGAAATGGCGCGGCGCAGGTTATTGCACATGAAAATGAAGCCATTCTTCTCTCAAGAGCCACAGGTACCGCGTCACTGTCAGCTATGTCACGAGAAGGTCAGGATGATGTTGCTTGTCGTATTTTGTGTACTACTGCGAACAGGCTTCATACATTCCCAAAAAAACCATTACCCCAGCTTACATCACTACATGAGTGGTTTTACCCTCTAAAACCAGCAGCGCTGAAGTATGGTGGTGTCCTGACACGTTGCGCAGAAATCTCAGAAGAATTGCTTTCTTCTCCACGTGATGTGGTTGCATTACATGGTGACTTACATCACGGTAACGTACTTGATTTTGAAACGTCTGGCTGGTTGGCCATTGACCCAAAAGGACTAATAGGGGAACGGGGATTCGACTTTGCCAATATTTTCACTAATCCGGATCTTGGTAATCCAGTGCCTCGTGTCGCGACTGTACCGACGATATTTAAACAGCGGTTAAGTATTGTTGCCGAGACGGCAGATCTGGATAGAGATCGTCTTCTGAAATGGATAATTGCATGGTGTGGGCTTTCAACAACATGGTCCCTCGAAAGTAATGATGCAACATCAATTGCACTAAATGTTGCTAAGCTGGCAATTACCGAATTGGATAAGTGATTAGACAGTGCAGTCATCTATCGCTCAGAGCGGACTGTAACTCCTGGCAGTCTGCATCGTGCCAACAACAGACATTGCTAAGTTACATGGCAGCAGGTCAACACTACTTTCTATTCGCAGCGGAATTCGCATGCCGTTAATTTGGCTTTGACCCAATCTGGTTCGAATAAAAGAATTAACTACAAAAGGATTAATTCAGGAACTGAAGGTTTAATCCGAAGAAAATCTGCCAGTGAGGTTGTCCTGGACCACGGTCTGCAACCGAGCCTTGAGGCTCCACAAAGAAGTTGTAGACAGTTTTATCCTGCTTGATAACCTGTCCAATACCTAAACCCAGCGGAACACTGTAGCTATCATTCTGGAAGTTGTAGACCCAGATAGGCGCTGCCCGCAGATAGGTTCCTCCGCCCAGTTGATAGAATAAAAATGGCTGGAAAGTACCCAGATTCACGTCGCTGCGGTTGTCCTCTCCGGCAAAGCTATGCTGCCATGAGGCCAGATAACCGTACTGGAATTTTGACGAACTGGCATCGAAGAGTACGTTGACCAGACCAGCAGACCATTTTTCTGTTCCCAGAGCATCTTCAGTAGCAGTCGGCGCCGTGATTTGTGGACCGAACCCAAAACTCACTGCCGGATTGCCGGTATCAATAAGCCATGATGCAAATAAATTCAGATCACCTAAACCTGTTTTATGACCACCAGTAGGTGCAACAGGGTAGGTATTAATCGGTAATGAACCACGCAACAGCCATTTGCTGTCACCTAATGAAAAAGGTTGCGCATAACGGAACCAGAACTGATTGGCATCCTGATCCGTACCACTCACATCCCCGATGTAATAGTTCTGCATATTAAATGCAGTCATATTCGCCAGAGGGTTATTTGCCTGCGCTGCATCCGGGGCATGGTCTTGCGCGGCATAGGCATAAGAGGAACCAAGGCATATTATTGAAGGCAAAATCGAGTATGAAAGACGCATAGGATTACCTGAAGTAAGTCCCCTGCAGCACTGAGGCCGCAGGGGAATTATTTATGGTGTAACGATATTGAACCAGAACTCGAACTTGTCCATATAGCCCAACATCTCATCGAGCTTCGCACCATTACCGGTGACCTTAACCTCGCCTTTATCTTCAGCCTGCTTCAGGGTTTCTTCTTTCAGGATGATTTTATTCAGCGTGTCACGGTTCAGAGCAATCGTGGCATCAGCGTCTTTCGCTTCAGCATTAGGCGTATGGTTCAGCACGCCGTTTTCCAGCTCCAGCTTGTACTTACCGCCGTCGCTACCCAGGTCGATATTAAATACCGCCTTGGCATTACCCGCTTTTTCACCGTTGATATGTACCGCCAGGAAATCGAAGAACATTTCAGGCGTCATCGCACGAACGGTATCCGGGCTTGCGGTATTCGGTGTTGGGCCTTTAACCACACCATTACGCAGCTCCTGAGCACCGGTCAGGTAGAAGTTACGCCATGGGCCAGACTCCGCCTGATAACCCAGTTGTTCCAGTGCGTCCGCTTCCAGGTTACGCGCATTCTGGTTATTTGGATCGGCAAACACCACTTTACTCACTACCTGAGCAACCCAACGGTAGTTACCCTGGTCAAAGTCGGTTTTCGCTTTCTGAAGAATCGCATCGGCACCGCCCATGTATTCAACAAATTTCTTCGCCGCTTCTTCCGGCGGTAATTCATCAAGCGTTGCCGGGTTGCCGTCGAACCAGCCGAGATACAGCACATACGTTGCTTTCACGTCATGGCTGATGGAGCCGTAATAGCCGCGGTTAGCCCAGGTCTTCGCCAGGCTGTCTGGCAGTTTGAAGTTGGCAGCAATTTCATCGCGTGTCAGACCTTCGTTGGCCATGCGCAGGGTCTGGTCGTTGATATAACGATACAGGTCACGCTGGCTTTTCAGCAGGCCAACCACGTTTTCGTTACCCCATGTCGGCCAGTGGTGCTGAGCCATAATGATTTCGGCTTTGTCACCCCAACGCACGATGGCTTCGTTGATGTATTTCGACCATGGTAGCGGTTCACGAATTTTCGCACCGCGTAGGGAGTAAGTATTGTGCAGAGTGTGAGTCACATCCTCTGCGGCTTCGATGAGTTTCTTCTCTTCGATATACCACAGCATTTCCGACGGGGCTTCTGAACCCGGAGCCAGCATGAAGTCATAAGTCAGGCCATCAATGACTTCCTTCTGACCATCTTTTTCAATGATGTTGGTGGGTGCAATCAGCGTCACGGTACCCGCTGATGTCGTGGTGCCCAGACCCGCGCCGACCTGGCCGGTGGCTTCAGGTTTCAGGAGGTTGCCATACATATAGCTGGCACGGCGGCTCATGACATTGCCCGCCATAATGTTTTCCGCGACCGCTGCTTCCATGAAGCCTGCTGGCGCATAAACTTTGACCTTCCCGGATTTCACATCCGCTTCATCGACCACACCCCGCACGCCGCCATAGTGGTCAACGTGGCTATGGGTATAAATGATGGCGACAACAGGTTTATTACCGCGATTTTTGAAGTACAAATCCATGCCGACTTTAGCTGTTTCTGCCGAAACCAGCGGGTCAACGACGGTGATCCCTTCTTTACCCTCAATGATGGTCATGTTGGATAAATCGAGGTTACGGATCTGGTAAACGCCCTCAGTCACTTCAAACAGACCGCTGATATTGATCAACTGAGACTGTCGCCAAAGGCTCGGGTTTACAGTGTCAGGGGATTTTTCCCCTTCTTTGATAAATGCATACTGTTGTGGGTTCCAGATAACATTTCCCTGCTCGCCTTTAATCACCTCCTGAGGTAAAGCGGCGATAAAGCCTTTGTGGGCATTCGTGAAATCGGTGTTATCGGAGAAAGGAAGCTGGTTATAAAGTGCATCGTTAGCTTGTTTTGTTGACGCGGTGGCACCTTTTGGTGCTTCCTGCGCGAATAAAGGTGTCAGTGCGCTGGAAGAGAGTAACCCTGCCAGTGCAAGACTTTTGACGATCAACGTAAGTCTCATTTGAACCCCTCATGTGAAAATCTTCTAACTACTCAGCCTTACCGAATAATTACTTCTGGAAATCATTCATTAATTCAAATAATAAAAATGTCCGCTGACCATTTTCATTTTTTAAATATAACCAAGGAGTTACATTTCGCCACTTATGGATACAAATAAATTATGTTTGCACGACTCTAGTTCTTTAACTCTTTTAGCAAGTGGAATATGTCCGCTTCATGCTCAGCGCAGTCTGAAAGCGTTGTTGCTGGCAGACTCTGTATACTCGAAAACAAGTCAGCCCAAAGGGTCCGTAATTAAAGATATTACGGACCCTTACACAGCGACTCTCTCAGCCTGTCCCTGAGTGATTTACACTGCATCAAGACCAACTATCATCATTGACTTTTTGTCACCTGCGGCAGCTTCCATTCATTATTCATGACCGCGTCTTTAGGTTGATACATACGGAATAGCAGATAGAAGTTGCCCTCAGGTGCAGGCAACCAGTTTACGTTCGGGTCGGTAGGTTTTTTGTGGCTAAGAGAAACATTAATACTGCCATCAGAACCCTTAACCAGGCCTTCCGTGTCGGTACCCACTTTGTAGCGATTCAGCTCGTTGCTAACCAGCATTTTGGTTTTGGCATCGTACATGGTGATTGACCAGAAGGCGTTCACCGGCGGCTCGCTCGGCAGCTTGATGGTGTAATCATTAGCTCCGGTCAGTGGCTCATTCTCGCTGTCGTTATAGCGGATAGGGTAGACGGCCTCTTTCTCACCCTGTCCACCAAGGTACGGCCCGGAAACCAGCGCACGTAACGGGTAGTTATAGCCAAAGGAATCCAGCCCCCGCACGTAACTCCAGCCGTTTCGGTCTTCGGAGGTGCTGGTCAATGTTGAAGCCGCTACGTTTGGCGCATCTGCCAAGCCGCGCTTCACGCCATCAATCATCACCTTTGGCACAGCTTCAGGATTAAATCCGCTGTCCGTCAGGCCAATACGACTGAACTGCCCGAACAAACCTTTATCCTCAGGTTTGACCGGGTTCTCTTTCAGCGCAGCGGCTAACAGGCGGAAGAAATCGAGGCCATCATTTTTCAATTCAGGCAGCGGTGGCAGGGTGTCGGAATAAACTTTCCCGCTAAGTGAAGTGAGTTTAAATTCATTTTGTAGCTGATGAAGAGGCGCCATGTCCTCGCCCTGTTTGACGCGCAAACGCCCCCACAGCCAGATTTTGTTGGTTGAAACATGCAGTACTTTCGCATCAGCGGGCAGCTCGCCTTTCCAGCCTGGTGGGACTAAGACGAATTTCCCCGCCTGCGTGCCGGTGGTTCTTCTGCCGATGTAGTGCTCCAGCTCCTGCCACATATCGAATACATCAACCACGTAATAGCGGTCATGCGTATCAGGAACGGTGAGAATATAAGGCTCATCCAACTTCACGACGGCGCTCATGTACAGCGTGTCATTGTTGGCGGTCGGCATATCTTTTGCGTCAGGTGTCGCCAGTTCTGTCGCCCAGCCAATCTGGTTCAGAGGGGCGCGGTAACTGGTTGCCGGTTTGGGTGACGGCACGTTGGTGTAATCACGCACTACTTGTTCCATACGCACGATCGGGTATCCCCAACTCCAGGCAGAAATTGCCGAGCTGTAACCGTCAACATCAAGGCCTTTGTTAACCACGTCCGGCGTGCCCTGCAATGTCAGCAATGGATCATGCCAGGTCTGCACCTGGGTCTGTGCCAGCGTGAGGGAAGAGGCACCAAGCAACCCGGTTAACAGTATCGCTTTGGCTAAAGGTTTTAGATTAATCATTGGCATTTCCTTTCAGGTAAATATTTGGTCATGTCTGGTTTTCACATGAATCACAGGCTGACTAACTCGAAGTCATTCAACTTAAACGTTTTATTATTTAATTCTTCCGTTGGGCCATAAAAACGCATCGCGGGTAATGGACGTTTCCCGCTGGTGGGAATCCAGTTATTTTCCAGCCCCTGAGGCGCTTGCGGCCCGACGTAAATATCGACGCTGCCATTGGCTTCTGTTTTCATTTTTTCCAGGTCATACGACGACAAGGTGGTTCTTTCTGATGGGCTGTAAATAAAGGACATGGTGTCGCGGTTATAAACGGTTAATGCCCAGAATTGTTTAACCGGCATTTTTGCAGGGATATTAATTTTATATAGCTTACCCGCTTCGAGCAGGTTTCCATTCTTATCAGTCATCGACATCAGATATTGCGTCGCGGGAGAGTCGGTCAGTTCTTTCGGCATATAAGTACACCAGAAATACTCTGCGGCCCGTTCAATAATGTCGGTCTTATCGTCGTAGACGAAGGTGAATGTTTTATTTTTATCGGCCATCAGCAGAGACGCATAATGCCTGTCCGGCCAGTACAGCTTGTCTTTGGGAATATTATCGAACCAGTTTTGCAGGTAAAACCAGGCATCAATGGCCGCCTGGCGTAATGCTTTGGTGGTTTTCTCGTCAGGATTAAAAGCCTCGCCTTGATGAATTCCCAGAGAAGAAAGCATGCCCATCATGATTTTGTCCTGTTCCCTGACAGGCTCTACGCTGGCTATTGCATGCAAATCTTTGAAATGCCGCTCATCGTAATAGGGCAGCGTCGGGTAACGGTCATTGATGGGATCGACAAAGCGCTGCGTGGGCGGTGAATCCGCTTGCGATAAATTGTACATCCGCAGGCGTTTTGAATAATGGTAGGCATCTTGCGAAGTTTTGCCTGCAACAGGTACAGAACGGAAAGCGAAAGCAACGCGGTAATTAGGCGACGGGATATGGATATAACCCGGTGGTACCGCCTCTTTATAGCCTGGCGGAGTTAATAAAAACTTGCCCCCTTTGCCTTTATCAAGCCCCGCCGGGCCAACGTCGGCAATGGTGAATTGCCAGGCATCCACTATCTGCCCGTACAGACTGCCATCGCTTCCCGCTGCGGGCAGTTCCAGAACAACCGGCCCGTTGCGCAAGTCGGTAAAAGCGGTGATGTAAGGTGTAGTGCTGTTCGCGGTAATGGCTTCAAGCTTGGGTGTTGCCGGGGCTGAGTAAGCGATTATGTCATTATCCTTTAGCCCCAAATTTTCAAATGCTGCGCGGCGAAAACTGTAAATCGCTACCGCAGGCATGTAGCACAACACCGCTTCGAAAGCGCGCTGATACTTAAGTTGATAATCAAAGTCAGTGACCGAACACATGGAGTTAGCGGGAGGGAGACCACCGAGAGTTTCCCCTTTATCTCCTGCTCCATGCTTTAAGGTGATTTGTAGTGGACGTGAGTCCGCAAGCACTGAGGGAGATTGTCTGAGGACGGCTAAACCGACCACCGATCCCAGAGCGAATTTATAAAACTCTCTGCGCGTTAAAGCCATGTTATCCCTTAAACAAATGATGAACTAAGATAAATTTATAGTTCAGTGTAGCTGGAAATCGAGGTTTAACTTACTGCAGAAGATATCCTCAAAAAACTGCTCCACAATGTCTGTTGAGTATTAAGCATTGCACAATGCCCCCCCAAAATAATGGGATAATTTAAAAAATGTATTTAATTTTAAATTTTAATAAATGATAGAAAATACATCAGCGCATCTTTCATTCAGCTAGCGCAACAAGCGACCGCGCATGTTAAGACAGGTTATGTTGATGACTATTATTTTGTTTTCATTATTAAGAAATCAATCAGTGCCTTGACTCGCTTTGCCTTGCCGGTGCTTTTTAAATAGTAAAGATTAACCGGTGGATAGATTTTCCAGTAAGGCGTCATCACCGGGATAAATTGCTCTTTATCGGGCTGCAATTCATACACCGGCTCAAACATTCTTCCTATTCCCAGACCGCTGCGTATTCCGTCAGCCATGACATCAATATCGTTGCTAATAAGTTGTCCTGGCATCTCAACGGTTAATTGCTCACCTTTATCTTCCAGCATCAAAGGGAGGATGCGGTTATTGGTGATAAAGCGATAATTCATCACATCTTAGACAAATGGGCAGCACTGTTACTGAACAGTACTGCCCATTTTGTATTTTGGTTCTAAATAATATTACCGAGCCAGATTATCTCGGGTTATGGATCAAACTACACCAAAGTTACGACTTTAAGCAAAATGCGAAAAATTAATCCAGATCATTAAATGTTAAATTACCCGGCGAAGTGTGATCGGTGTTAGATCAACTTGTACCCAAAATTGAGTATATTCAGCCCGCTTATAAAACCATAACAAGGAGAGGGCTATGAAAAAGTTGTCTGTGGCGTTACTTGCATTAACCTGTTTATCTGGCGAAGCATTGGCGCATCAACAAGGGGAATTCTTCATGCGCGCGGGTTCAGCAACCGTTCGCCCAACTGAAGGCTCTGACAATGTGCTTGGCATGGGCGGTTTTAGCGTCAGCAACAATACCCAACTGGGACTGACATTTGACTATATGGTGACCGATAACATCGGCATCGAGTTGCTTGCGGCTACACCATTTCGCCACCGTGTTGGTTTAGGTCCGACAGGTGATCTGGCTACTGTTCGCCAACTGCCGCCAACACTGATGGCACAGTGGTACTTTGGTGATGCGAAAAGCAAAGTGCGTCCGTATGTTGGCGCCGGCATTAACTACACCACCTTTTTTGATACCGACTTTAATCAGACTGGCAAAGATGCAGGCTTAACCGATCTTAGCGTGAAAGATTCCTGGGGGGCTGCGGGTCAGGTTGGGCTGGATTATATGGTCAACGATAATTGGCTGTTGAACATGTCCGTCTGGTATATGGATATCGATACTGAAGTGAAGTTTAAAGCTGGTGGTGAAGAGCAGAATATCAAGACGCGGATTGACCCGTGGGTATTTATGTTCTCGGCAGGTTATCGTTTTTAATGTATTTGTGATGAAAAGAGGCCGGAATTGCTCCGGCCTTTTGTCGACTTAGGCTGCGACTGTCGCAGCTTTCAAACTCTGAACAAACGCTTTCAGCTCACTTAACATCACGTCAGGCTTATCAAGGTTCTTCTCAATAATCTTCACGATCGCTGAGCCAGAAATTGCACCCGCAGCGCCCGCGTCAATGGCATCTTTCACCTGCGATGGTTCAGAAATCCCAAAGCCCTGAAGTGATGGTGCGGCACCAAATTCAGTCAGTTTTTCTACCAGATGATGCAGCGGCAACTGGGCGCGCGTTTCTGCACCCGTGACACCGGCACGAGAAAGCAGGTAGGTATAACCACGGCCATGGGTCGCGATTTCACGCAGCAGCGCGTCATCTGCATTTGGCGGACAAATGAAGATTGGTGCGACGTTATGGCGCATCGCTGCCTGGCGGAATGGCGCAGACTCTTCGATTGGCACATCAGCAATCAATACAGAATCGACACCCACTTTCTCGCAAAGCGCATAAAACTCATCAATCCCACGGCTAAACACCAGGTTGGCATACATCAACAAGCCAATCGGAATCGTCGGGTGCTTCTGGCGAATAACGGCCAGCATTTCGAAACACTGCGTTGGTGTGACACCAGCGGCAAAAGCACGCAGAGCCGCGTTTTGAATGGTCGGGCCATCTGCCAGCGGGTCGGAGAAGGGAATGCCCAACTCCAGCGCATCTGCACCCGCTTCAATCAGTGTGTCGATAATCTTTAGTGACTGCTCTGGCGACGGATCGCCCAGAGTAACGAAGGGAACAAAAGCGCCTTCACCACGAGCTTGCAACTGTTCAAATGCGTGTTGATAACGTTCCATTAGATTTCCCCTCGCGCTTTAAGAATGTCGTGAACGGTGAAGATGTCTTTGTCACCACGGCCGGAGAGGTTTACCACCAGCAGCTGTTCTTTTTCCGGGTTCTCTTTGATCATTTTCAACGCGTGAGCCAGTGCGTGGGAAGATTCCAGCGCCGGGATAATACCTTCACTACGACATAGCGTTTTGAATGCTTCCAGTGCTTCGTCATCGGTAATCGAAACATAATCTGCACGACCGATGCTATTCAGGTGCGCATGTTGAGGGCCGACAGACGGGAAATCCAAACCAGCAGAGATAGAGTAAGACTCTTCAATCTGGCCTTCGTCAGTTTGCATCATTGGGGATTTCATCCCGAAATAGATGCCAACACGGCCATGTTTCAATGGTGCGCCGTGCTCACCACTTTCGATGCCGTGCCCGGCTGGTTCAACACCAATCAGGCCGACTTTGGCATCGTTGATAAAGTCGGCAAACATGCCGATTGCATTAGACCCACCGCCCACACAGGCGATAACCGCATCCGGCAGGCGGCCTTCTTTTTCAAGGATCTGCGCTTTGGTTTCTTCACCGATCATGCGCTGGAACTCTCGCACGATGGTCGGGAATGGATGTGGGCCTGCTGCGGTGCCGAGCATATAATGCGCGGTGTCATAACTGCCAGACCAGTCGCGCAATGCTTCGTTACAGGCATCTTTCAGCGTGGCAGAACCGCTGTGCACAGGAATCACTTCAGCACCCATCAGGCGCATACGGAACACGTTCGGCGACTGGCGCTCTACGTCTTTTGCACCCATATAAATGCGACATTTCAGGCCGAGCAGGGCGCTGGCTAATGCGGAAGCCACGCCATGTTGACCGGCACCGGTTTCGGCGATGATTTCAGTTTTGCCCATTTTCTTAGCAAGCAGCGCCTGGCCGAGAACCTGATTGGTTTTGTGTGCGCCGCCGTGCAGTAAATCTTCACGTTTTAAATACAAGGTGGTTTTGGTGCCAGCTGTCAGGTTACGACATTTGGTCAGTGCCGTTGGGCGGCCGGCATAGTTTTTTAGCAGGTCGTTAAATTCAGCCTGAAACTCAGCATCGCTTTGTGCGGCTACAAAAGCTTCTTCTAACTGACGCAGTGCAGGCATCAGGATTTGTGGCACGTACATGCCACCAAACTCACCGAAATAGGGATTAAGTAAAGTCATGATATTTTCCTTAGTAAGCCCGCAGCGTCTGGAAGACGGCAGCCAGCTTGTTAGCATCTTTAATACCCGGTGCGCTTTCGACACCTGAGTTGAAATCTAAACCGATGCAGCCCGTTTTCGCTGCTTCTATGCAATTATCCGCACCCAGTCCGCCAGCCAGAATCACGTTGTCCAGATTCTGGCCTGCCAGGAGTGACCAATCGAAGCTTTGCCCGCTACCGCCCTGGCCATTGTCGAAGAGATATTTGTCGACGTGGTTTAAATCACGCGCCGGTAAACTCTCTTTAACGCTAAGTGCTTTCCAGATTTGCACGTTCGCAGGCAGGATGGCACGTAGCTCGTCGATGTACGTCTGATCTTCGTCGCCATGCAGTTGAACGGCATTCAGCGAGAACGCCTCAGCTTTTTGCACGACTTCATTAACCGGAGTATTGCGGAACACACCGGCATATTTCAGTGGCGCGCCAGCAATAACCGCTGCGGCGGTTTCATCGCTGACAAAGCGCGGTGAGGTTGGCACAAAAATCAGGCCGCCATAAATGGCACCCGCTTCATAGGCGGCGCGAGCATCTTGCGCACGGGTCAGGCCGCAAACTTTGTTATTGCCTAATGTGACGCGGCGAACCGCTGCATTGAGATCGTCTTCGCCCATTAAGGCGGAGCCAATCAGGAAGCCGTTGGCAAAATGGCTTAGTTCACGAATCTGGCCGTAATTGCTGATGCCGGACTCGCTGATGACCGTCACGCCATGGCCTAATCGCGGCGCTAATTGGCGTGTACGGTTGAGGTCGATGGATAAATCACGTAAGTCGCGGTTATTGATACCGACAACTTTTGCTTTCAGCTCAATCGCACGTTCCAATTCTTCTTCATTACTCACTTCGGTCAGCACGCCCATATTCAGGCTGTGCGCAACGGCAGCGAGCTGGCGATATTGTTCGTCGTCGAGTACCGATAACATCAGCAGGCAGGCATCGGCCTGATAAAAACGCGCCAGGTGAATCTGATACGCGTCGATAATAAAGTCTTTGCACAATACTGGCTGCGTGACGATGCTGCTGACAATTGGCAGGAAATCGAAGCTGCCCTGGAAATATTTCTCGTCAGTCAATACTGAAATGGCGGAAGCGTAGTGTTTATAAACATTAGCAATACGCGCCGGGTCGAAATCATCACGAATCACGCCTTTAGATGGAGAGGCTTTTTTACACTCCAGAATAAAGGCTGTACGGGCACCTTGCAGAGCATGATAAAAATTGCGTGTTGCCGGTACGATGTTGTTCTGGAAACTTGCCAGGGGTTGTTGTTGCTTGCGTGCTTCAACCCAAATCGCCTTATCGTCGACGATCTTCTTTAATACTGTTTCCTGCATGACTTATCCTCTTCCTGCCAGCGCAGTAACCCGGTCATACGCAGCACCGCTGCGCAGTACTTCCAGCACTCGTTGTGCGTTCGCTTTAAGATCTTCTTGCCCATGCAGGCGCATTAACATTGCGACGTTTGCCGCTACAGCGGACTCATGAGCTGTCTCTCCTTTACCTTGTAACAGGCGGCTGAGAATGTCACGGTTTTCTTCCGGTGTGCCGCCTGCAAGCTGGTCCTGGTGATAAGCGGGAAGGCCAAAGTCAGTCGCTTCCAGTTGGTAGCTTTTAATCTCGCCGTCATGCAGCTCAGCAACTTGCGTGGTGGCATGCAGAGAAACTTCGTCCATTCCACCGCTGTGTACCACCGCCGCACGTTTGTAACCCAGGACTCGCAGGGTTTCGGCAATCGGCAACACCAGTTCTGCACTGTAAACGCCAATCAGCGCCATTTGCGGGTGAGCCGGGTTAATCAGCGGTCCGAGCACGTTAAACAAGGTGCGGGTTTTTAACTGCTGGCGCACAGGCATCGCGTGGCGGAAACCGGTGTGGTATTTCGGTGCGAACAGGAAACAGACGCCCAAATCATCAAGTGCTTTACGGGACGCTTCAGCACTCATTTCCAGATTAATACCAAACGCGGCCAGTAAGTCGGAAGAGCCAGATTTACTGGAAACACTCCGGTTACCGTGTTTGGCGACTTTCAGGCCCACAGCGGCGGCCACAAAGGCGCTGGCGGTGGAAATATTAATGCTATTGCTGCCGTCGCCGCCGGTGCCAACGATATCGGCAAACGGATAATCCGGGCTTGGGAATGGCGCTGCGGCTTCAAGCATTGCAGTCGCGGCACCGGCAATTTCGTTGGGATGCTCACCGCGAACTTTCATGCTGACCAGCGCCGCAGCCAGTTGTTCTGGCTTCAGCTCGCCGCGCACAATCGCAGCAAATAGCTGGTGGCTTTCTTCACGGCTCAGCGTCTGTGCTTTGTACAGCTTGTCGAGAATCGGTTGCAGCGTGTTGGCTTGTTTTAACTTCAGCAGCGCCCAGTCGAGCGTTTGTTCCAGCAGACGCGCGCCGTGCGTGGTCAGGATTGATTCCGGATGGAACTGGAAACCACACACGCGGTCAGCGTCGTGGCGAACTGCCATCACCATGCCATCGAAATGAGCGTTAATCGTCAAACCCGCCGGAATGTTGCTGCCAACCAGTGAATGATAACGCGCAACCGGCAGTGGATTAGGCAGACCAGCAAACATTGCTTCGCCATCATGAGAAATAATCGACGCTTTACCGTGCAGGATTTCTCCCGCCTGGCCGACATAGCCACCGTACGCTTCGACAATCGCCTGGTGACCGAGGCAGATACCGATAATCGGCAATTTGCCACGCAGACGCGTCAGCAGTTCAGGCATACAGCCCGCTTCACTAGGCGCACCAGGACCTGGTGAGAGCATCAGTATCGGGTTGTCCATGGTTTCCAGACGCTCAATTAAGGTCTGTGCTGGAACATGGTTACGGTAGATGACGACATTGTGTCCGTTAGCACGCAGCTGATCGGCCAGGTTATAGGTAAACGAGTCGATATTATCGAGCAGCAGAATGTCAGCCATCAGAAAATCTCCTGTGCATGATGCGCGGTAGCGATAGCGCGCAGTACAGCGCGGGCTTTGTTACGTGTTTCGTCAGCTTCGGACTGCGGTACGGAATCTAGCACCACGCCAGCCCCAGCCTGTACGGTGGCAATGCCGTTTTCGACGTAGGCGGAGCGGATAACGATGCAGGTATCTAAATCACCGTGCGCGGTGAAGTAACCCACGGCACCGCCGTAACTGCCGCGACGCACGCCTTCGGCTTTGGCAATTAACTGCATAGCGCGAACTTTCGGCGCACCGCTCAGCGTGCCCATGTTCATACAGGCGCGGTAAGCGTGCAGCACATCCAGATCTTTATGCAGCTCGCCAACCACACGGGAAACCAGGTGCATCACAAAGGAGTAGCGGTCAACTTTAGTCAGGTCGGCAACATAACGGCTGCCTGGGGTACAAATGCGCGCCAGGTCGTTACGCGCCAGGTCAACCAACATCAGATGTTCGGACATCTCTTTATGGTCGGTACGCATTTCCAGCTCAATGCGACTGTCGAGGTCACGATCAAGCGAACCATCAGCACGGCGACCGCGTGGGCGAGTCCCGGCAATCGGGTAGATTTCAATCTGGCGGGAATCGGCGTCGTATTTCAGCGAGCTTTCAGGGGATGCGCCAAACAGCGTGAAATCGTTATCCTGCATGAAGAACATATAAGGACTTGGGTTGCTCTTTTTCAGCGTCTGATAGGCGGCCAGCGGAGAAGGGCAAGGCAGCGAGAAACGGCGTGACGGCACCACCTGGAAAATTTCACCGATGCGAATCGCTTTCTGCATTTTGCGCACCACATCGCCAAACTCTTCATCGCTCTGGTTGCATTCGCAGGTCATGCGCTCGACTTTTTGTACTGGCAGTGGTGCGGGCTCTTGCTCCATCTGCTTGCTCAGTTGCGCAGTGCGTTGAATCAAACGCTGCTTTTCTGATGCTGACGGGGTGAACAAGCTCGTCTGAATGCGGGTGTGTTTTTTCTGATGGTCGATTACCAGCAACGTCTCTGCCAGGTAGAAACAGTAGTCGGGACAGTTGTTGTCTTGCTTGAGTTCGGGCAAGTCTTCAAATCCTGCCACCAGGTCGTATGCAAACAAGCCGCCGAAGAACATCGCTTCGCGCTCGTTTTCCGGCACGGTGACCAATTCCTGCATAATGCGGAAGGCGTCAAAAACGGAAAGCGAACACAGGCGCGCGTCTTCATCCAGAAGGGAACTCACCGCCGGGAACCGCAGTACACGGCCTTGTGGAGAATGTTTATTGTCTACGCCGCTAGGTAAAGCCGCATCCAGCAACGGAAGCAGTGAGGCACCATTTTCTGAAAGGGCGTGAATTGTGACGGTGTCACCTAAAGCGGTAATGCGCAACGCGCTGTCGACTAACAGCAAGCTTTTTAAATCGTCTTTGCTGTCGATATCGGCTGATTCGAGTAACAAGGTCGCAGGGCGAGCGCCGCACAGCTGGTGGAAAACGGCTGTTGGGTTATCACGATATGGCGCGTCGTTAATCAGTAATTCGAGCGCTGGTTTTTGTGTTTGCATTTTTTGCTCTCATATTTTGTTCAAAAAAAAGCCCGCTTCATTGGCGGGCCTGGTATCTGGGCTGAATTTCAGCCATAGCGATGACACTGCCCGTTATCAGGAAGTACGCCACCAGCTGTGCATGCGGATTATCGCTTTCATTATCAGATACCTTTCTCGTGTGAACTTGCGTACTAGTTAACTAGTTCGATGAATCAAAGTCAATAGCGATTTTTAGTTATGAAGGAAAATCGTTATCATGAGCGGCGTTTTTCATTTTATTAACACACCCGGAGTTATTTTGAGCCAACCAACACTAGCGGTGATTTACGACTTACATAGCCATACCACCGCGTCAGATGGCCTGCTAACGCCCGAGGCGTTAGTACAACGAGCCGTTGAAATGCGTGTTGGCATTCTGGCAATAACAGACCATGACACAGTAGCCGGAATTGCTGCTGCAAGGGAAGCGGTATCACGCCTGCAATTGCCACTGCGTTTAATTAGTGGCGTTGAGATCTCTACCATCTGGGAAAACCATGAAATACATATTGTTGGACTAGGTGTAGATGAGCACAATCCGCAATTAGCTGAGTTTCTTGCCCAGCAAAGTGAGCGCCGTGTTCAGCGAGCAGCATTAATCGCAGAACGCCTGGAAAAAGCACATATCCCCGGAGCACTTGAAGGCGCAATGCGTCATGCCAATGGTGGCGAAGTGACTCGCGGGCATTTCGCGCGTTTCTTGGTGGAGTGTGGTAAGGCCAATACCATGGCTGATGTGTTTAAGAAATATCTCGCAAAGGGGAAAACCGGTTACGTTCCGCCACAGTGGTGTACAATAGAACAAGCTATTGATGTCATTCATCATTCTGGCGGGCAAGCGGTTCTGGCGCATCCAGGCCGTTATGACCTGAGTGCTAAATGGCTGAAAAGGTTGCTGGCGCACTTTGCCGAAAATGGTGGCGATGCCATGGAAGTCGCGCAGTGCCAGCAAGCTCCCAATGAGCGCACCCAACTTGCGAGTTACGCACAGCAATTTAATTTGCTGGCGTCACAAGGCTCAGATTTCCATATGCCTTGCGCGTGGATCGAGCTTGGGCGCAAGCTCTGGCTGCCTGCAGGCGTAGTACCTGTTTGGCAGAATTGGGATGTCGGCCACATCGCAAAATAGAGGGCAGTCGTATGAGTCAATTTTTCTATATTCACCCGGATAACCCGCAACAGCGTCTGATTAACCAGGCAGTTGAAATTGTTCGTAAGGGCGGCGTTATCGTTTACCCAACCGACTCGGGTTATGCATTGGGCTGTAAACTTGAAGATAAAACGGCAATGGAGCGCATTTGCCGCATCCGTCATTTGCCTGATGGACATAATTTTACGTTGATGTGCCGGGATTTATCCGAGCTTTCAACATATGCATTTGTTGATAATGTGGCGTTTCGTTTAATCAAAAATAATACGCCAGGTAATTACACCTTTATTCTCAAAGGCACCAAAGAAGTTCCGCGCCGTTTGTTGCAGGAAAAGCGTAAAACGATTGGCTTACGCGTTCCTTCTAACCCGATAGCATTGGCGTTGCTGGAAGTGCTGGACCAACCGATGTTATCGACATCGCTGATGCTGCCAGGCAGTGAGTTTACCGAGTCAGATCCAGAAGAAATTAAGGACCGTCTCGAAAAGGTTGTCGATTTAGTTATCCACGGTGGTTACCTTGGGCAGCAGCCGACAACGGTTGTTGATTTAACTGAGGATGCACCTGTTGTTATCCGCGAAGGTGCCGGTGACGCTAAGCCTTTCTTATAAGTGCGTCTGCGGCTATACTGTGCGGCCTAAAATGGGGCTGACATGCTTCATTATCCCAATTCGACGCCTGTGAAGGCGACACCCGAGGAAGCTCAATGAGCGATAAGAGCGAAAAGTTACAAAAAGTTTTGGCCCGTGCAGGCCATGGTTCCCGTCGTGAGATTGAAACCATTATCTCTGCCGGCCGTGTCAGTGTGGATGGCAAAGTTGCCAAATTAGGTGATCGTGTTGAAGTAACACAGGCCCTGAAAATCCGTATTGATGGTCACCTGATTTCCATTAAAGAATCTGCAGAACAGATTTGCCGCGTGTTGGCTTACTACAAGCCAGAAGGCGAATTGTGTACGCGTAATGACCCGGAAGGGCGTCCAACCGTATTTGATCGTTTACCAAAACTGCGCGGTGCGCGCTGGATTGCGGTCGGTCGTCTGGATGTGAATACCTGTGGTTTATTACTTTTCACAACTGACGGTGAGCTGGCAAACCGCCTGATGCACCCAAGTCGCGAAGTAGAGCGTGAATACGCAGTACGTGTGTTCGGCGAAGTTGACGACGACAAAGTGAAGCAACTGGGTCGTGGTGTGCAGCTTGAAGATGGCCCGGCCGCGTTTAAAACCATCAAATTTACCGGTGGTGAAGGCATTAACCAATGGTACAACGTTACTCTGACTGAAGGCCGCAACCGTGAAGTGCGCCGCCTCTGGGAAGCAGTAGGTGTCCAGGTTAGCCGTCTGATTCGTGTGCGTTACGGTGACATCCAGTTGCCGAAAGGCCTGCCACGTGGTGGTTACACTGAACTCGATCTGGGGCAAACTAACTACCTGCGTAAATTGGTAGAGTTGCAGGAAGAGACAGAAAGCAAAGTGGCGGTAGAAAAAGACCGTCGCCGCATGAAGGCGAACCAGATTCGTCGTGCGGTGAAACGCCACACGCAAACCACGGGTAGTGGTGGTGGCCGTCGCGGTGGACGCTCCAGTTAATACATCAATCCCCTCTGACGAGGGGATTTTTTTATCTAGTAATCGATACCGATTTGCGCTTTAACGCCTGCATCAAAGGCATGTTTGACCGGCCTTAACTCACTCACCGTATCCGCCACTTCAAGAATATCCCGATGACATCCGCGCCCGGTCACGATAACCGTCTGGTTTGCAGGACGCTGTGTAAGCGCCGCCAGCACCTCTTCAAGAACTAGGTAATCGTAGGCGACCATATAGGTGATTTCGTCGAGGAGAACCATATCCAGTGACTCATCTGCCAGCATACGCTTTGCATGCTCCCACACTTCCAGACACGCTGCGGTATCAGTTTCACGGTTTTGAGTATCCCAGGTAAAACCAGTTGCCATAACCTGAAACTCAACACCCAGTGGTTCTAGTAGATTACGTTCACCGTTTGGCCACTGGCCTTTGATAAACTGGATCACACCGACTTTCTTACCGTGGCCAACGGCACGGGTTGCAGTGCCAAAAGCCGCTGTTGTTTTCCCTTTACCGTTTCCGGTAAAGACAATCAAAATACCGCGTTCATCTTGTGCTGCAGCGACGCGAGCATCGACTTTCTCTTTTTGGCGCTGTTGGCGCTGCTGGTAACGATCTTCACTCATTCGGAAATTCCTGGTTTACGGTTGGGTTGAGCATCAAAGCTCATGCCTGTTTTACGACGACTATCATCGCCCATCAGCCATAAATAGAGCGGCATGAGGTCCCGTGGCGTTTTCAGCTTATCAGGATCCTCTGTGGGAAATGCGCTAGCACGCATTGCAGTACGTGTACCACCGGGGTTTATACAATTGACGCGCAAATTATGTTGTTTATATTCTTCCGCCAGCACTTGCATCATCCCTTCGGTGGCGAACTTTGATACCGCATAGGCACCCCAGCCCGCACGTCCCTGGCGGCCTACACTTGAGCTTGTGAAGACTAACGAACCGGCATCAGATTTGAGTAATAAAGGAAGCAATGCCTGAGTCAGGAAGAAGGTGACGTTAACATTTACCTGCATCACGTTCTGCCATATTTGCGGATCTTGTTCATCCATTGGGCAAATATCGCCGAGGATACCGGCATTGTGCAGTACACCATCTAAGCGCGGAGTTAGCCCTGAAAGTTTATGCGCAAGGTTATGACAGTCTTCAGGTGTTGCGTTGGAAAAATCCAAAGTAAACCAGTGCGGCAAGCTGCCATTACTGGTGTTGATTTCATCGGCGACTCTACGCAGCTTATCTTCGTTGCGGCCAAGCAGAATGACGTTTGCACCATAACGTGCATAAGTTAAGGCGGCTTCCCGTCCGATACCATCACTGGCGCCGGTGACTAAAATGATGCGATTTTGCAGTAAATCTGTTTTCGGTTGATAGTGCACTTTCAACTCCTCGCGCGATGCTTTTGCTCACGTCTTATTTCTCGGATTTATAACCTTTAGGCTTTATGCCTGAAAGGACTGGTTATTTCAATCAGGCAACAGGAGACAATACCTTTGATTAACATTTTGCAAAAGTTTCATTTTGCTAAAGGCATTCAGGAAGAGGGCTCGCAGCATTTATAGTTGCTTACAGACGTAGAATCACGGCTCGGTTACACTGGGTGATAGATATTTAATGCTCTGAATGGAAGGCGGAAAGCGTGGATCTGATTGCAAACTATGGGTTGTTTTTGGCGAAAATTGTCACGGTCGTTGCGGCTATTGGTATTCTTGTCACGATTATTGTGAATGTTGCCGGTCGCAAAAGACATCAGCGAGGTGAGCTGCGTCTCACCAATTTAAGTGAACAATACCAGGAAATGCAGGAAGAAATGCAGGTGGCAAGGCTTGATGGCCATCAGCAAAAACTCTGGCATAAAGCTCAAAAGAAAAAACACAAACTCGAAGCGAAACAAGCAAAAGCACGCGCTAAACGAGGTGAAACGGTTATTTCTGGCAAACCAACACTTTATGTATTGGATTTTAAAGGAAGTATGGATGCTCACGAGGTTACTTCCCTGCGCGAAGAGATAACCGCAGTATTGGCCGTAGTGAAGCCCGAAGATGAGGTTCTGCTGCGTCTGGAGAGTCCTGGCGGTGTTGTTCATGGTTACGGGCTTGCTGCATCGCAATTACAGCGTCTGCGCGACAGCAAAGTACGTCTGACGGTTGCTGTGGATAAAGTAGCAGCCAGCGGTGGTTATATGATGGCGTGTGTGGCTGACAAAATCGTCGCTGCTCCGTTTTCTATTATTGGCTCGATTGGTGTCGTCGCACAGGTTCCAAACTTCCATCGCTTACTAAAACGCAATGATATAGATGTTGAGTTGCATACTGCCGGGCAGTACAAACGTACGTTGACACTGTTTGGTGAAAACACCGAGCAGGGGCGCGAGAAATTCCGTGAAGACCTCAACGAAACCCATCAGCTGTTTAAGCAGTTTGTCCATGATATGCGCCCATCATTAGATATTGATTCCGTGGCGACAGGTGAACATTGGTACGGCACTCAAGCTTTAGAAAAAGGTTTGGTCGATGCAGTGAGCACCAGTGATGATTTGCTGATTAATCTGATGAAAGACCGCGAAGTGATCAACGTTCACTACACGCGCCGTAAAAAAATGATGGACCGTTTTACCGGTAGTGCGGCAAATAGCCTTGATAATCTTTTGCTACGCTGGTGGCAGCGTGGGGAAAAACCACTGTTGTAATCAAATTCAGCGCGTAATTAAAAACGAGGCCTTTTGGCCTCGTTTTTTTGTTTAGTCTTGCAGGTGATATTTTTCAGCAAATACATGCGCAAGATGTTTAAACATATTAAATACGGCGGTGCTTTTACCGGTAGGTAAGCCTTGCTCATCAAGGAAGTATTCACCTTTGAATACCAGCACCCCGTTTTTTTGTTCGACGTCAGTTGCTTCCATTCCATGCATGAAATCTTCATGGGCACGGATAACTTTGTTGGCTTCAATAATTAGCGACTGTTTATCGATAGGTTGAGTGGTCGGTTTCATGATTTCCTCCTTTAAAAACTGGCAGTAGTGTACTTCCGCTATACTGCAAAGGGCAATATCTCCTGAGTAAACCTAAGGTGATTTAATCAGTTTAGTGTGCTGGTAGGAATCGGAGCTGCATGCTAATAAAGTTGCGTAACTCATTTTATCAGGTAGAGTGTGACGCTTTCGCAAATCTGGCAACGGAATTGCTTGACATTCAACCAAAGTTCCGTCGTGCTATGTCACCGATGCGAAAGACTCGTTATCTCAATCACCTGCGAATGTTCGCTTAATCTGGCCGGTGATGAAAAAAGAGTTGATATCCATTGACGCTGTCGCAATATAGAAAAGCGCGTCGCCAGTGGAAGGTGCAACTGGCGTGCGACGTCTCCTGGAAGAATTACATTAGGTAAAGGTGAATATGGGTAAAGCTCTCGTCATCGTTGAGTCCCCGGCAAAAGCCAAAACGATCAACAAATATCTCGGGAATGACTACGTGGTTAAGTCCAGCGTCGGTCATATCCGTGATTTGCCGACCAGTGGATCAACCACCAAGAAGAGCGCTGACTCCGCCTCCACCAAAGGGACCAAAAAGGTCAAAAAGGATGAACGCGGCGCGCTCGTAAATCGTATGGGTGTCGATCCATGGCACAACTGGGAAGCGCAGTACGAAGTGCTGCCTGGTAAGGAAAAAGTGGTTTCGGAACTGAAATCACTGGCTGAAAAAGCAGACCATATCTATCTCGCAACCGACCTTGACCGCGAAGGGGAAGCCATTGCATGGCACCTGCGGGAAGTTATCGGTGGTGATGAAACGCGTTACAGCCGCGTTGTTTTTAACGAGATTACAAAAAATGCAATTCAACAGGCCTTCGAAAAGCCGGGCGAATTAAATATTGACCGTGTTAACGCACAGCAAGCGCGTCGCTTTATGGACCGCGTTGTGGGCTACATGGTGTCTCCGCTGCTGTGGAAGAAAATTGCCCGTGGTCTTTCTGCTGGCCGTGTACAGTCTGTTGCTGTGCGTCTGGTGGTTGACCGTGAACGCGAAATTAAAGCGTTTGTGCCGGAAGAATATTGGGAAATTGACGCGAACCTGACGACGCCGAAAGGCGATAGTCTGCCGGTTCAGGTCAGTCACCATAAAGACAAGCCATTCCGCCCGGTTAACCGTGAGCAGACCATGTCTGCGGTTAGCGAACTGGAAAAAGCCAGTTATTCGGTGCTTGAGCGTGAAGATAAGCCAACCAGCAGCAAACCTGGTGCGCCGTTCATTACCTCTACTTTGCAGCAGGCTGCAAGTACCCGTCTTGGTTTTGGTGTGAAGAAAACCATGATGATGGCACAGCGTCTTTATGAAGCGGGCCATATTACTTACATGCGTACTGACTCAACTAACTTGAGCCAGGATGCGGTGAGCATGGTACGTGGTTATATCGAAGAGAGTTTCGGTAAGAAATATCTTCCAGAAGCCGCGAATCATTACTCCAGCAAAGAAAACTCGCAAGAAGCGCACGAAGCGATTCGTCCTTCTGATGTGAGTGTTGTTGCCGAGTCGCTCAAAGACATGGAAGCCGATGCACAGAAACTTTACCAGCTGATTTGGCGCCAGTTTGTAGCGTGCCAAATGACGCCTGCGCAATACGATTCCACTACCTTGACTGTGCAAGCCGGTGATTTCCGTCTGAAAACGCGTGGCCGTACGTTGCGTTTTGATGGCTGGACAAAAGTGATGCCTGCGCTGCGCAAAGGTGACGAAGACCGTACATTGCCAGCTGTAGAGCAGGGCGATGAACTCGCACTGGTTGAGATCATTCCTGGCCAGCACTTTACTAAACCACCGGCTCGTTTTAGTGAAGCCTCGTTGGTTAAAGAGTTGGAGAAACGTGGGATTGGTCGCCCGTCTACGTACGCATCGATCATTTCCACCATCCAGGATCGTGGTTATGTGCGTGTAGAAAACCGTCGTTTCTATGCAGAAAAAATGGGTGAAATCGTTACTGATCGCCTGGAAGAAAACTTCCGTGAGCTGATGAACTACGATTTCACCGCGCAAATGGAAAGCAGCCTTGACCAGGTGGCCAATAATCAGGCCGAGTGGAAAGGGGTGCTGGACAACTTCTTTAGCGATTTCAGTGAGCAACTTGGTAAAGCTGAGCTGGATCCGGAAGAAGGCGGTATGCGTCCAAACCAGATGGTACTGACCAGCATCGATTGCCCGACCTGTGGTCGTGAAATGGGTATTCGTACTGCCAGTACCGGTGTGTTTCTCGGTTGCTCCGGCTACGCATTGCCAGTGAAAGAACGCTGCAAAACCACCATCAACCTGGTGCCGGAAAACGAAGTCCTCAATGTTCTTGAAGGGGATGATGCGGAAACTAACGCACTGCGTGCGAAACGTCGTTGTACCAAATGCGGTACTGCGATGGACAGCTACCTCATCGATCCAAAACGTAAGCTGCATGTTTGTGGTAATAACCCAACATGTGATGGTTACGAAATCGAAGAGGGCGAGTTCCGCATTAAGGGTTATGACGGCCCAATCGTTGAGTGTGAGAAATGTGGTTCTGAAATGCACCTGAAAATGGGACGTTTCGGTAAGTACATGGCTTGTACTAACGACGATTGCAAAAATACCCGTAAGATCCTGCGTAACGGTGAAGTTGCTCCACCGAAGGAAGATCCGGTTCCGTTGCCAGAACTTCCTTGCGAGAAGTCGGATGCCTATTTTGTCCTGCGTGATGGCGCGGCGGGTGTTTTCCTTGCGGCAAACACTTTCCCTAAATCGCGTGAAACACGTGCGCCATTAGTGGAAGAACTGTACCGCTTCCGTGACCGTCTGCCAGAGAAACTGCGTTATCTGGCTGACGCTCCACAACAAGATGCGGACGGTAACAAAGCGGTTGTCCGGTTTAGCCGTAAGACTAAGCAACAGTATGTTTCTTCTGAAAAAGAAGGCAAAGCGACTGGCTGGTCAGCATTCTTTGTTGATGGTAAGTGGGTTGAAGGCAAGAAGTAATCCTTCTTAAAATTTAAAAGCCGGGGCATTTGCTCCGGCTTTTTTATATCCTTTTATATAACCTGATTATTATTTTTTCTTTCAATCTATACATAGATGATATAACTGATATAGTAGTTGAAGAGAATTTCACCTCGTCTGAACCCCTGCCACTGCGTGTGTCGGGGCTGCTTTTACTGCGGATGGAACGCCATGAAACTACAGCAACTTCGTTATATCGTAGAGGTGGTAAATCACAACCTCAACGTCTCGTCGACGGCAGAAGGGCTTTACACTTCTCAGCCGGGGATCAGTAAACAAGTTCGTATGTTGGAGGACGAACTGGGGATTCAGATCTTTGCGCGTAGCGGCAAGCACCTGACTCAGGTGACGCCTGCCGGGCAGGAGATTATTCGAATTGCCCGCGAAGTGCTCTCAAAAGTGGATGCTATTAAATCTGTCGCCGGTGAGCACACCTGGCCGGACAAAGGTTCGCTGTACGTCGCCACAACTCATACACAGGCTCGTTATGCGCTGCCAAATGTGATTAAAGGGTTTATCGAGCGCTACCCGCGTGTCTCGCTGCATATGCACCAGGGGTCACCAACACAAATTGCTGAAGCAGTGTCTAAAGGCAATGCCGATTTTGCGATAGCGACCGAAGCTTTACATCTTTATGATGATTTAGTGATGTTGCCTTGCTATCACTGGAACCGCTCGATTGTTGTCACGCCTGATCATCCTCTAGCATCAAAAGAGTCCGTCTCTATTGAAGAGCTGGCGCAATATCCGCTGGTTACCTACACCTTTGGTTTCACCGGGCGTTCTGAATTAGATACGGCATTTAATCGTGCGGGACTAACACCACGTATCGTGTTCACAGCAACTGATGCTGATGTGATTAAAACTTACGTGCGCCTGGGATTAGGGGTCGGGGTTATTGCCAGCATGGCGGTGGACCCGGTATCAGACCCTGATTTGGTGCGTATTGAAGCCCAGGGCGTATTTAGCCACAGCACCACTAAAATTGGTTTCCGCCGTAGCACGTTCTTGCGCAGTTACATGTATGATTTCATTCAGCGTTTTGCCCCGCATCTGACTCGTGATGTGGTTGATACCGCTGTAGCATTAAAATCTAACGAAGATATTGAAGCGATGTTTAAAGATATTAAATTACCAGCAAAATAATATCGCGAGGTATCTTTCCATGCGCGAAAGATACCTCTTCTCATTTGCATAAAGAATATGATTTACCTCTCGCCATATTTATTCCCTTCTTGAAACTCTCATTTCCCACATAATATAAGTGGTTAATCTGTCTCAATTAAGAGACAAACGTAGATAATAAATAACCACTGCGCAAATTTAGTGTTTCAATTATTTATTTCAGGTCAAAAGATTAAATATTTTCCTGCAACTGGAAAGCAATTTCGCTGGCTTTTGTACTAGAGTTTCTTTAGGATTAATCCCAGCTGGCGATTAATTATACCGATTGTTTAATGATTTATGATAAGTGGTGCCGATTGTATGAGGTTAGCAATGCCTTCAGGAAGTGAAGAACCGCAAAAGGAAACAGGGCTTAAGCGTAAAGCCTGGATGGCGGTGTTTCTCGTATCAGGTCTGTTCTGGCTCGTTGTCGCGTTGGCAGCCTGGCATTTTTGGGGGTAATTATGACAACCCTTGCTCAAACAAAAGTGCAAAAAAGTGTACGTCAGCAAGATGACAAGCTGCAGAAAGAAGCAAAATCTGGTGAAGTTCAGGTTCCTGAGTCGTGGCAGTTGACTCAACAACAAAAAGAATTTATCGATCTGTTTTCAACAGACGAACATATAGAACAATAAGAGTTATTTTTATTTACCTTTATTTAACTTGCGGTCAATCACACTTTTTTATTATATGTGATTAACACCTCACTCTTTAAGTAATCACTACACACAGCAATATTCAAGCAGACTGATTAATTATTCAGTCATAGTGTTTACCAAAAATAAAGAGAGTGGATTATGGATACTCACTGTAGTGCCAAATACTGGTCATGGCTTAGCGTATTTTCCGTTTCGTTTGCATTTTGGGCCCACATGGTCTGGATGCTTACTCACTAATTATTCCAACACCCCGGTCTCCTCCGGGGTGTAATCAAATCTCTCTTCTGTCTTTACACAACCCAATTTATCAATTTGGGTTGTTATCAAATCGTTACGACATCTTTGTGTTATCTTTAATACTGTCCCTGATCTTAGTCAGGGATACCGCTATCCTAAGAAATTTACGGAGGAGCTATGTCGTTAACCCTACGAGAGGCCAGTAAGGATACTTTACAGGCGCTAAATAAAACCTATCACTATTACAGCTTGCCGCTGGCCGCAAAGGAACTTGGGGATATCACTCGGTTACCCAAGTCATTGAAAGTTCTGCTTGAAAACCTGCTGCGCTGGCAGGATGAAGACTCCGTCACTCAGGATGATATTCATGCCCTGGCCGCATGGCTGAAGAATGCTCATGCCGATCGTGAAATTGCTTATCGCCCCGCGCGTGTTCTGATGCAAGATTTTACTGGCGTACCGGCAGTGGTTGATTTAGCCGCCATGCGTGAAGCCGTAAAACGTCTGGGCGGAGATGTTGCCAAAGTTAATCCTCTTTCTCCTGTTGACCTCGTTATTGACCACTCCGTGACTGTCGATCATTTCGGTAATGATGATGCTTTTGAAGAAAACGTTCGCCTGGAAATGGAACGTAATCATGAGCGATATGTTTTCCTGCGCTGGGGCCAACAAGCATTTAGTCGTTTTAGTGTGGTACCACCAGGAACTGGAATCTGCCACCAGGTCAATCTGGAATATCTTGGAAAAGCAGTATGGAGCGAAATGCAGGGTGATGAGCTGGTAGCTTATCCAGACACGCTGGTGGGCACCGATTCACACACCACGATGATCAACGGCCTTGGTGTTCTGGGCTGGGGAGTGGGCGGTATAGAAGCGGAAGCTGCCATGCTGGGTCAGCCTGTTTCGATGCTGATCCCGGATGTTGTCGGTTTTAAACTTAACGGCAAATTGCGGGAGGGCATTACTGCGACGGACCTCGTACTCACCGTTACGCAAATGCTCCGTAAACACGGTGTGGTTGGTAAATTCGTTGAATTCTATGGTGATGGTCTGGACTCATTGCCACTGGCCGATCGCGCAACCATCGCCAATATGGCACCAGAATATGGTGCAACCTGCGGTTTCTTCCCGATTGATGCCGTTACGCTGGATTACATGCGCCTGAGCGGGCGCAGTGAAGAGCAAATAGCACTGGTGGAAGCCTATGCTAAGGTTCAGGGTATGTGGCGTAATACGGGCGATGAACCCGTATTTACCAGCACACTGGCCCTGGATATGGATGAGGTTGAAGCTAGCCTCGCCGGGCCGAAACGCCCACAGGATCGTGTTGCACTGGGTGACGTGCCGAAAGCCTTTAGTGCTAGTAATGAGCTTGAAGTAAATAGCAGCCAGAAAGATCGCGCACCCGTGGATTACACCATGGGTGGGAAGAGCTATCAGCTGCCAGATGGGGCGGTGGTTATTTCGGCGATTACGTCTTGTACTAACACTTCAAACCCAAGCGTTCTGATGGCGGCGGGCTTGCTGGCTAAAAAAGCCGTGACCTTAGGTTTAAAACGCCAGCCGTGGGTAAAAGCTTCACTGGCACCAGGCTCTAAGGTTGTTTCGGATTATCTGGCAAAAGCGAAACTTACTCCTTATCTCGATGAATTAGGTTTTAACCTGGTTGGTTATGGCTGCACCACCTGTATTGGTAACTCCGGGCCGTTGCCTGACCCCATCGAACAGGCAATTAAGAAGGGAGATCTGACTGTTGGTGCCGTGTTGTCAGGAAACCGTAACTTCGAAGGGCGTATTCACCCGCTGGTGAAAACTAACTGGCTGGCATCGCCACCGTTAGTGGTGGCTTATGCCCTTGCCGGAAATATGAACGTTAATCTGACCACCGACCCACTTGGGTATGACCGCAAAGGTGATCCTGTTTACCTCAAAGATATTTGGCCGAGCAGCCAGGAAATCGCCCGTGCAGTCGCACAGGTATCAACGGAGATGTTCCATAAAGAGTACGCTGAAGTCTTTGAGGGAACACCAGAATGGCAAAGTATCGAAGTAGACCATTCAGATACTTACGGTTGGCAGAGTGATTCTACTTATATTCGTCTGTCGCCATTCTTTGATGATATGGAAGCTACGCCGAAACCATTGCAGGACATTCATGGTGCCCGCGTGCTGGCCATGCTGGGAGATTCAGTAACTACTGACCACATTTCACCAGCCGGAAGTATTAAGCCTGATAGCCCAGCAGGGCGTTATCTACAAAACCATGGTGTTGAGCGCAAAGATTTTAACTCCTACGGGTCGCGTAGGGGTAACCACGAAGTGATGATGCGCGGGACTTTCGCCAACATTCGCATCCGTAACGAAATGGTGCCTGGTGTTGAAGGGGGAATGACGCGTTTGCTACCTGGCGATGAAGTCATCTCAATTTATGACGCTGCAATGAAATATCGCGACAAAGGCATTCCGCTCGCGGTGTTTGCCGGTAAAGAGTATGGCTCCGGTTCCAGCCGTGACTGGGCGGCAAAAGGCCCGCGTCTGCTTGGGGTGCGAGTGGTTATCGCTGAGTCATTTGAGCGCATCCACCGTTCAAACTTGATTGGCATGGGTATTTTGCCACTGGAGTTCCCACAGGGAGTGACACGTAAAACGTTAGGACTGACCGGTGAGGAGTTTATTGATATCAGCGGGCTCAACGATCTGACGCCAGGCGCTACGGTTCCGGTGATATTAACCTTTGCCGATGGTAGAAAAGAGGTGGTGGAGTGCCGCTGCCGTATTGATACCGGCAATGAACTAACGTACTTCAAAAATGATGGCATTCTGCATTACGTTATTCGCAACATGCTAAATTAGACAAAAATCTCCCCCAGCGATGGGGGAGAAATCTCTTAATCTTCAGATAGCAAATGGCCCATTTTGGCGGCCTTAGTATCCAGGTAATGCGCGTTTTTCGGATTACGGCCGACAATCAGCGGCACACGTTCAACGATATTAATTCCCGCTTCACTGAGAATTTCTACCTTGCGTGGGTTATTAGTCAACAACCGTACAGCATCAACACTTAATAGCTTAAACATGTCAGCACACAGCGTGAAGTCACGTTCATCGGCGGCAAAGCCGAGCTGGTGGTTGGCTTCGACCGTATCGTAGCCTTTATCCTGCAATGCATAGGCGCGGATTTTGTTAAGCAGACCAATGTTACGGCCTTCTTGACGGTGATATAACAAAATACCGCGGCCTTCTTCTGCAATCTGGGAAAGAGCTGCTTCAAGCTGGAAACCGCAATCGCAGCGCAGGCTGAATAGGGCATCTCCCGTCAGACACTCAGAATGTACTCGCGCCAGAACAGAATCATTCCCGCTAATATCACCAAAAACCAGAGCAACGTGGTCTTGTCCAGTTGCCAGTTCTTCAAAGCCCACCATCAGGAAATCGCCCCATGGGGTTGGCAGTTTGGCTTCTGCCACACGTTTAAGCTGCATGTGATTCTCCAGGTACTTATGTTGGCACTCATCGCGCCTGCCAGCTGTCTGGCTTGTTTAATTACTTCTGGCTATTTTGCCACAACGGCGGGTACTTCACCTAATTGACTGCCACGGCTCCTATTTTTACGCTTTGCGTTACTCTACGTTTTCCCATCGGTGCGCTTTTTCAGGTATTCTTGATATTCAAATTGCATAAGGATAAGTGATGCGGGCAATAGCAAAGCGAACGACAATGGGTGCCGGAATACTGTTAATCATGCCTTTAGCCGTATGGATTTCGGGGTGGCAGTGGGTTCCTGGTGGAAATAGTGTCTGGCTTAAAATGATGTATTGGGTGACCGAAACCGTAACCCAGCCCTGGGGCATTATTACTCATGTTTTGCTGTGCGGTTGGTTTTTATGGTGCCTGAGGTTTCGCTTAAAAGCAGCACTGATGCTATTTGCCATACTCGGTGCGGCTATCCTTATTGGGCAGGGCGTTAAATCTGTCATCAAAGATAAAGTGCAGGAACCGCGTCCGTTTGTTGTGTGGCTGGAAAAAACGCAACATATTCCAACTGATGAGTTCTACAATTTAAAGCGTAAGCAGCGTAGCGAACTGGTAAAAAACCAGCTTGAAACGCAACAGGAAGTCCCGGGTTGGTTACGTAAACACTGGCAAAAAGAGACCGGTTTTGCGTTTCCGTCAGGGCACACGATGTTTGCGGCAAGTTGGGCCTTATTGGGTGTTGGATTGTTGTGGCCTCGCAGGCGAACTTTGACAATTGCTTTGCTGTTAGTTTGGGCAACAGGTGTAATGGGCAGCCGGTTGCTTCTCGGGATGCATTGGCCACGGGATTTAGTGGTAGCCACAATCATCTCCTGGGCGTTGATAACATTGGCAACCTGGCTTGCTCAAAAATTATGCGGCCCGCTTTCACCGCCGCCGCAAGAAGCTGATGAAATAGCCGAACGGGATGATGAGCCTTGAGATTATTGATTTAATCCCCATTTCTTATGAATTGGACGCTCTCTATTGATTCCCCGAACACCCGGGAAATGGTAGTTTATACCGTTGGGTAAAAGCATTCGGGCATAATTTAGTCGCGTAAGACCACATGACGGGAAGTAATGTGAAATACTTATTCATTTTCTTACTGGTGCTAGCGATTTTTGTGATTTCTGTCACTTTGGGCGCGCAAAACGATCAGGTAGTTAATTTCAACTATCTGTTGGCACAAGGCGAATACCGTGTCTCCACTTTGTTGGCGACTCTTTTTGCTGCGGGTTTTTTACTGGGCTGGCTGATTTGTGGCCTGTTCTGGTTGCGCCTGCGGGTATCACTTGCGCGCGCCGATCGTAAAATTAAACGCCTGGAGCAGCAAATTACTACAGAATCTGATGTAACTGCGGCTGTTGTACCGGCTGTGAAGGAATAACCTGCCATGCTGGAATTGTTGTTTCTGCTACTTCCTATTGCTGCCGCCTACGGCTGGTACATGGGGCGAAGAAGCGCACAACAAGATAAACAACAAGAGGCTAATCGCCTGTCGCGTGACTACGTGGCGGGGGTTAACTTCTTGCTGTCAAACCAGCAAGATAAAGCTGTTGATCTTTTCCTCGATATGCTCAAGGAAGATACCAGTACCGTTGAAGCCCACCTTACGCTTGGTAACCTGTTCCGCTCTCGTGGTGAAGTCGACCGCGCTATCCGTATCCACCAGTCTTTAATGGAAAGTGCTTCACTAACCTACGAGCAGCGTTTGCTGGCTGTACAGCAGTTGGGCCGTGATTATATGGCGGCGGGATTGTACGACCGCGCTGAAGATATGTTTGCCCAGTTGATCGATGAAACTGACTTCCGAATTGGCGCGTTGCAACAATTGTTGCTGATTCACCAGGCAACCAGCGATTGGCAAAAAGCTATTGAAGTAGCAGAACGTTTGGTCAAGCTCGGGAAAGATAAACAGCGTACTGAAATTGCCCACTTCTATTGTGAGCAGGCGGTGCAATTGATGGGGAGCGACGACCTTGATCGAGCCATGTCGCTGCTTAAGAAAGGGGCTGCTGCCGATAAAAATTGTGCGCGCATATCTATCATGATGGGCCGCATCTTCATGGCTCGTAACGAATATGCAAAAGCTGTTGAGACATTGCAGCGCGTTATTGATCAAGATAGCGAATTAGTCAGCGAAACGCTGGAAATGCTACAGACCTGCTATCTGCAATTAAATAAACCACAAGAGTGGGAAGCGTTCTTAAAACGCTGTGTTGAAGAAAACACCGGAGCAGGTGCAGAGTTGATGCTGGCTGAGATTCTCGAACATAAAGAGGGGTCTGAAGTCGCGCAAGTTTATATCAACCGCCAGCTCCAGCGTCATCCCACTATGCGTGTGTTCCATCGCCTGATGGATTACCACTTGCAGGAAGCAGAAGAGGGGCGTGCAAAAGAGAGCCTGATGGTGCTTCGTGACATGGTTGGTGAACAGGTTCGTACTAAACCGCGCTATCGTTGTCAGAAATGTGGCTTCACGGCTTTTACTCTTTATTGGCATTGTCCTTCTTGCCGGGCATGGTCAACGATTAAACCTATCCGCGGCCTGGATGGGCAGTAACCGGTATTTATAAAAAAAAGAGATATTTTAGTTACAACATACTAGTGATCTTTCTTATAAAACTCACCTCTGCATCGAGTTAATTATGCCTCGCAGGGTGTAATGGAAACTGTAATTTTGTGTGTACCACGAGTAGAATGCTTGCCGTTTATCTCTTTGCGGCGCAGTGCTGTCCAACATCAGAAGGTTTAGCCATGAATTCAACTGCATCATCATCCTCCCGTGTTGCCACCGATTCTCCTATTGTCGTCGCACTTGATTACGATAATCGTGATAAAGCCTTAGCATTCATCGATCGCATCGACCCACGTGATTGCCGTCTAAAAGTGGGCAAAGAGATGTTTACTCTGTTTGGACCGCAACTGGTGCGAGATATTCAGGCGCGTGGTTTTGACGTATTTCTCGATCTGAAATTTCACGATATTCCGAATACGACGGCACATGCAGTTGCCGCTGCGGCAGAACTCGGTGTCTGGATGGTGAACGTTCATGCCAGCGGTGGAGCACGTATGATGATGGCTGCACGTGAAGCTCTGCTGCCATTTGGCAACGATGCGCCATTACTGATTGCTGTGACTGTTTTGACCAGCATGGAAGCAAGCGATCTGGCCGATCTCGGCATTGCTGCCACTCCAGCCGAACACGCTGAGCGTCTGGCCCGTTTGACACAAAATTGTGGATTAGATGGTGTGGTTTGTTCTGCTCAGGAAGCTGTGCGTTTTAAGAACGAATTGGGCCAATCATTTAAGCTCGTTACACCAGGCATTCGCCCGGTTGGAAGCGATGCAGGCGATCAGCGCCGCATCATGACTCCGCAGCAAGCACAAACGGCAGGTGTAGACTTCATGGTAATTGGGCGCCCAATCACCCAATCTGCAAATCCTTCTCAGACGCTGCGTGATATCCGCGCTTCATTGCTGCAAGGTGAATGATGAAAGACGATAACAGCCGTTTAGTTTACTCAACTGAAACAGGTCGCATTGATGAGCCTGCATCGGCTCCCGTTCGCCCAAAAGGTGATGGGGTAGTACGGATCCAACGACAAACCAGTGGCCGTAAAGGCAAAGGTGTTTGTTTGATCACCGGTATTGATGCGGATGATGCTGAACTTGCCACATTAGCTGCTGAACTTAAGAAAAAATGTGGTTGTGGTGGTTCGCTAAAAGATGGTGTTATTGAGATTCAGGGTGATAAACGCGATCTGATTAAATCGCTGCTGGAAGCTAAAGGTATGAAGGTAAAATTAGCAGGTGGTTGATTCGTTTAAGATATAATACAAATAATCAGGCCACGGTAAATATACCGTGGCCTTTTATTATGACTGCTGAAAGTCAGACCTGAATATTAAAGATTTTATAATTTATAAAAGAATTTACGCTTTTGCTGGTATCAAGCTTTATTTACCTACTTGATGACCGATAATACCACCTACAGCTGCACCACCTAACGTGCCCAATGCACTACCGTCAGTTAAGACAGCGCCACCAACAGCGCCGGCACCTGCGCCAATCGCTGTATTACGGTCACGTTTGGACCAGTTGGAGCAGGCGCTCAGAGATGTAGCAACGGTTAAAGCCAGCACAACGGCAGCAATTTTTTTGTTATTTAAGGTCATAATACTTTCTCCTGAATTATTGATTCACGGAAATAGTCTCTGAGTAAGTATAGTGGTAATTAACCAACTTAAAGAGCGTTCCGCGAAACTGCATGACGATATAAGACCTAAAAGATAACCACAGTGATTGTCACTTCCTGTTATATCGCTGATAAATATTCTAATTTGTATTGGAAATAACAATAGGTAAATAATCTTAAAGGATAGGCAGGATAATTCTGATAAGAGAACTGCCTGCTGGGCCGCAGGCAGCTAAAAAGATTCTCAGGCGATCGGGAATTGTTTAACAATATTCACCTGTATCCCTGTGTCCTGCAATTGTTGACTAGCGACTCCGCTAAGCGCATCGTCTGTAATGACGCGGTTAATGTGCGAGATCGGGCCGAGAGTGTATGGGTGCATAGCACCAAATTTAGAGCTATCAGTCAGTACAATAGTTTCACTACCTTTTTCTAGCACGGTGTTAACCACATCAGCGCGCATCATGTCGCGGCTGGTAAATCCGGTTTCCGGTAAAAAGCCGTCGATACCGATAAATGCTTTGCTGAAGTGCACTTGCTGGATAAATTGCCGCGTCAGAGGGCCAACCATGCTTTCACTTTTCTTCTGGTAAATGCCACCAAGCAACACAACTTCACAATCGGTATCTTTCAAAAGATGCGCAATGTAGCTGCTGACGGTAATCAGGGTGATTTTTTTCTGCTCGGCTAACGCGCGAGCCAGCAGTGCATTGCAACTGCCATTTTCGATAAAAATTGTTTCACCATCGTTTACCAATGTTGCGGCAAAATCAGCAAGATGACGTTTCAACGAATAATTGTTCATCATTCGGGTTTCGACATCTTCACTATCTAGCGGAACGGCATAACCGTGAGCACGTTTCAGGTAACTTTTCTTCTCCAGGAGATTGAGATCATGGCGAATGGTTACCTCTGAAACACCGGTTTTTTTTGAAAGATCGGCCACACTCATGCGGCCTTGATCAATCACCATCTGTAAAATAATTTGTTGTCTGGAGTTCATGTCAGCCAATTGTTAGGCGGCGCATGATGCACCGCCGGTATTATCAAAGTGTATGTTCAGTACGGGCTATAATATCATCCTGCGCGTCTGGAGATAAGGCAGTAAAGAAAGCAGAATAACCTGCTACGCGCACCACCAGGTCACGATACTTATCAGGATGTTGTTTGGCATCAATCAGTGTTTCACGGGAAACAATGTTGTATTGAACATGCCAGCCCTTATGCGCTTCAAAGAAAGTACGCAGCATTAGCATTAATTTTTCACGATCGCGTGGGTTATCTAATGTTGCCGGATTCAGCTTCTGGTTAAGCAACACGCCGCCCAAAATCTTACTGGTTGGCAATTTGCCGACGGAGCTAATAACCGCTGTTGGGCCAAGACGGTCGGTGCCTGAAGCCGGGCTTGCACCTTCTGCCAGTGGCGTTGTTGCTTTGCGCCCATCAGGTGTTGCCATAGTTGCAGCACCAAACGGTACGTTCGCTGATATCGATGAAGTACCCGCATAGTAAGTTCCGCCGATAGGGCCACGGCCAAAACGAGTATTGTGATACTGCTTCAACTCGTCAATATAGGTTTGGTAAGCTCGAGCTAACAGTAAATCAACCTCATCTTCATCGTTGCCATATTTTGGCGCGCCATTTATCAGACGCTGGCGTAGCTGTTCACCTGTCAAACCCTCAAAGTCATTGGCCAGTGCTTCAGCAAGCTGTTGTTGGCCAATCGCTCCTTGTTCGAACACCAATTTTTTAACTGCTGCAAGGCTGTTTCCAAGGTTGGCAATACCGACTTGCAGGCCAGAAACCCAGTCATATTTTGCGCCACCTTGCTTAATGCTTTTACCACGCTCAATGCAGTCATCCACAAGGGCTGAGCACAGAATGTCGTGAGCATTTTCTTCCAGGACCGTATCCACAACACACTCAATTTCTATGGATTTCTGGGTGTAATACCGAATTTGATCATCCCAGGCATTCATCACCTGATCAAACTGTGTGAAGTTCCCTGCTGAGAGTGCATGTTCTTGCGGCAGGAAAACTTTACCGCTGGTAGCATCGTGACCATGTTCGAGTGCAGCCAGCATGACCCGGGCAAAATTAATGAAACTCATACCAGTGCAGCGGTATCCCCATTTGCCGCCAACAGCTGTTTCGATACAGCCAATTGCTGCATAGTCGTACGCATCTTCACGACTGACACCAAGTTTAATGAACTCTTCAATCACGATTTCATCGTTGTTAAATGCAGGCATCCCGAAACCACAGCGAATCACCTGAACGCAGGCATCAAGGAAGTCATTACTCATTCCAGCATGATAACGCACACTCAAGTTCGGCTGCGTTGAGCGTAACTGCCCACATGATTCAAGGATGGCGTATGAAAGTGGATTCACCGCATCTACAGCTTCACCATTAACCAGTGTCTGGCCACCAATGGTGACGTTTTGATAAAGCGGGCTGCCGGCAGAGGCTTTGGAGTGAGAACCAGAGCGGATTTTGTTCACTTCCAAAAGTTTCAACCAACAGCTTTGCAGGAGTTCGATAGCCTGGTCGCGACCTAAGGTTTGTTCAAGTTCGACATCACGGCGATACCACGGATAGAGGAATTGATCGAGGCGGCCAAAAGATACGGAGTGACCGTTAGATTCTATCTGCAATACCAGCTGTATGAAGTAGCTCAACTGCAAAGCTTGCCAGAATGAGGTTGGTTTATGATGAGCAATGTGTTCGCAGTTTTCAGCAATGGCTAGCAGCTCATCACGGCGTGCCACACGTGACTCTGTGCTCGCCATATCTTTGGCAAGCGCCGCGTAGCGTAGGATATGCTCGCTTAGTGCAACGAAAGTAATATCAATAGCTTTCAGGAATTGCTCTTTGTGCAGCTCTTCCCAGTCGGTCAGATGTAGACGCGAACGACGTTCGGCTACTTTTGCACGTAAACCATCAATGCCTAATTCCAGCAACAGTGGGAAGTTGACCGCGAGATGCGCATCGCCTGAAGTCATATTTCCTTCGGCTTTAATGATGCCACTCGCCAGTAACTCCTTTTGCTCGTCGGTGAACATTCCGTAGCAGCGATCCTGCACGGTTTGCCCACGCCACCATGGGCAAATTTCATGCATCACCGCTTTATCAGCATCTGAAATTGAGAAACCAGCACCAGGGCGGTCACCCAACTCATCAATTTCAGTTTCAATCCATCCCACGGTGTACTCAGGGAAGAATGGTGCCCCGCGAACGTGGCTTGCCTGGTTACCAACGATCAGTTCATCGTGCTTAATCCAGATAGTGCGCTCAGCAAGGTGGTGGGCGAGCGCGAGAGCGCGGCGCACAGGTAATGGTTTATCCTGATGCTGTTGATAAATCGCTGTGTAATGTTGCGCACGCTCAGTACAAACTGGTGGCTTAACGATATGAATCAACGCTTCTTTATGGTCTTTGATTCGTTGGCTTAAGGTGTTCAGGTTCAGTTGGGTCATCGGTTTATCCTCTTATCCAGGCGGTCATCCCTTTTTGGCTTGCGTACTGCTCAGCAAACTGCAGCAGTTCTGGCGCATCAAGGGGTTGGTGCGCGGCCAGATAAGGGATATTCAGGAGCTTGTATTTGTTGATACCTAGGGTGTGGTAAGGCAAAAAATGAATCGCTTTCGCACCGATTTCATCGGCGGCAAAATCAGCGATCGCGCGAATTGATTGCTCGTCGGCATTAAAATCGGGGATCAACGGCACACGAATCGTCATTTGTACGTTGCGTGCGGCCAACTTGCGGAAGTTGTCCATTACACGTTCGACGCTGCCGTCGGTCCATTGTTTGAAGCGCTGTGCATCAACATGCTTAAGGTCGGCGAGCAGGAGATCCAGATGGTTAATCGACGGCTCTATGTATTTCCACGGCACATAAAGGCAAGACTCAACGGCGGTATGAATTCCTGCCTCTTTGCTTCTACGCAGCAGTTGCTCAGCCATTTCAGGCTGCATGAATGGTTCGCCGCCAGAAAGCGTAATTCCACCAGCGCTGCGGTCGTAAAATGGTTTGTCGCGGAGCACTTTCTGCATGATCACATCAACACTTTGTGTCTCACCGCATACGCTTAATGCCTGAGTAGGGCAGCAATCCGTTAACGTGGCCATATCGTCAGTCGAAAGCTTTTCACGCGCGATGATCAAAACGTCATCAATACGACTAATTGCATGTGGTGCTGTCTGTGGGCAAAGATCGCAACCAGCAAGGCACAGACGCTCGTCAAACAGCACATCCTGCCCACGAGCACGGCTTTCAGGGTTCTGGCACCAGCGGCAGCCCAGAGAGCAGCCTTTAAGGAATACGACTGTGCGAATCCCTGGACCATCATGTGTTGAGTAACGTTGGATATTAAATATCATAAGCCCGCCTTAATCTTCTTTCGTAAATTAGATTACTTTCGAATGAAAGTTTTATTGATTTTGATCAGATAAAGAACAGACAGTGGCGTTATGATGTCGGCAATGAGATAGATGACCAATCCGGAGAGTTTATGGAACTGTATTTAGATACTGCTGACGTTGCCGCAGTGAAGCGCCTGGCGCGTGTTTTGCCGTTACAGGGCGTAACAACCAATCCCTCCATCGTCGCCAAAGCGGGGATTTCTTTGTGGGAAGTACTACCAGCCTTGCAGGATGCATTAGGTGGTAAAGGCAAACTATTTGCTCAGGTCATTGCCGCGCAGGCTGATGAAATGGTGAAAGAGGCTGAATTACTAGTGAAGCGTGTCCCGGGTCTTGTTGTGAAAGTCCCTACCACGGTAGAAGGTCTGGCGGCGATGAAGCAGTTGAAGGTAATAGGCATTCCGACGCTGGGTACTGCGGTATATGGTGCAGCTCAAGGATTGCTTGCCGCATTAGCTGGGGCTGAGTATGTTGCGCCGTACGTCAACCGCCTGGATGCGCAGGGTGGCGATGGTATTCAAATGGTGCAGGATTTACAGCAGTTGCTGACGCTACACGCCCCACAATCTAAAGTTCTGGCCGCTAGTTTCCGTACACCACATCAGGCAATGTCATGCCTGCTGGCAGGATGTGAAGCAATTACGCTACCTGTTGATGTCACTGAACAACTGTTAACGACACCGGCCGTGAATGCTGCGATTGCAACTTTCGAGAAAGACTGGCAAGGCGCATTTGGCTCATTGAGCCTATAAAAAAGCCGGTTTTCACCGGCGTTAGATTCAAATCTCCCAGGGCGACTTTTTCAAGTCGCCTTCTTTTATCTCTTCACCATTAGCGATATTCAGCAATTCCGTTTTCAGGATTTCCAGATTGTTAATAGCAGACGCATGATCGCCTCCCACCAGAATATCCAGCACGGTATCAATACGTTTTGCGAGTTGCAGAGGGTCCACTGAAGGCATAGTGCGTCCTGGTCAGTTGCGGAAAAGTGTTGCCTTCATAATGCAAAAAAAGGTCTGGAAAGAGAAGGCTCAATTGGGAATTTTTACCCTTACACATCAATCAATTATTGAACAACATATAAGTAATAATTATTAAACAGTCCGATACATTCATCCAGGTGCGGTAGTGGATTAGTCTGATCCTGCGTGTAACGCGCTTTCATAACATGAGGATAAGATAATGACAGTAATTAACCAGCCAACCTGCAAATTGTTCACGGACACTACTCGATTCACCCAGTTGTCGGGTTATTACGAGGCAGAACGTCGCACTGTGTGGATGATGTTAAGAGCGCAGCCCCGTCCTTGCTTCAACCATAAGCTAATCGAAGAAATTATGAACCTGCGGTATCTGGTTCAACAGGAGGGTTTTGTGGTTGATTTTTGGGTGACCGGTTCTCTGGTGCAGGGAATGTATAACACCGGCGGCGATTTGGGCTTTTTTGTTGAATCAATACAGCAGGGGCGTCGCGAGGCATTGCGTGCGTATGCCAGGGCCTGTGTCGACTGTGTCCATGCAGCCTCACGAGGGTTTGATAGCGGTGCAATTAGCCTTGCAATGGTTGAGGGCAGTGCATTAGGCGGGGGATTCGAAGCCGCATTAGCACACCATTTTGTGCTGGCACAACGAGATGCCCGTCTTGGTTTCCCGGAAATTGCTTTTAACCTCTTTCCAGGCATGGGGGCCTATTCGCTGGTTGCACGCCGCTCAGGCATGAAACTCGCTGAAGAGCTGATTTATAAAGGAGAGTCTTACACCGCAGAGTGGCATCAGCAGTTTGGTCTGGTTGATGAACTGTTTGAACCCGGCCAGGGTTATCTTGCTACTCGTACTTTCATTGATACATTGCAGCCTAAACTGAATGGTGTTCGGGCTATGTTGCGTGCCCGTCAGCGTGTACTTCAACTGCCTCGCTCGGAGTTGATGGATATCACCGAAGACTGGGTTGATGCAGCATTTTGCCTCGAAGCTAAGGATATCGCTTATATGGAAAGGTTAGTGCAAATGCAAAATCGTCACAGTGCTACAGCTTTGCGTAAAGCCAGTTAACACGTGAGCCAACGCTCGAATACGGCTGAGGGCATTGGTCTAAATCCTGCCGTTTGTTGACGCCATTCTTCTGAAGAAAGGCGTCTTCTTTCAGGTGTTAACGCCTCAGCAACTCAAGAAATGCCTGCAAAACAGGTGAATAATTTTGTTTATCCCAGGCAACGCCAATCCCCATCGCCAGATGATGAGTCTCTTCCTTCAGTTTACGGAAAATAACGCCTTGTCGTTTGATGCACTGCAACGATGAAGGGACCAGAGCAATACCTTTTCCTTCCGCAATAAGCCCGAGCATGATGTGATGATCTTGCGGTTCCGGAATGATATGAGGCTTGAAATCAATCTTGTGGAAAAACGCCTGGCAGTAATCATAAAAACCGGGATTTAACCGCCGCTCAAACCAGAACATCGGCTCGTCACGTAGTGAGTCAAAACTGATGAAGCGTTTGTGCGCAAGTTTATGACCTGCGGGCAAAGCCACCACAAGTGGATCTTCTAAAATTTTTTCAACAGCCAGGCCTTGAACGTCCGTGTGCAAGCCGATAAATGCCGCATCCATCGTCCCTTTTTTCACTTCACGAATGAGATTGATTGAATGATCTCCTGATGTGTGGATTTGCCAGGCAGGAAAACGTTGGCGCAAGGCCTCTGTCACATCAGGGATTGCACTTCGTTCGAACACTGTTGTGTAACCAACAACAAATTTCCCCCCAATGTTACTTCGCATCTCTTTTACGACGGCAATCGCTTTTTCTGCCTGAAGGAGTGTGCGTTTCACTTCTGGTAAGAATGCGGCCCCCGCTTCGGTGAGGGTGACACCCTTCTTGCTACGAAGAAATAACTGCACTCCGAGTTGGTCTTCGAGTTGCCGAATTTGCCTACTTAGTGGAGGCTGAGAAATATGCAGACGCAATGCGGCACGACTGAAATTGAGCTCTTCACTCACAGCCAGAAAATAACGAAATTGTCGTAAATCGATGGATTCGTTCATACCAAAAAGGTATCACAAAAAGGGTATTGGATGCGTTGCTCAGTAAAATTTAGAGTTCGTTCACTATTCAATAGAAGAGGGTTCCAAAATGGAAAGTGAACGTTATCTACGAGGTCTGGAAAAATTAAAAGAGGTTGATGGACATGCTGGTGAAAATGTCATTAAGAGCCTGAGTGATATAGCACCGGATTTTGCGCGTCTGCTGATTGAATTTCCATTTGGTGATATCTACTCAAGACCAGGCCTCGATTTAAAAGCCAGAGAAATTGCTGTTGTTGCAGCACTGACCGCACTTGGAAATGCGACGCCACAGCTTAAAGTCCATATCCAGGGGGCGCTGAATGTTGGCTGTTCGGAACAGGAAATTATTGAAGTGATCATGCAAATGGCGGTGTATGCAGGGTTTCCTTGCGCGTTGAATGGTCTATTTGCGGCGAAAGAGGTTTTTGCACAAATAAAATAGCCAGGTTTCCCTGGCTCATTTGGTCGCAGAGCTTATCGCGCCGTTCTGGCCAGATAGCGTTTTAACCAACGTTCAAACACGGCAGCGGGCATGGGCTTCGCAAATAAATACCCTTGCCGTTCGTTGACGCCATTCTTAGTCAGGAAGGCGTCTTCTTTTTGGTTCTCAACCCCTTCGGCAATGACCTGTAAATTAAGCGCTTGGGCAACTGCAACGATTGCACGCACCAGCGATTGAGACACCGACTGCTTATGAATATCGCGCACGAAACTTTGGTCGAGTTTTATCGCGTCGATCGGGAAGCGGGCAAGTTGCGAAAGTGAGGAATAACCTGTCCCAAAATCATCTAAATGCACCTGGGCACCCAAGCGGCTGAATTGTTGAATAACCGAAAGTGCAAGGTCTTCATTTTCAATCAGGCAGCTTTCAGTAAGCTCTACATCAATCGGGCAGTATTCAAAATTAAGATCTTTCAGCGCTTGTTTCAGATCGCTGAAGATTGTTTGATCGGCTAATTGGCGGGCAGAAACGTTGACTGCAACGCGTAAATTAATGCCTTTATCACGCCATTTCGCCACCTGCTGAACCACACTTAACATCACCCATCGCCCAAGAGGCACAATTAACCCGGACTCTTCTGCATAAGAGATAAAATCCAACGGTGGAATCAGCCCGCGCTCCGGCGATTGCCATCGCACCAGTGCTTCCAGACTTCTGACTTCACCTCTCCAGGTCATTTTAGGCTGATAGTGAATAACAAGTTGGTCGTTATCGAGCGCTTTACGTAAGTTGGTGTCGAGCCACAGGTACTCAAACACACGTTGATTCATTTCTGGAGCAAATACGCAGAACTTGCCACGACCACTCTCTTTGGCGGTATACATCGCGGTATCAGCATTCCGAATAAGACTTTCACGGTCTTCACCATGTTGCGGAGCCAGCGATATACCTAACGAGCAGCCGGAATAAACTTCAATCAAACCAATGCGGAAGGGCTGTTTTAGTCGCGCCAGAATACGCGACGACATGGCTTCGAGCGTTGCCTGAGAGGTGTCAGTGGCGAGAACAATAAACTCATCTCCACCCAAGCGCGCAAGTATCTGTCCTTCATCAAGGCAACTTAGAATCGCTAATGACACGGCCTGTAATAACTGGTCACCGAACATGTGCCCGTACGCATCATTTACTTTTTTGAAGTTATCAAGGTCGAGATAAACGATCCCTACCTGGGTTTCACCACGGTTTTCAATCGCGGAGGAGATTAAATCATTGATGGCATTACGATTTGGTAGGCCGGTGATGGTGTCGGTGTTCGCCAATACGCGCAGGCGCTCCTGCGCACGGCGTTCTTCAGTGATATCAGTACCAGAACAGATCAAATAGATTTCATTCTTACCGCTGCCGCTATGGACAAATTTGTTGCGAAACAAAAACAGCCGCTGGCCTTTACGGGTTTTTATCCAGCGTTCGACTTCGTAAGAATTTCCGTTACGAAAGAATCCGCTAATATTGCGTTTGGAAGCGGCGGCCTCACTACGGCTCATAAACAATTTAAAAACGTTTTGGCCAATAACTTCTTGTTCTTTAAGACCGGTATACTCCTCGCTCAAACGATTGAAGCGTTGAATATTGCCTAATCTGTCGAGAATAACGATGACAGAGTTTGCCTCCGAGACGACCTGTTCCGCGAATGAGAGCCCTTGCACCAAATCTCGGGCAACAGAAGGGGTGTCATCCCAGGCAGATGCCGAACCCGCCCATTCTTTTTTTGATACCTTACGGCCCACTAAATGTACGGAAACTTCACTACCAAATAATGAAATCGACATAGTGACGCTTGAGGTTATTACCGTCATTTGGCGGATTTGTTCCGCCTGCTCGGGTTCAAGAGCGACCACCTGGCTGATATCAGAGCTTTCGCTAGCGGCTAATTGCAGAGCGTTGCTATCGTTTGGTAAACGCCAGTATGGGCTGGTTGTCCCTAAATAACGGTAGAGCAGATTTTGCTCCAAATCGTCTTTCATGCTCTCTCCTGAACAGGGCCCGACATAGCGTGTCAGTCTGTTATTCATATTAGCAATATAAACCGATCTTAAAGCGACAACAGTGAGTTAAAGACATTGTTTTTGCAGAAGATGTGAAAAATCTGAATGTTCCGCACGTTGTTGACAGTTTTTCCTGACTTATAACCAGCAGAAAACGAGTTGTGGTTCTAATCATTTTCTGGTTGTGATTATGATCCTAAGTGTATTCACAATAAAAAAAGAACAAAAAAAAGCTGAGCACGAGGCTCAGCTTTTAAATTTAAATGACTAACTAACCGTCAGATTGCTGGACGCGCGATCACACTACGAGTTTCCATACGAACCTCTGCGATTGTCACATCAATGACATCTGTCACTTTGTAAGCCACTTCGCCGTTAATTTGCACGGTTCCTGGCTCCTGACTGCATACCATCTCATCGCGGACAGCATGGATAAATGGGGCAGGGATAAAGGCAACAGCGCCATTTTCAATCAGACGTACGCGCATACCGCCACGGCTCACATCAATGATCTCTGCACTGAAACGAGTATCCGTTCCGGCTTTGTCACTCAAGAAGCGAGCATACAGCCAGTCACCGACATCGCGTTCAGCCATGCGGTTCAGGCGACGGCGCTCAGCCATCTGTACTGTAATTTCGTCTTGTGGACGGGATGCTGTTTCACCTTTGATTATCGCTTTCAACAGGCGATGATTGATCATATCGCCGTATTTACGAATCGGTGAAGTCCAGGTCGCATAAGCCTCCAGACCCAGGCCGTAATGCGGGCCTGGCTCAATGCTGATTTCAGCAAACGACTGGTAGCGACGAATACGAGTGTCAAGGAAGGAGGTTGGCTGCGCATCAAGCTCACGGCGTAATTTGCAGAAGCCGTTTAGTGTCAACACTTCTTGCGCATCTACTTCAAGGCCGTGACCTTGCAGCATAGTCGCCAGCTGTTCAATGTTTGCCGGGTCGAAACCGGTGTGGACGTTATAAACGCCGAATCCCAATTTCTCGCGCAACACAATGGCCGCACAGACGTTAGCCGCAATCATTGATTCTTCAACGATGCGGTTAGCGATGCGACGTGATTCCGCAACGATATCCAACACTTCGCCTTTCTCACCTAATACAAAACGGTAATCAGGGCGGTCTTTGAACACCAGCGCGTGGGTACGGCGCCAGTCGGCGCGGCTCAGGCAGACGCGTTCCAACAGACGGATTTGTTTAGCGATAGCATCACTCGGTGGCTGCCAGTCGCCTTTTTCTTCTAACCAGTCGGATACAGCGTCATAGGCCAGTTTGGCTTTGGATTCGATGGTCGCAACAAAAAAGTTAATCTCATTTTCAATGCTGCCATCTTGCGCGATAACCATGCGGCAGGCCACAACCGGACGCGTCACGTCAGGGCGCAGTGAACATAAATCGTCAGACAACTCGCGAGGCAACATTGGGATGTTAAAGCCCGGCAGATAGTTGGTGAAGGCGCGGACTTTAGCAATATTGTCGAGTTTACTGCCTTCAGCAATCCAGGCGGTCGGATCGGCGATAGCTACGGTGAGTTGTAATTTGCCATCGGCAAGTTCTTCAACAAACAGCGCATCGTCCATGTCTTCGGTGCTGACGCTATCAATGGTAACGAAATCCAGGGCGGTTAAATCTTCACGCACCAGGCCTTCGTCCAGCATTTCTGTCGCCACGCCGTCTGGCGCTTCACGCTCAAGATTGTGGCGTGACAGTGTCACCCACCATGGCGCAAGGTGATCGTCACCAAAGGTGATAAATTGTGTTAGGTCGGCGTAGAAAGCGCGGTCGCCTTTCAGCGGATGGCGTTTCATTTCCGCGACTGCCCAATCACCATTCTGGAAATCATGCGTGACATTGCGGTCAGCACGACACTGAATCGCATCACGCAGTAACGGGTGATCCGGAACGATAGACAGACGGTCGTCTTTACGTTGTACACGACCAACAAACCGGCTGAGGAACGGTTCGATAAGCTCTTCTGGCTCAGCGGTTTCGCGGTCCTTGTCGGTATGAATCACCGCGCTCACGCGGTCGCCGTGCATCACTTTTTTCATCTGCGGCGGCGGAATAAAGTAACTTTTTTGGGAGTCCACTTCGAGGAAGCCAAAGCCTTTTTCCGTGCCTTTTACCACGCCTTCAACGCGTGGAGTTTGGGAGTGCAGTTGCTGTTTAAGCTGCGCGAGCAGCGGGTTATCCTGGAACATGTTTTTTAGTTTTCGTGGCCAAAAGAGCGGCTGACAGTTTTACGCGAAACCACCCTTTGCGGCAAGCGCTGTTTGCCGCAAAGGTACGTGCTATCAATGTCTAGCGAGTATTGCCAAGCCCAATTTTCAATCGGTTTAACCAGCCGTACAACCCTGAACTCACCAGTAATTGCAAAGCTTCGCCTTCGCTAAAACCCTGTTCGAATAAAGGTTGAAGCTGGGCTGCGCTAAAACTTCCAGGTGCGCGAATTAATACGCGGACAGCCTGGATTATCGCGCGTTCACGTGGGCGGTTATGGCTCCAGGCTTGTATCGCTCTTTCACCATTGCGCATTGCTTCAGGTAAACCACTTTCTCCACGCCATGCTTTTGCAAAATCCGTAAAACAACTGACGCTTCCGTTAATACGAGCGGTCAACAGACCAACCAAAATCTGATCATCACAGGCTTGAGCATTCGGAGGGAGTAGTAAATGAGTCATCTGGCCGAATAGGGAAAATGCCGTGGCATCGTGAAGCAGTAGCCAACTCATCTCTTGCAAGATATTTTGCGGTAGGCAGTCGTTGTGTACGTCCAGTTGCAGTGTGTTTGCGTAGCGTAGCTCAACTTCAGGCAAACCTGGTTGCCACTGCTTATCACCATCAAGGAATAACTCGGTAGGGGCATCCTGCTGCGTATCAAGCCCTGGTAACCAGCGTACTGGCAAGCTTTGTAGTGCCTGGAAAACTGCAATCACGCGAGCCTGAAAACCGATAAAGCCAATCAACTGGTTAAATGTCACCATATCATTTACTGAAAGAGCAACCTCATCAAGTTGCTGACGCGAGACATCATCAATCAGCGTCGGTTGGCTGGCCAACTGGCGGGCGTATTGGGTGATTTGCGTCAGACGGCGGTTACTTTCGCGCGATGAGTCAGGACCTGGTTGGGGGGCTAGTCGAGCTGCGTAATGATTACAAAGACGTTGAACACCGTAGACCTGTGCGACAGTGAGCGCGGTACTTAAGCGGTCATAGCAACTCAGCGTATGTAAGCGGGTCACAGGGCTATTTTCAGGCAACAAACATTCACTAATATCACGTGCAGCCGAAAGCCACGCGTACTCAGAGGTGAGTTGGTCAGCGCTAAGGTTCAAATCAAGTAAAAAACGATCTTCGAGAAACGCGGCTTCGGGAACTAACGGAAGCACAGCGGCATCGTTACGGCTGGACTGGGTTTCATGGTACCAGTGGCCTTTGCCTGAGATTCGGCGTTGTTCCATGGTCATTCCTTGGTCAAAGAGTTTACAAGCCCGGGGAAAACACCTGACGGCCTGGTTTGCTGCTTTATCCTGGCGTAAGCGCGGGAGGTGACAAAAGAATGATCGGTGATAATAAATATCGGAAAAGTATAACTACGTGAGGAATTTCAGAATTAACAGGCAAGATTGTGGGTGAGGCGAGGGAGTTAACGGGGCAGACAGACGCCTGCCCACGTTATGAACCGAACTAGTCTTTCAGTTCCAGTTCGTTCATTGCAGCGATGCTGAAACCGCCATCAACGTGTACCACTTCGCCAGAAATACCGGCAGACAGGTCAGAACACAGGAACGCTGCGGAGTTACCCACATCTTCGATGGTCACAGTGCGGCGAATTGGGGTAACCGCTTCGCAATGCGCCAGCATTTTACGGAAGTCTTTGATGCCGGATGCCGCCAGAGTGCGGATTGGGCCAGCAGAAATACCGTTCACACGCACACCTTCTGGACCCATCGCGTTTGCCATATAGCGCACGTTAGCTTCCAGAGATGCTTTAGCCAGGCCCATTACGTTGTAGTTAGGAATAGCGCGTTCTGCACCCAGGTAAGACAGAGTCAGCAGTGCTGAACCAGGATTGAGCATTTCACGGCAAACTTTTGCCATCGCAACAAAGCTGTAGGAGCTGATGTCGTGAGCAATTTTGAAGCCTTCACGGGTAACCGCATTCACGTAGTCGCCATCTAACTGGTCGCCAGGTGCGAAACCGATAGAGTGAACGAAACCGTCAAATTTCGGCCAGCTTTTCGCAAGCTCAGCAAACATCGCGTCGATGCTTGCATCTTCTGCAACGTCGCACGGCAGAACCAGGCTTGAACCCAGATCTGCAGCAAACCCTTCCACACGGCCTTTCAGTTTTTCATTCTGGTAAGTGAAAGCGAGTTCAGCACCTTCGCGGTGCATAGCCTGTGCGATACCGTAGGCAATGGAGAGTTTACTGGCGACGCCAGTGATCAGAATGCGTTTACCGGTAAGAAAACCCATAGCTTTGAATCCTTATAGTTTCTGCTAATTTTATGACTTTATAATCATCAAGTTGACGATGACTAGTCACAATTTTTCAACACGAAAGTGAAATTATATCCCACTCAACGGCTGTTGTGTCAGGTTATTTTTTTACGCTGAACGACTGGTTATCGCGTCACCAAAGGTCTGAACAGATGGTTGTGTGGAGGACGTGGCGGACGCATTGCCGACATGCCTGATGGATACTATGTTTTAGGGTGTTAATTCGCACTTGCCTGGTAAAATAATCACCGGAGATAAATGATGAAAATCACTGTTGAAACGCAGGTTCATGCACCCATTGAGCAAGTCTGGGATACCTACAATAACCCGCAAGATATTGAAAAATGGAATACTGCTTCGGCAGACTGGCATACCGTCAATGCAGAAGTAGATTTAAAGCCCGGAGGAAAGTTTTCATCACGAATGGAAGCGAAGGACGGCAGTATGGGGTTTGATTTTGCAGGTGTTTATACCCACATCATTCCGCATAAATTGATTGAATACACTTTTGGTGACCGGGAAGCGAAAGTCGAATTTACTAAGCAGGAGGGCGGTGTGAAGGTATATCTAGAATTTGACCCTGATACTCAATACCCCGTCGAGCATCAGAAAAATGGTTGGCAGGCTATTCTGGATAATTTTGCCCGCTATGTTGAAGCGAAAAAATAACGTGTTAAGGGTGGATCATCGCGAACGGTATCCACCCTTAATATGTTGGCTTTACCGATCTTTTCGCCACGCATCTGCTGTCAACGCTTCGCCGAAATGGCTGGCGATCAGGCGTTTGGTAAGGTCATGAAGCGGTGAGGCAAGAACTTCAGCGGTGCTGCCACGCTCAACGACTTCGCCCTGGTGCATCACAATCACTTTATCGCTGATGTGTTTCATCATGCCGATATGCTGGGTCACATAGATATAGGCAATGCCCTGTTTTTCCTGTAGCTCAAGCATCAGGTTAATCAGTTGCGAACGCATCGACATATCAAGAGATGCCAGCGCTTCGTCGGCAATAATCACTTTGGGACGCAGGATTAACGCGCGCGCCAAACCCAGACGCTGTTTTTGCCCGGGAGCCAGCATATGCGGGTAGTAGCTGGCGTGATCGGGAAGCAAGCCCACCATTCTCAGCGTTTCAATAATCTGCTTGTGACGCGCTTCTGGCTCGAGGTTGGTGTTCAGGCGCAGCGGGAAATCGAGGATCTGCGAAATACGCTGGCGCGGGTTCAGCGACGTGCTTGGATCCTGGAAAATCATACGTATATGCTGGCTTCGGTAGGTATAGTCACCGTATTGCAGCAAATGATCGTTAATTAGCACTTCGCCAGTGGTGGGCTCAACCATCCCGGCAAGCATTTTTGCAAGTGTCGATTTGCCAGAGCCGTTTTCGCCGATAATCGCCAGCGTCTGTTTTTCACGCAAAGTGAAACTCAGCGGTTTTACGGCATCAACATGCTGGCGCTGGAATAAGCCGGTTCGATAGCGAAACGTTTTACTTAAATTTCGAACTTCGAGCAGCGTTTCGACCATTACTGACTCTCCATATTCAGCGGGAAGTGACAGGCATAAAGATGTGTCTTTGCCCCCATCAAGCGAGGTGTTTCAATACATTCACGCTGTGCATAAGGGCAGCGAGGCCCCAGTCGGCACCCCATCGGCAACTGTTCCAGTAAAGGAATCGCACCCGGCATGGTATTGAGGCGGCTTTTATGCGGCATCGGGCTGCCAAAATCAGGAATCGCGCGGATAAGCGCCTGTGTATAAGGGTGGTGCGGGGTGGCAATCAGCTCTTCACTGGTTGCGCTTTCCACGGTTTGCCCACAATACATGACGTTAATTTTATCGGCCCATTTGCTCAGCATCTGCAAATCATGGCTGATCAGCAAAATCGTGGTGTTGTTGTACTGATTTAACCGCGTCAGCAGTTTGAAAATTTGCAACTGCGTGGTTGGTTCCATCGCGTTGGTTGGCTCATCCGCAATTAACAAACGCGGTTGGTTGGCAAGGGCGATGGCTATCATCACCTTTTGACATTCACCGTCAGTCAGCTCGTAAGGATAGCTACGCATCGCATCTTTATGATCTTTAATCCCCACACGGTGTAATAACTCAATGGCCCGGCGTTTGCGCCAGCCAAATCGCTTCCACCAGCGGCCTTTATAGGTCCAGCCGGGAATATTTTGCATCAACTGACGCCCGACACGTTCTGATGGGTCCAGACACGACTGTGGTTCCTGGAAAATCATCGAAACGTTGTGGCCGACCAGCCGACGACGCTCGCGTGAACTCAGGCGCAGTAGATCGATGTCATCAAACCGCATACGGTCGGCGGTGACGCGCCAGTTGTCTTTGGTGACGCCGCAAATCGCTTTGGCAATCAGACTCTTTCCTGAGCCGGACTCGCCTACTAAGCCACGGATTTCCCCTTCATTCAGAGTCATACTGACGCGGTCGACGGCTTTTACCCAACCTTCGGAGGTCATAAACTCGATGGTCAGGTTTCGAATATCAAGTAATGGCATTATTGCACCCCCGCATTGATTGCGCGGCGTAAACCGTCGCCCAGCAGGTTGACCAGCAACACACTGATCATGATAGCCACTCCGGGCAACATTACTGTCCACGGAGCGACATAAATCAACTCCAGTGCGTCACCCAACATCGAGCCCCATTCCGGTGATGGGAGTTGTGCCCCAAGGTCCAAAAATCCTAGTGCAGCGATATCCAGAATCGCCATGGATAGCGCACGGGTAATCTCAGTCACCAGAATCGCCGCCGTATTCGGCATCACCGCAAACCAGAGAATATTCAGTGTCGATGCACCATCAAGGCGTGCGGCAACCACGTAATCTTTTTCCAGCTCGTCGTGTACAGCGCTATAAACAGAACGCACCATCCGCGGCAGCAGGGCGAGCCACACGGCAAACATAGCGTGCAACAAATGTGGCCCGACAAACGCCACGACAATAATTGCCAGCAGAAGCGACGGGATCGACAACAGCGTATCGAGGATATGGTTGAGTACAGCAGAGCGAAGGCCATGTGTTGAACCGGCAAACACGCCCAAAATAATACCGCATACTGCTGCAGCAAGCGTAACGACAAACGCACCGCCAACTGTTGGTGCAGCACCGCTTAACAGGCGGCTTAACACATCACGCCCCAGATCGTCTGTACCCAGGAAGAAAGATACATCGCCATAGCGTGACCATGAAGGTGGTAACAGTTGATAACCCAGGAACTGTTGGTCGATGCCGTAGGGGGCAAAAACACCACCAAAAATGCACAGCAGCACCAAAGCGCCACAACCATATAGGCCGATCATCGCCGTAGTATCGCCGTAAAATTTTCGCCATGTCAGGCGCAGAGTGCTCGGCGGTCGCTTCTCGCGATAGACGCTATCGTAAGGCATACCATTCCTTATGTGTCAGAGGGTTTGCCATGGCACCCAAAATATCGGAAATAACGTTCACGATGATTACCAATGAGCCAATGACCATAACGCCAGCAGAAATGGCCGTGTAGTCTTGTTGGCGAATTGCGTTGATAAGCCAGCGCCCAAGGCCCGGCCAACTGAACACAACTTCAGTGATCATCGCCAGAGTTAACATGGTTGAAAATTGCAGGCCGAGGCGTGGAATGACCGGAGGCAACGCGTTGTGCAGCACATGACGATGAAGAATTGTCAGGCGTGATAAACCTCGGGTTGCAGCTGCCTTAATATAGTTTTGGTCAAACACTTCAATGGTGCTTATACGCATCAGACGCACCACTTCAGTGGTCGGTGCGACGGCTAATGCCACCACTGGCAGCACCATGTGACGTATGGCGCTGACGATCATCTCTTCGCGATAAGGGGAGTCCGATAGCCAGGCGTCAACCAGCGCAAAACCAGTCACTGATTTCACTTCATAAAGTAAATCAAAGCGTCCGGAAACGGGTAACCAGCCTAATGTTAGCGAGAAAAACATTGTTAGCAGCAGGGCTAACCAGAATACAGGAATAGAAAAACCAACCAGTGCCAGCGCGCTTATCAGCCGGTCTTGCCACTTATTGCGCATAATACCGGCCAGCATTCCCACCGGAATACCTATCAGTAATGCCAGGCCAAATGCCAGGATGCACAGTTCCATGGTGGCAGGGAAAACAATACGCAGCTGTTCATTGATCGACTGACCGTTAATGCTCGATACGCCGAAATCCCAATGCATAATACTTTCAAACCAGAAAACCCACGCATTCCACAGTGATGCACCTTGCAGTGGGGCATGAGGGGTAAAATAGTTGAGGCTAAAACCGATAAAGGTCAGAAAAAACAGCGTCACCAGCAGCAATAGCAGGCGGCGCAGAGTGTAAATAATCATGGTTTTTTCACCTCAACATTCTCGCGGGAAACACCCGCAAACGATGCATTACCAAACGGACTTAGCACCAGCCCTTTCATGTCGTAGCGATAGGCTTGCAAGCGCAGTGATGACGCCAGTGGCAGCACGGGCAATTGTTCGGCCAGAATATCCTGAGCCTCGCGGTAAGCTTCAATGCGAGAAGCCAGTTGCTGAGACGACAACGCTTTTTGCAGCACTTCATCAAACTTAGGGTCACACCAACGAGCATAGTTGGTCTGCGATCGGATCGCGGCGCAACTAAGCATGGGGCGGAAGAAACTATCAGGGTCGTTACTGTCTGTTGCCCAACCTGCAAGCGTTAAGTCGTGATTCATATCCATTAAGCGAGCTTCCTGGAAACGGCCTTCGACGGGAACGATAATGACCTTCACCCCAATTTGCGCCATGTCCGCCTGGATAAGCTCTGCCGTTTTCAACGGGCTTGGGTTCCATGCCTGAGAGCTAGTTGGAACCCATAGACGCAATTCAAGGTTGTTAAGTCCGAGCGCTTTTAATTGCTGGCGAGCTTTCTGCGGGTTGTATTCGGTAATTTTGGAGTCACTGTCATAAGCCCAGGAAGCACGAGGCAAAATAGAGGCGGCTGTCTCGGCTGTACCGTAGTAAATCGACTGCATCAGGCGTTGGTTATTAATGGCCAGTGCCAATGCATGACGTACTGCTGGGTTATTCAATGGTGCTTTGTTGGTATTAAACGCCAGATAAGCAATGTTCATTCCCGGACGCAAAGTAAGCCGCAATCGCGGGTCATCACGTAAAATCGTCAGCTGACTGGCTGCAGGATAGGCCAGTACATCGCATTCGCCGGTAATCAGTTTCGATAAACGCCCTGTACCACCTGAACCCAGATCCAGAACAACTTGTGGCATTAATGGAACACCGCGCCAGAATTTCGGATGGCGTGCGAGGCGAATATATTGCCCCGCGCGATATTCACTTATCTGGAATGGCCCTGTGCCAACCGGCTGACGGTCCATTAACTCCTGACGGTCGGCCTTAGTCAGTTGATCTGCATATTCTGCAGACATCACGGATGCGTAATGTGTAGCCATATGCCACAAGAAAGAGGCATCCGGCTTTTCCAGTCGGAACTCAACGGTGTTGCTATCAAGCTTGCGAATACTTTTTACTGAGTCCGGGAATTGAAGGCTATCGAAGTAAGGGTAGTTGCCGCCGTTAACGTTATGCCACGGGTGTTTACGATCAAACACTCGTTGAAAGCTGAAAACCACATCGTCGGCATTGAGTGCGCGAGTAGGTTTAAACCATGGGGTGGTCTGGAACTGAACATTCGAGCGCAGATGAAAACGATAAGTCGCACCGTTATCCAATACTTCCCAGCTCTCGGCCAATTCTGGCACCAGGCGATAAGTGTACGGATCAACATCCAGCAACCGGTCATATAACTGTGCGGCAAGGGTGTCCACAGTCAAACCACCGCTGGCCATCTGCGGGTTAAAAGTATTGACCTGACCGCTGACACAATAAACAAATCCGCTGTTACGGATATCGGCTGGCTTTTCAATAGGTGTTGCAGCAAATGCCGCGCCACTCAGGCAGCTAACCGCCAGTAACAGGGAGGAGACAATTCCGCGCATAAGTTTTTGAGTTTTCTCGGGTGATAGCCAAAGTGTATCGCACTCTGGAGGGCTTCCCAAAATATGTCAGGCTATTTTGCTTTTTTTATAAACAAAGCCTGCAAAAAAGGCGGGGAGATGCTGTTTTTTGCAGCGTTAGTGGCCTTCGCAGAGACTAAAAACTCAATCTGATAGCTATTCAGATAGCATAATTTGGTGCTTTTTCAGTAAGGCGCGCAGTTGATGATAAGTGAGCCCGAGCAAATCAGCGGCTTTACGCTGGTTGTATTTCGCCTGCTTGAGGCTTTGTTCAACGAGTGTTTTCTCTTGATCATTTTGCCAGGCGCGTAAATCCATAGGCAAGGTTTGTTGCTGCGATTCGCTACTTTTTACAATAGTTACAGGTTGCCGCGCAAAGGGATCGAGGATGATTTCATCGACAGGTTCCTCACTGGATCCATGGCGATAAACCGAACGTTCCACCACGTTTTTTAATTCGCGGATATTCCCCGGCCAGGCGTAATTCAACAGCGTCGCTTGCGCTTCTTCGGTAAACCCAGGGAACAGCGGGAGCTGCAATTCGCGGCACATCTGAATCGCAAAGTGCTCGGCCATTAACATGATATCGGGCTGGCGCTCGCGCAGCGGGGGAAGTGTCACCACATCAAATGCCAGGCGGTCGAGCAAATCAGCACGGAATTTCCCTTCCTCGGCCAGTTGCGGTAAATCGGCATTGGTCGCGCATACCAGCCGCACATTCACCTGCAACGGCTGGCTGCCGCCCACGCGCTCAAGCTCGCCGTATTCCACCACGCGCAGCAGTTTTTCCTGCACCATCATCGGCGCGGTGGCGAGTTCATCAAGAAAGAGTGTGCCGCCATCAGCGCGTTCAAAGCGGCCTGGATGGCGTTTTTGCGCCCCGGTAAAGGCTCCGGCTTCATGGCCGAACAGTTCTGAATCCAACAAATTATCGTTCAGTGCGGCGCAGTTCAGGGAAATAAACGGCCCTTGCCAACGGCGCGAAAGGAAGTGCAAACGGTTAGCAATCAGCTCTTTACCCGTGCCACGCTCGCCAATCACTAACACCGGTTTTTCCAGTGGTGCCAGGCGCGAAACTTGCTCCAGCACTTCAAGAAAGCTGTTTGCTTCGCCAATCAGGTTATCTTTGCTATCTGCCATGATTAAATTAACCAATAGTTAGTGAATATAACCACTATAAACGTTATGTTTAATGAGTCAAATTTAATAATTATGTTTAAAATCAATAAGATAAAAATTTGGCACGCCGCTTGCAATATTCAATTCGAGCAAGGTGCCGGGCACCTGAAATAATGACTAAAGAGGATTGAATTATGGGTATTTTTTCTCGTTTTGCCGACATCGTGAATGCCAACATCAACTCACTGCTCGAGAAAGCAGAAGACCCACAGAAGTTGGTGCGTCTGATGATTCAGGAAATGGAGGACACACTCGTTGAAGTGCGCTCTACCTCGGCTCGTGCGCTGGCTGAAAAGAAACAACTTTCCCGTCGCGTAGAGCAAGCAACTGCACAGCAGGCGGAATGGCAGGACAAAGCAGAATTGGCGCTGCGTAAAGATAAAGAAGATCTTGCACGTGCGGCATTGATCGAAAAACAAAAAATGACCGACCTGATCGCCACCCTGGAAGATGAAGTGGTGCATGTCGATGAAACCCTGGCGCGCATGAAAAAAGAAATTGGCGAGCTTGAGAATAAACTCAGCGAAACCCGCGCGCGCCAGCAGGCGTTAACGCTGCGCCATCAAGCAGCCTCTTCTTCACGCGATGTTCGTCGCCAGTTGGATAGCGGCAAAATCGATGAAGCAATGGCTCGTTTTGAATCTTTTGAACGCCGTATTGACCAGATGGAATCAGAAGCGGAAAGCCACAGCTTTGGTAAACAGAAAAATCTCGATTCACAGTTTGCTGAACTGAAAGCCGATGACGAGATCAGCGAACAGCTGGCTGCGCTGAAAGCTAAAATGAATAACCAGGAACGTGGGTAATTCACTTTAACTGCGGCGTGCATGGCGCGCCGCAGCTGGCCTGACTTGTAAAAGGAGTACACATGAGCGCGCTTTTTCTTGCCATTCCGTTAACCATATTTGTGTTGTTTGTCGCCCCCATCTGGCTGTGGTTGCACTACAACAACCGTGCCGCGAATGGCGGGCAGCTCTCTCAGGGCGAGCAACAGCGGCTGGCGCAGCTAACTGATGAATCACGCCGTATGCGCGAACGTATTCAGACGCTGGAGCAGATCCTTGATGCAGAACATCCGAACTGGAGAGACAAATAATGGTGAACTCAATTTCCGGTCGTAAATTGTGGCGTATCCCTGAAAAAGGGATGGTGAAGGGGGTTTGCGCGGGTATCGCGCAATACCTTGATGTGCCAGTCAAATTGGTACGCCTGATTACCGTATTAGCGATGATCTTTGGCCTATTTTTCTTTGTGATGGTGGCCTACATCGCACTGACCTTTATCCTTGACCCAATGCCTGCGGGTGCCGACCAGGCAACTCCTCAACCGACTACGCGCGATTTGCTCGACGAAGTAGATGCTGAACTTGCGGCAGGGGAGCAGCGTTTACGTTCTATGGAACGCTATATAACCTCTGATACCTTCACGTTACGTAGCCGTTTCCGTCAGCTTTAATGTTCTCTATGGGGGCGATTGCCCCCGTTGTAATCGGGAGAAACCATGTCTAAATTCCAGACGGCTGCGAACAAGGCTAAGCCGGGCCTGAAAATTGTCGGTAAGTTAGTATTGCTGACCGCCCTGCGCTACGGCCCTGCAGGCGTCGCGGGTTGGGCAGTTAAATCCGTAGCGCGCCGTCCATTGAAAATGCTACTGGCGCTAACCCTTGAGCCCCTGCTGGCACGAGTACTGCGCAAAATTTCTGCTCGCACTCAAGGTGGCACTGCAAAGTAATCTTTTCTCCACACTTTTGATTTTCAATTCATTTGCCATTGATTCGGTATTAACTACCCATATTTATTACAATCAGTGAAGATTCTCCTCAGTTGAGAGACAACGGGCGCAACCAGGACGCATATGAACAGAATCAAGAATGAACTGAATGCCCTGATGAACCGGGGTGTGGACCGACATTTACGTCTTGCCGTAACCGGTTTAAGCCGCAGCGGTAAGACGGCTTTTATCACCGCGATGGTGAATCAATTATTGAGCGTGCATAACGGCGCGCGTTTGCCGTTGCTTAATGCGGTGCGTGAAGAACGCCTGCTTGGCGTTAAACGTGTGCCACAGCGTGATTTAGGTATTCAACGTTTTACCTATGACGAAGGTCTGGCGCAGTTGTACGGCTCTCCACCGAACTGGCCGACTCCAACCCGCGGTGTTAGCGAAATGCGCCTCGCGCTGCGTTATCGTTCTAACGATTCACTGCTGCGCCATTTCAAAGACACATCAACGCTGTATCTGGAAATTGTCGATTATCCTGGCGAGTGGTTATTGGACTTGCCGATGCTTGCGCAAAATTACCTGAGCTGGTCGCGCCAGATGACAAGTCTGTTGACAGGAGATCGCGCTGAATGGTCGGTGCAGTGGCGCAAACTATGTGAAGGGTTGGATCCGCTGGCTCCTGCCGATGAAAACCGCCTTGCTGCAATTGCAGAGGCCTGGACTGAATATCTGCTGCACTGCAAACGAGAAGGTCTGCATTTTATCCAACCCGGTCGTTTTGTGTTACCTGGTGATATGGCTGGCGCTCCGGCGTTACAATTCTTCCCGTGGCCAGATGTGGATAGCATTGGCGAGTCGAAACTCGCTCAGGCAGACAAAACCACCAATATCGGCACGTTGCGGACACGCTTTGATTACTACTGTGAAAAAGTGGTCAAAGGGTTCTACAAGAACCACTTCCTTAAATTTGACCGCCAAATTGTGTTGGTGGATTGTCTTCAGCCTCTCAACAGCGGCCCGCAAGCATTCAACGATATGCGCCTCGCGCTGACGCAACTGATGCAAAGTTTCCATTACGGCCAGCGCACGTTGTTTCGTCGCCTGTTTTCGCCGGTTATCGACAAACTTTTATTTGCTGCCACCAAGGCCGACCATGTGACCGTCGATCAGCACGCCAACATGGTGTCGTTACTACAGCAACTGGTGCAGGACGCCTGGCAGAATGCCGCGTTTGAAGGTATCGACATGGACTGCATGGGGCTTGCGTCAGTTCAGGCAACACAAAGTGGCCTGGTTGACGTGAAAGGTGAGCAAATCCCGGCATTGCGTGGTAACCGTTTAAGTGATGGCGCACCGCTAACCGTCTACCCTGGCGAAGTTCCGGCGCGTTTACCAGGAAGTGCTTTCTGGGAGAAACAAGGTTTTCAGTTTGAACAGTTCCGTCCGCAAGTGATGGATGTGGACAAGCCAATGCCGCACATTCGGATGGACGCGGCGCTGGAGTTTTTAATCGGGGATAAATTGCGATGAACGAACCATTAAAACCGCGTATCGATTTCGCACAACCACTGGATGTGGAAAAAGAAGATATCTACAAAGCGCCACATGCTTTCAGCGAGCCGGAGGCTGAGAAGTTTACTCCAGCGCTCAACACGTTTGATGAGGTTGACGTTGACGATGGCGGCCAAGCAGAAGCCGTGATTGAAGCGGCTTTGCGCCCGAAACGCAGCCTGTGGCGGCGCATGGTTCAGGTCGGGCTTGGGCTGTTTGGCGTCAGCGTGGTGGCGCAAGGCATTCAGTGGACGCATACCGCTTATGTTACCCAGGACTGGATTGCTCTCGGAGGCGGCATTGCTGGCGGGTTGATTATTGCTGCCGGTGTGGGCTCAGTGGCGACAGAGTGGCGACGTTTATGGCGTTTGCGCCAGCGTGCTGAAGAACGTGACGAAGCGCGTGATTTGATGCATAGCCACGGCATGGGGAAGGGTAAAGCCTTCTGCGAAAAACTCGCGCGCCAGGCTGGGCTTGATCACGGGCATCCTGCACTGCAACGCTGGTACGCCGCGATTCATGAAACGCAAAACGATCGTGAAGTAGTGGAGCTATACGCCCGTTTGGTCCAGCCAGTGTTGGATAACCAGGCGCGCCGGGAAATCAGCCGCTCGGCTGCTGAATCCACGCTAATGATTGCCGTCAGCCCGCTGGCGATGGTGGACATGGCGTTTATCGCCTGGCGTAACTTGCGCCTGATAAACCGTATTGCCACGGTTTATGGCATAGAATTAGGTTACTACAGCCGTATCCGTTTGTTCCGTCTGGTATTGTTGAATATCGCCTTTGCCGGAGCCAGTGAACTGGTGCGTGAAGTCGGTATGGACTGGATAGGCCAGGATCTCGCGGCAAGACTTTCGACGCGTGCTGCGCAGGGCATTGGTGCTGGTTTGCTGACCGCCCGCTTAGGGATTAAAGCAATGGAGCTTTGCCGCCCATTGCCATGGATTGAAGGCGACAAACCGAAACTCGGTGATTTCCGCAAGCAGTTGCTGGTTCAGCTCAAAGAGACAATAAGTAAAAGTAAAACCAGACCTGTAGAGTAACAAACAGGCAATGCCGTGAGCACTTTGCTTTACGGCATTGCCCCCATTCAGCGACTTATCTGTCAACTTTTCTTCACACATCTCTTCTGACCATTCGTTATCTGGAGTATCATCACTCCACCCAATGACTCAGCTTATTGCAATTGAAGGACACCTCCATGCGTCTGGAAGTTTTTTGCCAGGACCGCCTTGGTCTGACTCGAGAATTACTTGATTTACTTGTGCTGCGTAGTATCGATTTGCGAGGAATCGAAATTGATCCAATTGGGCGAATTTACCTGAATTTCTCGACACTTGAATTTGATTCGTTCAGCAGTCTAATGGCTGAAATTCGCCGTATTCCAGGCGTTACGGATGTGCGTACTGTGCCGTGGATGCCTTCCGAACGTGAGCATCGTGCGCTGAGTGCTTTGCTTGAAGCGCTGCCAGAGCCGGTTCTTTCTTTGGATATGAAAAGCAAAGTAGAGCTGGCAAACCCAGCGAGTTGTGCGCTGTTCGGACAAAATGAAGACAAGTTGCGTAACCATAATGCCGCAAGCCTTGTGAATGGTTTCAATTTTATGCGTTGGCTTGAAAGTTCTCCGGCCGAATCGCATACCGAACATGTGGTCATCAACGGGCAGAACTTCCTGATGGAAATCACGCCGGTTCATCTGGATAGTGAAAACGAAGAGTCTTCACTGGTGGGGGCTGTTGTTATGCTGCGCTCCACGGTGCGTATGGGTCGCCAACTACAAAATATCTCTAACACTGATGTCAGCGCTTTCAGTCAGATTGTTGCCGTCAGCCCAAAAATGCGCCATGTGGTTGATCAGGCTCATAAACTGGCACTGCTGAATGCGCCGCTGCTGATTGTTGGCGATACAGGCACCGGAAAAGATTTGCTGGCTCACGCTTGCCACCTTGGCAGCCCACGCGCACAGAAACCTTATCTGGCGCTGAACTGCGGTTCGATGCCAGACGATGTTGTAGAAAGCGAATTGTTTGGTCACGCGCCAGGCGCTTACGCCAATGCCGTCGAAGGGAAAAAGGGCTTCTTCGAGCAGGCGAACGGTGGCTCGGTTCTGTTGGATGAGATTGGTGAGATGTCGCCGCGTATGCAAACTAAACTTCTGCGCTTCCTCAACGATGGGACTTTCCGCCGTGTGGGTGAAGAACACGAAGTACATGTTGATGTCCGCGTGATTTGCGCCACCCAGAAGAACCTCGTTGAAATGGTACAAAAAGGGGAGTTCCGTGAGGACCTCTATTACCGCTTGAATGTACTGACGCTGAATCTGCCGCCTTTGCGTGATCGCCCGCAAGACATCATGCCCCTGACCGAACTGTTTGTAGCACGATTTGCCGATGAACAAGGGGTACCGCGCCCGAAATTGGCAAATGACCTGAGTAATATGCTTACACGTTACGGATGGCCGGGAAATGTGCGCCAGTTGAAAAATGCAATTTATCGCGCATTAACACAGTTGGAAGGTTATGAATTGCGTCCACAAGATATTGTGCTGCCTGATTTTGACACCGTCAGTTTGGCTGTTGGCGAAGAGGCGATGGAAGGGTCGTTAGATGATATTACCAGCCGCTTTGAGCGCTCGGTACTGACACAGCTTTATCGTACTTATCCAAGTACGCGTAAGTTGGCAAAACGCCTGGGTGTGTCACATACGGCGATTGCGAACAAATTACGTGAATATGGTTTGAGCCAGCGTAAAACCGAAGATTAAAAAAAACAATGCCCCCTGATTTCGGGGGCATTCACACTGATGATAAATCTCTTCGTAGGTCGGATAAGCGCAGCGTCATCCGACAAAAAAGTTTACCACCCTTGTTAACACTTAAGCCTTCAGGGCTTCCAGTGCTGCAGCATAATCTGGCTCGTTAGTGATTTCGTTCACTAACTCGCTGAATACCACTTCATCTTGCTCATTAAGAACCACAACGGCACGAGCCGTCAGGCCTTTCAGTGCGCCTTCCGAAATGCCAACGCCATAAGCTTGCTGGAATTCTGGGTTACGCAGAGTAGACAGAGTAACAACGTTGCTCAGGCCTTCTGCGCCGCAGAAGCGAGACTGTGCAAATGGCAGATCCGCGGAAACACACAGTACAACGGTGTTCTCCATTTCAGTTGCCAGTTGGTTGAATTTGCGCACGGATGCCGCACAAACGCCAGTGTCGATGCTTGGGAAAATGTTCAGTACTTTACGTTTTCCGGCGAACTGGCTCAGTGCAACATCAGAAAGATCTTTTGCGACTAAAGAAAAAGCTTCTGCTTTGTTGCCAGCTTGTGGGATCTGACCTGCAACCGCTACAGGGTTGCCCTGGAAATGAACGATTTGTGACATGTTTGATTTTCCTTTTTACATATAATTAACGCCGCCGACAGTGTATGTCAGTATTCATCGTCTGAATATAAAAAACTGATAGTGCAAGTAAACGTGTTCGCTGGCTATATACCCTTCATTCTTCAAGCTGCCTCTTTGTTGGCTGCGCTCTCTCACCCGACAAATCTGTCTGGAACAGATTTGAACGCTGTTACAGCGGCCCCGGAGGGGTGAGGCCTATGGATGGGCCGAATAATCACTTACTTATGTAAGCTCATCGGGACTCGTTCCCTTGCCGCCTCGATGCACCTTGAATTATTTTGGGTATACTCTGCGGAGGATACAAACAACGACGACAGGCAAAACAATAATGAGATCAGTCAAGGTTTACCAGGAAGCATGGCCGCTGCATACGCCGTTTGTGATTTCACGCGGAACTCGCAGCGAAGCGGTAGTTGTGGTGATTGAGCTGGAAGAGGACGGTATCAAAGCAGTGGGCGAGTGCACGCCGTATCCGCGTTATGGCGAAAGCGTGGAATCGGTGCTGGCGCAAATCACCACGGTTATACCTCAACTGGAAAAAGGGATGACGCGTGCGCAATTGCAGGATGTTCTACCTGCGGGTGCTGCGCGTAATGCCGTCGATAGCGCGTTATGGGATTTAGACGCTCGTCGCAATCAGCGCACGCTTTCGCATATTGCGGGTATCGAACTCCCGGAACTGATTACAACCGCGCAAACGGTGAGTATTGCCGAGCCGGAACAAATGGCAGCGGCGGCCAAACTGCTGTGGGATAAAGGCGCGCGCCTGCTAAAGGTCAAAATTGACGACCGACTGATTAGCGAGCGTATGGTGGCGATTCGTGCCGTCGTGCCGGAAGCGGTGATCATCGTGGATGCCAACGAAGCCTGGAAAAGTGAAGGGCTGGCGGCGCGTTGTCAGTTACTGGCAGACCTGAATGTGGCGATGCTTGAACAGCCGCTGCCAGCGGGGCAGGATAAAGCGTTATCGAATTTCATCCATCCGCTACCCATTTGCGCCGATGAAAGCTGCCATACCCGTGAAAGTCTGGCCGAGCTGAAAGGGCGCTACGAAATGGTGAACGTGAAGCTGGATAAAACCGGGGGTTTAACCGAAGCGCTGGCCTTAACGCAAGCCGCTCGTGAAGCAGGTTTTGATGTGATGTTGGGCTGTATGTTGTGTACTTCCCGAGCTATCGCCGCCGCATTACCGCTGGCGGCGAAAGTCCGTTTTGCCGATCTCGATGGCCCAACCTGGCTCGCGGTGGACGTCGAACCAGGGTTGCATTTTGAAACCGGTAAACTTTATCCGTAACGGGAAATTATTTTTGCCAGTGTAACAAGCCCATCATGGCATCCAGATACCGCTCACTCGCTTCGTCAGCCGAGATGGGCGGGAATTCTGCGGTGATACAGGGCAAGTCCAAATCTGCGCACCAGCTTCCAAAAGAGCCCGGCGTTTCGTAGCCCACACTGGTGACCAGCGGCAATTCAAACTCCTTCGCAAGCCATGCGCCAAGCGGCGAATTATCAGGATCTTCAATGCAGCCCAACGGGTCGTGGAACGAGACAATCCATGCGGGTTTCAGCGTGTGGATCAACTGACATAGCGCCGCCGTTTCTGGCTCAGAACCCGGTTTTATACCTGTAGAGAGCACCACATCACGTTCATCCGCGCTACTGTTCCAGCGATAAACCGTATCACCTGATTTCCAGTTGGCCGCGGGGAAATTACGATTCAGGTCTACACCATTGGCGTTAGCGCGCAAACCGAGCTGGCAACCGTCAGGATTTACGGCTAAAACCACATGATGGCGTCGATGTTCAGGTTTCAGCGTGCGTAACGCACAAGAAAGCGTAACCATGGCAGCATTTTCATCGCCGTGCGTTCCCGCAATAATTAAGCCGCTGCGTTGCTCATTCGGTGTAGCTGGGAACCAGATAAGCGGTGCGCCGAAAACGGATTTCCCATAACGTTCAGAACCTTGTGGCAAATGGCCACGTTGCGAACGGGGGCGGTGGGTTGGCATAGTTTTCCTTAAAAGTTCTATTTTTTTATTGCTGATAGTAATAGCAGTGATTTAAATAAAACTCATCAGAAACAATCTCCTGTCAGACCAGTTCAGCCTTTACGCTATTGTTCACAAAAACCTACCGCAGAGGCGATTTTCGTCACGTTATTTATTTTAGTTATTGGCAAAACAGTTGATTGCGTTACATTGTTTCTCTGTCACTGGCGTGAGCGTAGTGCTGTCCCAAACAAAATTATTCATAAGGGTAAAACATGAAAAAGCGTTTTTTGACTACTTGTTGTGCGTTAGCTATCGCCAGCCTCTTTTCTAACGCCTGGGCGGCAGATGTCCCCGCTGGTACTAAACTTGCCGCCGACCAGAGTCTGGTTCGCCATATTAAAGATGAGCCTGCGTCTCTTGACCCAGCCAAAGCAGTAGGGTTACCAGAAATTCAGGTAATCCGTGATCTTTTTGAAGGGCTGGTGAATCAAAACGAGAAAGGGCAACTAGAACCTGGTGTTGCGACTAAATGGCAAAGCAATGATAACCGCACCTGGACCTTTACTCTGCGTGATAACGCGCGTTGGTCTGATGGGACACCTGTAACAGCGCAAGATTTTGTTTATAGCTGGCAGCGTCTGGTTGACCCTAAAAACACCTCGCCATTTGCATGGTTCGCAGCTCTTGCTGGTATTAACAACGCACAAGCCATCATTGATGGAAAAATGCCTGCTGATAAGTTGGGTGTGACGGCAGTGGATGCCAGAACGCTACGAATTCAGTTGGATAAACCAGTACCGTATTTCCCAAATCTTACGGCCAATTTCTCGTTCTACCCGGTTCCTAAAGCTGTAGTTGAGAAATTCGGGAACGACTGGACTAAGCCGGGTAATCTGGTGGGTAACGGTGCATACGCGCTTAAAGATCGCATCGTTAACGAAAAGCTGGTGGCGGTACAGAACCCTCATTATTGGGATAATAGCAAAACGGTTATTACCCAAGTGACGTTTATTCCGATCAACCAAGAGTCTTCGGCAACGAAACGTTATCTGGCGGGAGATATTGATATTACTGAATCCTTCCCGAAAAACCTCTACCAGAAATTGCTAAAAGACATCCCAGGCCAGGTTTACACCCCGCCGCAGTTGGGAACGTATTATTACGCTTTCAACACCCAAAAAGGCCCGACCGCCGATCAACGTGTGCGCCTTGCCCTGAGTATGACTATTGATCGTCATATCATGGCTGAAAAAGTGCTGGGGACAGGTGAAAAACCTGCGTGGCGTTTTACTCCGGATGTAACCGCCGGATTTAAACCGGAAACTTCGCCATTTGAGCAAATGAGCCAGGAAGAGGCCAATGCACAGGCGAAAACGTTATTGCAGGCCGCAGGCTACGGACCGACCAATCCGCTTAAACTCACCCTTTTGTACAATACCTCGGAAAACCACCAGAAGATTGCTATAGCAGTGGCTTCGATGTGGAAGAAAAATCTGGGTGTGGATGTGAAGCTGCAAAACCAGGAGTGGAAGACATATATCGATAGCCGTAATACCGGTAACTTCGATGTTATCCGAGCTTCATGGGTAGGTGACTACAACGAACCCTCTACCTTCCTGTCATTGCTAACGTCATCCCATAGCGGCAATATCTCACGCTTCAACTCGCCGGAATATGACAAAATTCTGCAGCAAGCGAGCCAGGAAACTACGGATGAAGCGCGCAATAAAGACTACAACCAGGCTGAGAAAATCATCCAGGAAAAAGCGCCAATAGCGCCTATCTATCAGTACACGAATGGCCGTTTAATCAAGCCATGGTTGAAAGGTTATCCAATTAATAACCCTGAAGATGTCGCATATAGCCGCACGATGTATATCGTGGCTCACTAGATTAGCCCATCCTTCAGTAATGCCGGTCAGTTACGCAACTGACCGGCTTATTCTTCACTGTCGTTTGCTCTATCAAGAAGCGGATGTCGCGTAGCCACCAGCAATAAACCAGGTGATAAATACAATCGCTGCAACAATGATTGCTATTGGAAACAGTACGCCAATTTTCATTTTTCTCTCTTTGCTAGTGTTGGTATGTTTGCCACCGGTTGCGGCCATTTTCTTTTGCTTTATACAACGCGGCATCTGCTTGTGCGATAAGGCGTGTCGAGGTGGTTCCGGGTATCAGAGTGGCGATACCGAGACTGATAGTAACATAAGGCATTACGGGTGAGGCTGCGTGCGGGATAGAGAGGGCGTGTAGGTTCCGCCTGATTCGTTCAGCTACTTCTATTGCCTGCTGCTCCTGCGTATCGGGCAGTAAAATAATAAACTCCTCTCCGCCAAAGCGAGCAACGGCGTCATGTGTTGAACGAGTAGCACCCACCAGACATTGAGCGATTTTCACCAGACACTCATCACCAGCCTGATGGCCATAATGGTCGTTGTACTTCTTGAAGTAATCGACATCCAGCATAATCAATGAAAGTGGCATACCGCATAGTTGCTGGCGCTGCATAGCCTTTTCGAGAAGAAGATGAAAAGATCGACGATTGGCAATACCTGTAAGTGGATCATTATTCGCCAGGTCTTGTAGCCGTTTAATCAATTCTCTATTTTCTTGCTCACGACTAATCGCCAACACAAACCAGCCACGCAAGATTCGACGGCCAGACTCAAAAAGCCCCGCCAGAAGCAGATAGAGAAGCGCATTCAGTACGGTCAGATCAGAGGGATAAATAAAATTACAGACCAGAATCGAGATCCAGATTGGCAGGGTGAAACTCAGTAAAACTCGGCCATCAAAATAAAGTGAAATTAGCGCAGTGAAAATCAGCAATGCTGCAAAGGGGAAAACAATCCGCGAATCGCCGCTTGCCAGGAATACATAAAAACATCCTACCCATAATGCGCTGATACAAAGCAATGCCCCGTACAGAAATTTGCTTAACCACTCGGCATGTTGATCGTGTGCCATGCGCAAAATGAAAATGGCTGATGATGAGACTGCGAGAATTAGCCCCATAAGGATTTCCAGTATGGGTACTGATGCCGTAACGCTGGCGATTTGCTGCGAGGGCGAGAAGTAATGCCTGCCTAAAATAAATAAGCAGAACAACAAATTAATCCATAGAAACCACGGGCCACTGACAGTGATTGCCCGTTGGCGCATGGTCTTAAGGCGGAGGTCTAAATTGGGTGAAGCCCTACGTCTTTCTGACAAACATCATCTCCGAATGCCGCGAGGCATGATTGGGTCTAAAAAACTGCGGAAATGTAACATTTTTTATTCAGCAAATTCAGCGTGTTTGCTAATTTTTCCGAGTTACATAACAAAAGAAGACGGCTAGACTGACAACAATATTGTGGTAACACGTGGAGATAATGCAGTGGAAACCATTAAGGGATACCAGTTAAATGTGCCGGATGCCGTGTTCGCCTGGCAATTGGATGGTAAAGGCGGGGTCGATACCATTGAAGATACCGATACCATTGATGCCGAACATCCTGGTTGGTTGCATTTGAACTATACCAATAGCGCAAGTGCTAATTGGCTGGCAACTACGCCGCTGCTGCCAAATTATGCTCGTGATGCCCTGGCGGGAGAGAGCCTGCGTCCGCGAGTGACGCGCATTGGCGAGGGCACGTTGATTACGTTGCGCTGCATTAACGGCAGTACCGATGAACGCCCGGACCAACTTGTTGCCATGCGTTTATATATTGATGAGCGGCTTATTGTGTCAACGCGTCAGCGTCAGGTTTTGGCTCTTGATGATGTGGTGAACGATCTTAAGGAAGGCGCTGGCCCACTCGATTGTGGAAGCTGGTTGGTGGATGTCTGCGATGCGCTGACCGATCACGCAAGTGAATTTATTGAACAACTGCATGACAAAATCATCGACCTTGAAGATAACTTGCTGGACCAGCAAATTCCACCGCGTGGATACCTTGCTCTACTGCGTAAACAGTTAATCGTCATGCGCCGTTATATGGCACCTCAGCGAGATGTTTATGCGCGCCTTTCGAGTGAGCGTTTACCCTGGATGACTGATGATCATCGTCGTCGTATGCAGGATATTTCCGACAGGTTAGGGCGTGGGCTTGATGAAATTGATGCTTGTATCGCGCGCACTGCGGTTATGACCGATGAAATTGCTCAGGTTATGCAGGAAGCTATGGGAAGAAGAACCTACACCATGTCACTAATGGCAATGGTTTTTTTACCCAGCACTTTTTTGACAGGGCTGTTTGGTGTGAATTTGGGCGGTATTCCTGGCGGCGGCTGGCATTTTGGCTTCAGCCTGTTTTGTATCATGTTGGTGGTTCTTATAGGCGGTGTTGCCTGGTGGTTACATCGTAGTAAATGGCTGTAAAATTTAACATTTTTAACATTATGAAGGTTAAAAAAGGCGGCTATAGTTGAGCAAGGTCAATAAATGGAACGCCGGTTCAAGGCAATATCTCTCTCGCAGGTGAATGCAACGTCAAGCGATGGGCGTTGCGCTCCATATTGTCTTACTTCCTTTTTTAGAATTACTGCATAGCACAATTGATTCGTACGAGCCGACTATTAGTCGGCTTTTTTTTGTCTGCAATATGTGGTCTATGCTTAAAAGGAGTATTTACAGGAGGCAGTGATGACTGTTTATCGAAGATTAAATATGAGTGACCCGTCGTTTCCGAGTGAACCTACTCCAGTACCTGACCCGATCCCAAGACCGCAGCCGATACCAGACCCACCACTAGATCCCGACCAAAGACCGATTATCGAGCCACCACCGCATAGTTAGAGTAGAGTTTTCCCTCTCTCAGGCGAGAGAGGGAAGAGAGGATTATTTGATTTCGAGGATATCGAGGCGTTGCAGAGGGGTTTCGCTGTCTTCGTCTTCTGGCTGCCAGCCTGCAGGTTGCATCGGCAACTCTTCGCGGTCGAATGCTAAATCTCCGCCATTAACGACTTCAGCACCATGTTGCAAGCCTTTAAAATCGAACAGTTCCGTGTCACACATGTGCGAAGGCACAACGTTTTGCATGGCACTGAACATGGTTTCGATACGGCCAGGATAGCGTCTATCCCAGTCACGCAGCATTTCACCAATGACCTGGCGCTGCAGATTCGGCTGCGAACCACACAGGTTACAAGGAATGATCGGATATTCACGAGCAATTGCAAAACGCTCAATGTCTTTCTCACGGCAATAAGCCAACGGACGAATGACGATATGTTTCCCGTCATCACTCATCAATTTTGGTGGCATACCCTTCATCTTGCCGCCGTAGAACATATTCAGAAACAGCGTCTGAAGGATGTCGTCACGGTGATGACCAAGCGCGATTTTCGTCGCACCTAACTCAGTCGCAGTACGGTAAAGGATGCCCCTGCGTAAACGAGAGCACAGAGAACAGGTAGTTTTGCCTTCCGGGATCTTATCTTTAACGATACCGTAAGTGTTCTCTTCGACAATTTTGTACTCAACACCAATGCTTTCCAGATACGCAGGCAGGATATGCTCAGGGAAGCCCGGTTGTTTTTGATCGAGGTTAACGGCCACCAGGCTGAAATTAATCGGCGCGCTTTGCTGTAAGTTTCGTAGAATTTCCAGCATGGTGTAGCTGTCTTTACCGCCTGACAGGCAGACCATAATACGGTCGCCTTCTTCAATCATATTGTAATCAGCGATCGCTTCACCCACGTTACGACGCAGGCGCTTCTGTAATTTGTTCAGGTTGTATTGATCTTTCTTTGTAATTTCTTGTTTATCTTGCATTTTATTGATTTGCCGGTTGTTTCAGGGGCACCACAGGGGCACAGCCTATAGCGCGAGTTTTTGGTTTAGCATGCTGAACCGATCGCCGTTCATATCCTGTATCCAGGTTGAATCAATGTCATAAACCATATGGGTATTTTCATGGTCCATATGGCTGGCGATAAATGGCGGGTTTCTTCCCGTTTTAAGCATCCAGCATGCATAAGTGTGGCGTGTATGGTACGGATTGCCACGGCGAATGCCAGCACGTTTTACAGCTGCGTTCCATCCGGGCTAAATTGAGGAAGGTTTTTGCTCATCCAGCCAGATTCCGGGAACAAAAATGAAGCGTATTTGTTGCGGTTGTCTCTTCGCGTATTCAAAATGATTAAATGCGCAGCACATGCGAACTCTCTTGCTCAGTTGGCTTATTTCTGCGCAATTGTTGTTATAATAATCAGTAGCATGAAAATACCACCTCAATAAATACTTATAGATTGCATGGGTAATTTCACTTATGTATTATGCCGCGCCGGCCGTTAACCCTCTTCAGAGTGTGCGATTATTAAATCTAATGTGTCGGTAGTATTACCAAACCGCCACTAGCTCATCGGGAAGAGCGGCAATCATAGGTTGTAGTACGGGGTTCGAGGCTCCGGTGGCGGACCAAAGCGGTCATCGTATAATGGCTATTACCTCAGCCTTCCAAGCTGATGATGCGGGTTCGATTCCCGCTGACCGCTCCAAACCAAACTCTCCTGAAGTCTACCTAACTCAATTTTCCCTTGATAAATCAGCAGCTATAGCATTCTATTAGTCAATTGAACTCAATAGTACTCCCTCAGGGTCAACCCTAATGTGGGGGTATGGATGGGGGTATAATTGTACCCCTGCTGAGAGGTACCCCCAATGAAGTTAACTGCTCGTCAGGTTGAAACTGCAAAACCCAAAGAGAAGCCCTACAAACTGGCCGATGGTGGTGGTCTTTACTTGCTGGTTAATCCCAACGGTAAGAGATACTGGCGTCTCAAATACCGTTCGCTACGCAAAGAGAAGCTGCTTGCGATTGGCGTTTACCCCGATGTTTCTTTAGCTGAAGCCAGAAGTAAGCGTGAGGATGCTAAAAGGACATTAGCGGCTGGCAACGATCCTTCTCTTGAGCGCAAAATTGAGAAACTTAGTCGTCAACAGGACGCAGAAAATTCGTTTGAAGCTATCACTCGGGAGTGGTATCAGCGTCGCTATGATCGCTGGTCTGTCTCCTATCGTGAAGAGATGATGAGAACCTTTGAGACGGATGTGTTTCCATATATCGGTCACCGGCCAATCAAAGATATCAAGCCGATGGAGTTGCTTGCTGTTCTGTCTAAGATCGAGGCTCGAGGTGCAACAGAGAAGGTCCGTAAAGTTCGTCAAAGGTGTGGAGAGGTCTGGAAGTATGCAATAGTCACTGGCAGGGCTGAGTACAACCCAGCGCCTGATTTAGCCAGTGCCGTAACTCCTCATGAGAAAAAGCATTATGCTTTTTTAACCCAGGACGAATTGCCAGAGTTTCTTCGTATCCTGCACACCTATACTGGTAGTGTGCTTGTTAAGTTATCCATGCAGCTGCTTATTTTGACCGGAGTAAGGCCCGGAGAACTGAGACAAGCAGAGTGGCGGGAATTTGATTTTGAGCGAAAGGTTTGGAACGTACCCGCAGAACGCATGAAAATGCGCCGTCCCCATTTAGTTCCATTATCAAGCCAGGCAATTGACCTGCTTAATCAGCTTAAACTCATGACGGGAGCAGGAGCGTTGTTGTTCCCTGGACGTAATAATCCCAAGAAACCGATGAGTGATATGGCATTGACTGTGTTGGTCAAGCGCATCGGCTATGCCGGACTCGTTACGGGGCATGGATTCCGTCACACGATGAGTACCATTTTGCATGAGCAGGGATTCAACTCGGCTTGGATTGAGCTACAGCTGGCTCACGTCGATAAGAACTCTATTCGTGGGACATATAACCACGCTCAGTATCTGGAAGGGAGAAGGGATATGATGCAGTGGTATGCGAATTATGTTGAAGCATCTTTAACTAGGGTTATATAAGCCTGTAAATAGGGAAAACGAGTTTTTGATGTTTTCCCTTAATGTATTATTTTTAACTGTACAAAAAAACAGTATGCAAAACAGTGCATTAGATCACTAAAAAAGATGTTACAAATTTATTTTTTTTGATTTTCGTGATACACATCGCCTTAAATGGTTTAATTTGCATCCACATCCATCAATGGATGACGATGGAAATTTTTAGCTGTTGTAGGAGAGTAGGGTGGCTAAAAATAAAGCGGCAAACGCCGGGGTTGATGCGTTAACTGGTTTCGAATTTCAAAGAAACTGTGCATTATATCTTTTGTTAGATAATTTTAATTCTTTTATCAATAAAGATTTCTTTATTTGTATCGAACATCACGATGATTTTCTATTTTGTTATAAAACTGATTGCTTAAGTTATATTAACGAGATACATGCCTATCAAGCAAAGAAACTTAGCGGGAAAATATGGACTATCGATTCTAGGTTTTCTGAGATGGTATCTAAAATACTATTGGTAGGCGAAAATTTAAGAAATGATGCTTTTGAAAAAAGTGAAGATTATAAACACCAGTTAATATTTATATCAAATACAGAAATAGAATTAAAGTACTCACCGTCAAAGGCCTTAAAAAAAGAAGGTATTACTGAGCAAATATTAAGGGTTAATGAGCAAAACTCTATTTGTGTTTATGATGAATTACATAAAAACATTCAGAATAAAATTGAAAATAATGTTACAGACATTTGTAATGAAGAGTCTTCTGTTTTCCATCGGAAAGAATTAAGTAACCTAAAAATTCAGTGGGTAGATTTCCCACGAACGGCTGCAAAACAAAAGGAATCGCTTATTGGACTTATGTCTAGGAAGTTTTCTCATATAGCTGACTCGAAAGCAGCCATTGAAGTAATACTTGCTCTATTTAGGAATGTGGAAACTGTATATAATCAAGGGCAGGAAATATGTCTACTCGATCCAACAAAAAGGGTTGAAGGCGAAGAAGTTAAGAAAGTTATGAATATAATTGATTCACAGCAAAAGACATTCGATTATTGGCGTACCTCTGCACAGCAGTTCTCAATACAATTTAGAATACCCCTTAATATACAGAAAAATCATGAGGCTTATATAATTAATTCTTTTGAGCTGCTCAAGGATATGAGTAATTTTGACTATCAGCTCATTAAAAATTTCGTTAGAAATAATGATTACACGGCTCAATATTACTCTCTTCAGGACATATTAACTGCATACATTGATGGCGTTAGAAAATCTCACTCTTTAAATTTGACTAACATCGATATATTTTTTGCAGTTCTGTGTTCGTACGTTGAGTGCTATGATTAAGGTAAACCATGAAGACCATTATAAAATTTGATAGATTGTTTGTCGTCTCTGAAAGTCATAATGTATATTTTGATCAGAGGTTTTCGAATGGGGTAAATATAATCAGTGGATGTAATACCTCAGGTAAAAGCACTCTGTTACAGAGTATTTTATTCACCTTTGGAATAAACGATGTCAAAGATGGGTTAAACGAAATAATTCGATATAATCCTATATTTAGATTGGATTTTTGTATCACAAAAAAAGGTGTGGAGAAGAAGTATGTAATAGTGAGAGAGGAAGGGGTTATATATTTAAAAGAGGACTGTGGGAGTGTTGTAAGTTTTAATGGGATAGATGCTGATAGTCGATTTGAACATGTGAAACTTAAAGAGAAATTGTCTCAATTGTTTGGTTTTGGCATGCTTCTTGAACAGAAAGGTGAACTAAAAACAGCATCAATAGAATGTATTTTTCTGCCCTATTATATTTCCCAATCAGTCGGTTGGGTTTATTTAAGGGAGTCGTTCTCTAATCTCGGGTTTTATAAGGACTTCAAGGATACATATCTTGATTACTATCTTGGTATAGAGAACTCCTTTGATAAAGAGTATTTTTATCAACTAACAAAAGAGCGACTTCAACTTCAATCGAAAATTTCTTCATTAAATAAATATAGTAATGAACCTCGCTTGGTTATTTCTAAATTGTTGGATGAGGAGTTCGGTGAAGAAGCTCAAAGGTACATTGATAGCTATATACATTTGGTGGCACTCTTAGATGAAGAACGTGATATTTATACTAATCTGAGTAATAAATTATCTTTAACAAAAAATCATATCAAGATCCTTAAAAGAACCAAAAGAAACATTAAACATCAAAATTATAATAATGTTGATCGTTGCCCTGCATGTACGCAAATATTGCCATATTCTTTAGAAGGCTTATATGGTTTTCATCAAAACATAAATGATACAGATAAATTGTTAGAACAGTTAAATATTAAGATTCAAAGTACGCAGTCCGACATTAACTCCTCTCTTACAAAAATTAAAAAACTAGAACTTGAAATATCGTCAAAGTACTCGTATTTTTTTGAGAAAAAATCACAAACTGTATCCGTTAATACATGGATCGATAATAAGGCAAATGTACGCTTATTGAATAACATTCACAACGAGATAGAGGAACACACGAAGAGATCTGATGAGATTAAAGAGTTGATAGGTGAGATGGGTGAGGAGCAGTCTCTTTTTGTAGAGCGATCCCACAAAGAAAAAGATTTCAAAGATATTTTTCAAAAATATCTCAATGAGATGCAATTGTTTAATGTAAAAGAAGCAAGATATACTAATCTTTATAAAATCAATTCATTCCCTTTTCAAGGGGTTGAGCTTCACAAAACAGTAATGTCTTATCATTTTGCATTAAATTATTTGATAAACAAAAGTGAGAATATACATCGACTTCCATTTATGTTAGACGCAATTCTTAAGGAGGATATCGATGATAGGAACTTTGACCTTATACTTTCATTTGTAGGAAAGAACCTTCCAAAGGATACTCAATCATTTATATCAATTTCTGAATATTCTGAAGATAAACTATTGAAAGATGGTAAAGAGGTTAGTGCATTTCGAAGGGCTAGCGTTAAAAATATCAAGGACAGATATTTCCCAGATGATACGAACTTATTCTTTATTGGTGATGGGAAACACGAGAGAACATTTTTATCCAAACCGTTGGATCTGAATCTTGATATCTATGTTGATACTTGTCAGCTTACTGAATAAAATTTCTGAACAATATGAAACGCGAAAATGTACGCGTTTCATATTGATTTTTAATTCATGTGTCTTTCTTGCGGGCAGCTTTATTTTGAGGGCTTAAATCCAATTAAGAAGTATCTATTTATCTTGTCTTTTCAGCGTTTCTATATCTTAGTGGTGGCAATTTATACTTATTAGAGAAAACTCTCGTAAATGTTTGCTGTGAATCGAATCCATATTTATAGGCTATACCCATCACTGGCTCATTAGTCTCGATAAGATCTTTAGCTGCAAGTTTAAGTTTTTTATCTCTAATATATGTTCCAAGACTAACTTCTTTTACCTGTACAAAAATCCGCTGAAGATGCCACTTGGAGTATCCTGCCCGCGCAGCAACATCCTCTATCTTCAGCGGCTTATGCAAGTTTGAATCAATCCATTTGGTTATCTCATCGATGATGTCTTCTGTTCTGAACATAAATCGACGCTCACTATAAGAGGGCTGTGACACATCCTGTTCAGGATGCTAATGATTTACTTATAGATTTCAGCAACCCCATGTAGCTTGTTATCCCCCGTTGTCGACAGGATTTTGAATGACGTTGCCCCTTGCTCATCAGCCTTACGAGAAAGCGTATTCGATAATTCATCAAGCGTATAGGCATTGCTGGCTGAGACTACACCTAACTTTTCTTTCCCATCTGCATGGTTAATTTCCTGAGCGGCAGATGCAGCATTCACTGCAATAAATCCCATGACCAATGAAGTAATAAGTAGTGATTTCATATCTAATACCTCTTTTAAAATTTATGTTTGAAACTGGACTCGTATCAGGGGAACTATCCTCTCTGTACATTCAAATATACAAACCTAAGCTGTCATGAGACTGACCGCTATAAGACAAAATTGTCAGGGTTGTAGATTGGTTAATTTATTTGAATACAGGTTCAGCTCGTTAATAATGCAGTCAGGTTCTTCACGCAGAGGCATATTGTCTATGTCCAGAACCCCATCATTTTTTTGTGGATCATCAGTCTGCAGGTCTGCAAACAGTGGGGTAAGATCCTGCTGTGCTTCTCCTGGTATAGCCACCAGCTCGAACGTTTTATTTCTTGCCGCGTCGTTAGTCAGAGCACTGACCAGAACCTGGGCTATTTGCTCCCGGGATATCACACCATCTTCCGGTGTTCCTGCATGGCGACGATCTCCCTGAAGCATAACGATTCTGTGTTCATCATCATTGTTGTAATCAAACCAGCCGGGCCTGACGATGGTATAGGGATGACCACTCGCCCTTACCAGACGCTCGGCACGTCTTTTCCAGTCATGAACCTCAGTGCGTTGATTCCAGGTGCTGAGTCGTTCAGTCACGCCAATTGTGGTCATTAGGCCGATACGAACAGGCGTATCCTTGAATATTCGTAAAATATTGCGCACTCCGCCGTAATCTACCGCTCTGGCACCAATACGACCCTGACCATCGGAACCGAGAGTGAAGATGATGGCATCAATATTTTTCGGCAAATCGGTGAGTGTTTCAGGCACTGAAACATCGCCGTAAAAAACATCCGTTCCACGAGGAAGCAATTTTACTTTACGTTTATTTTTGACCAGCGCTACGGGCTGATGGCCCATTTCAATAGCGGTATTCACGACATGAAGACCAATAGTTCCTGTCGCTCCTGCAACGAGTATTTTCATGATAAACCTTCTGATAATTCAGACTTATTTTCGATACAGTCAGAATATCAATTATCATTATTGTCAGTAATGGGGCTAAAATGATTGTGTCTATGAACACCCTTCATGAGTGCGCGTTGAAGGGAATGTCTCCACTAGGAAATTGCCGATGCTCAAAGAAAACTTCAACGAACTGCAAATCTTTCTTGTGGTAGCAAGGGAGCGAAGTTTTACCAAAGCAGCGGGTAAATTGGGCGTTTCTCAATCTGCACTCAGCCACGCGATGAAGGCACTGGAGGAAAGGTTGAATATCCGCCTTCTGACCCGCACGACCCGAAGCGTTGCCCCTACAGAAGCCGGTGAGAGAATTATCGCCTGCCTTGAACCCCGTATTGCCGATCTTGAGCAGGAGCTGGAATCGCTTGTTCAATTGAACGGCAATGCCTCCGGCAATATCCGTTTATCTGCCGGGGAGCATGCAGCGCGAAGTCTGGTATGGCCGAAGTTAAAATCCTTCCTCAGGGAATATCCGGAAATTAATCTCGAACTGGTGGTTGATAACGGTTTTGTCGATATTGTTGAGGGGCGTTTTGATGCGGGGATCCGCCTTGGCGAAAGCGTAGATAAGGATATGATCGCGGTGAGGATTGGACCGGAAATGCGTATGGCAGTGGTGGGAGCACCGTCCTATTTTGCCGCTAGCCCCGTACCCGAAACACCGCACGAGCTACAAAACCATCGGTGTATCAATATGCGCCTGCCGACTGCCGGTGGACTTTACCATTGGGAGTTTGAGAAGGATGGGAAACCGTTACGGGTCAGAGTGGAAGGGCAGGTAACGTTTAATCTGCAGGCGGAAAGAATTGATGCGGCTTTATCCGGTTTTGGCATCGCCTGTATACCTGAAGACAGGGTGCAGGATTATATAAAGTCAGGAGAGCTTATTCAGGTTCTGCAGGACTGGTGTCCGTCTTTCCCCGGATATTATCTTTACTACCCGAGCCGTAAGCAGCATCCGCCAGCTTTTGCGCTGATGATCGATGCACTTCGCTATCAGGAATAAAGGGTCCGCCAATCTCAGCGGACCCGTCCGGATATTAACGGCCTACGCGGGCCTGGTGCTCAGGAGAGTAACGTTCGCCAACGACTTTAATCGTTTCAAGCGCCTGGGTTATCTGCCGTGAGTCATCCTGCGAAAGAATGATGTCGGCAGCCCCCAGGTTTTCTTCCAGCCGGTGTAGTTTGGTGGTACCAGGGATAGGAACAATCCACGGCTTTTGTGCCAGCAGCCATGCCAGCGCAATTTGCGCAGACGTCACGCCTTTCTCTGCAGCCAGTTCACCCAGCAATGAGACCAGCTTTTCATTGGCTTCAATCGCCTGCTCGGCGAAACGCGGCACTTGGCTTCTGTAATCATCCTTCCCAAAAGTAGTTCCTGGCTTAATCGAGCCCGTAAGGAAGCCTTTACCTAATGGGCTGAAAGGCACAAAACCAATGCCCAGTTCCTCCAGTAAAGGCAGGATCTCCCGCTCAGGCTCGCGCCACCACATTGAGTATTCGCTTTGCAGGGCCGTGACAGGTTGTACGGCATGGGCACGACGAATGGTCTGCGCACCCGCTTCGGACAGACCGAAATGTTTAACTTTGCCTTCAGCTATCAGGTCTTTTACCGTACCCGCAACATCTTCAATCGGGACATCCGGATCGACACGGTGTTGATACAGCAGGTCAATGACATCAGTCTTAAGACGGCGTAATGATCCTTCCACAGCTTCACGGATATGCTCCGGACGGCTGTTTAAAATCTGCTGCTTGTTGTCGTCGCCAAAAGTAAAACCAAACTTAGTGGCAATGACCACACGGTCACGAAACGGTTTTAAGGCTTCGCCGACAACCTCTTCATTAAGGAAGGGGCCATATACTTCGGCGGTATCGAAGAAGGTGACGCCACGTTCAACCGCAGCGCGAATGAGCTCGATAGCCTGACGGGTATCGGTCGCCGGGCCGTAGCCGTGGCTTAAGCCCATGCAGCCGAGTCCAAGCGCTGAGACTTCGAGCCCGGATTGACCCAGATAACGTTTTTGCATTGAATAAATACCTCTTTTATCGGGTCTTAAACATCAAGTTTGCGGCCAGTCAGCCATTCCACCATCGCCGGGTCGCGGTGAGAGAAGAAGGCACTGGCTGCGGTGTCGAGGGCGGCAATTTGCAGCATATCTTCAGAGCTGAGTTCAAAATCGAGAATGTTGATGTTCTCTGCCATGCGTTCTTTACGCACCGATTTCGCCAGTGAAACGATGCCTCGCTGGAAGATCCAACGCAGAACCACCTGACCCACGCTTTTGCCGTATTTCTGACCAATCGCCGTTAATACGGGATGCTGGAACAGACCATTCTTACCCTCCGCAAACGGTGCCCAGGCTTCTGGCTGAATGCCACGGCTTTGATTCCATGGAACAGCATGCAGCTGCTGGTTGAAGGGGTTAACTTCAATCTGGTTTACCGCAGGGGCAACTTTGTTGAAGGCGATAAGGTCGGCCAGTCTGTCAGGATGGAAATTGCTGACACCAATGGCGCGAATTTTGCCTGCCTGCTGCAGTTCTTCCATAGCACGCCATGCCCCATGGACATCGCCGTAAGGCTGGTGAATCAGATACAGGTCGACGTAATCAAGTTGCAGCCGATTCAGGGAGCGTTCGAACTGTGCTTTAGCGCCTTCGTAATTGGTATCCTGTAGCCAAAGTTTGGTCGTTACAAAGAGTTCGTTACGGGCAATACCGGTCTGTTTCAGTGCGTTCCCGACCTGGGTTTCATTCTGGTAAGACGCAGCGGTATCGATCAGGCGGTATCCTGTATCGATGGCATCAATAACGGCTCTTTCGCATTCTGCGGCATCCGTCATCTGGAAGACACCAAAGCCCAGCAGGGGCATTTCAATACCGTTGTTCAGTTTTACAGTTTGCATGACGTTATCCTTCAGCTGTTGTGTAGGAAAAGCATAACGCAAAGTAATTTATTCGATTAGATGGGGTAATTAGCTAGGGCTTATTAGATGTGTTCATTAATTTTGAGGGGCTGAAGGTCCGCTGCGTGCCAACAGCGGTCATTTCAAAGCAGAATAAGTAAATCAATTGTAAGTGGGGGGAGCTGTACGAAACTGTATGCCAAGTTCGTTTTTTTGAGCACGTTGACTTGCTACCGAGTGACACTTAGAATCCTTGTGCCGAAAAATGATCGGTCGGTTTGGTTATTCCGACCCTCGTATCTTGCGAGAATTAGTCTATTTTAAGAACCCACGGCATCACCCTAATCAATTTGGGTGTGATGCCGTGGGTAGCTATATGCTGTCCATGCTCGCACCTCCGTAAAAGGAATATTTGCATGCACAGCAAGAAAGTTTTGATCACCGCCCAAGTCTTCATCTCCGGGATGATGGCCTTCCTTATGACTGGATTCTTCTCCATTCTTCATCTCGGTATGAGCTCCACCTTTGTGGATGCTTGGGCCAGTTCGTTTATTATTGCTTGGCCGGTAGCCTTCTGTTTTTCTTTGGTCGTGTCGCCGTTGGCTTTCATGATGGCCGGACGGTTGATGGCTAATCGTGATCTCGTCAGAGCTGAGTGAATATCTGCTGGAGCCGGGAGTGTTAGACCTCTAGTAAAAACGCAACCAGTAGGGGGTTTTAGTTAATTAACTGCATGCCGCTACCGCAGGCTGAACGACAATAGTTTGGTTTTAAGCCCACCATGAGTGGGCTTTTTCATACGGTTCGCACAGTGAGGCGTTATTGTAAGTATCCCTGTAATCCGCGCCATTCACTTTTAGAAATCTTCCTACAAACTGATTACCCGTGTGAGGCTAACTTCCGCAGTTCGCTCATAAGGGACAATCATACTTAAATCTCCCACATTGCAGGAGGTTTGAGCATGAACACGTCACCGTGGAACAAAAATCGTATCATCGGACAAAAAAGACCGCTTCAGATATCTCATATCTGGGGTATCCGAATTAGACTTGAACTGGAGGGCAAAACGCGCGATCTAGCTCTGTTCAACATGGCTTTAGACAGTAAACTTCGGGGCTGTGATTTGGTAAAACTCAAAGTATCAAATGTTGCATATGGCTGTTCTGTTTCGAGCAGAGCAACAGTGTTACAACAGAAAACCGGTAGCCCCGTCCAATTTGAGATAACTAAAGGGACAAGAGAAGCAGTTGCAGCGCTAATAGAGCGGGGTAATCTGCACAGTAAAGACTACTTGTTCCAATCTCGGGTCGGTTCTTGCCAACACATTTCAACCCGGCAATACAACCGTATTTTTCATGGATGGGTAGAAAAGCTTGGTCTCGAAGACTCGCTGTACAGCACTCATTCCATGAGAAGAACAAAACCCTACCTGATATACAAGAAGACAAAGAATCTCCGGGTGATCCAACTTCTGTTGGGTCATAAGAAACTGGAAAGCACAGTGCGTTATCTCGGCATTGAAGTCGATGATGCGTTAGAGATCTCTGAGTCGATTGAAGTCTAAAGTTGTCAGGGCTGCAATAGCAGTCCTGTGCCAAATATAGTCATTCACACCCTGAGAGTTACACTTTTAAATGATTCAGGGTGTGCGCTTACTGGTTACGAATATTGTGCCAGAATCATGTGATTTGATGATTGCTGCTTTGCTTTTGAGCCATTAAGTGCTCTACGTTCGCTAGCTAACGTATGGAATAACCTGAATGCTGAGCAAATAACACTGAAACCAGGCATGGCCTCCCATTAAATATATTGGGGTCTTATGCTTGGAGTGTCGTCTGTTCGAGACACTGCCGGGCATGAGCAATGCCGGTATCGCGTCCGTGGGGCTTAATATCCATTCCTTCTGCATATATAAATTCGACATCATTGATACCCATCAGTCCCAGAACGGAACGTAGGTAAGGTGTCACAGCATCTGTCTGTTGCCCTTCATGTACGCCACCACGGGAACTTATCACTACAGCCCGGACATCTTCCACAAGGCCCTGTGGATAGGTTTCGGTATAGCGAAAGGTTTCTCGCGCCCGCGCCACCAGGTCGAACCATTTTTTTAAATCCGTCGGTACATTAAGGTTATACATTGGTGCGCCAATAATGAGTAAATCACTGGCTTTTAATTCTTTAATCAGCTTGTCAGAAAGTGCAATTGCTTGCCGGATTGCGGGTTCAGCATCGTCCCCACCCCGCATTGCTGCAAAAAGTGAATGGTCAAGTTTTGGTAATCCCATCGTGGTGAGATCGTGTTCAATGTATGTGTCTTTATGTCCGGCGTTTTTACGCAGCACTTTTAACTCATCTATCAGTTGATTAGTCAAAGATGTCTGGCCATTAATGCTGGATTTCAGAATCAAAACTTTACTCATAGCAATATCCTCGGAATGAATTTCATAAAAATGAGGTTATCACTTTCCTGTGAGCACCATTAGTGACATTCTATCCTTTGAGTGTATCCATAGTGGAACCAATGAATGTTAACAGACCTGAATAGTATCCCTGTTTTTGTCGCAGTAGTTGAAAGCGGGAATTTTGCTAAAGCAGCTCAGAAGCTGTATGTCACTCGCTCAGCAGTCGGAAAAACTATCTCGCGACTCGAGGAGCAACTCGGAACCGCCTTGTTCAAACGCACAACCCGAAGTCAGATTCTGACAGAGGAAGGTGAGACTCTTTATCAGCAATCCTGTCTCGCACTGGACAGGCTAAAAGAAGCAGAAGAAGAAATTCAGCGAGGTAAAAAAGCCGTAAAGGGACGTCTCAGGTTAAGCCTTCCAGTACTCTTTGGTCATCGTTGCGTCACTCCACTTTTATTCAATCTGACCCGGCGCTATCCACAACTACAGTTGGAGGTTTCTTACAATGACAGGCAGGTGAATCTTTCTGAGGAAGGATTTGATCTTGCCGTGCGAATTGGTGCTCTGGCTGACTCAAGTTTTATCAAAGCCCGGCAGCTGAGTCAGCACGGGATGATGATATGTGCTTCATCTGTATATCTTAAAAATCGGCCAATGCCACTTACCGTGGCTGAGCTAAGCGATCATCCAGCCATCGGATATGCGCGTGGTGGGATACTGCAGAGCTGGAAACTACAGGATGAGAAAGGCAGGTCGGTTGATTTTAATCCAACTCCAGTCTTCTCAACGGATGATTTCGCAGCCATTGCTGCGGCGGTAAACAATGGGCTTGGAGTGGCATGGCTTCCGGACTGGTTAGTATCAAGAGAAATTAAGCGGGGAGAAATGCTAGAGATCCTGCCCGGAAGCGCGAACACGACTTTTCAGATCAGCGCTGTATGGCCAGCTGTTACCTGGATGCCTCAAAAAACGCGTGTTGTAATAGATGAGCTTCGTTCTGAACTACAGGGATTGATTTCCAGTTCAATCTGACAGTATCCGTGATGTCTTTTTAATCTCTACCCCCTGAATTTGGTAAATCTAATCAAAGGCCGGTTATTTTTTGGGATGACGGCTAATCAACTGTAAGGCCTTAATATTCAACGTCCGCTGTTCGCTCACAGCAGACTGTCACGTCCCCATTTTTTTTGAAAAAATTGATGTTTGTATTGAGCCCTCAATAATGAAAGCTCAATGCTATTTCGTCCTACTGCAGATTTTTATCTTTCAAAAACTGACCGACTAAATCAGCAATCTGCACATTATTGAGGTCAGAGAACGGGAAGTGAGTATTTCCTTTGATTCCTACCTCTGGCAGATGCGTTACCGTCACATCCCCGCCATGCTTGTTCACCACGTCGCGCCACTCGCGAGCCATCGCCAGACGTACCCGCCAGCTGTCCTGCGCGGGCATGGCGACAGGTTTATCCGGTATGTTATCGCCGTAAATAATTAGAATCGGGATTTTGGTCAGTGCCATAAATTGCGCCATTGGCACAGGCTCACCCTTCAGCGTGTCGAACGCGCTTGGCATAGGGGCAGGGAGTTCTTTTTCGGGGAAGACAAAGCTGCTGCCAGGCTCGAAGGCGACAATGGCTTTAACCTTGTCGTTTTTCATCGCCGTATACCAGCCCGGTCCGCCACCCTGAGAGTGAGTGAAAAGGATAGCCGGGCCGGATTTATCCACGACGGTGGACATCGCATCAGAGATGACATTGATATCAAACGGCCCGGTATTTGGGGTCATCTGACGGAAATACTGATTCAGTGCTTCTTTGTCGTGAGAGAACTGAACGCCTTTAAAATACTCTGGCCACACGCCAACGCGGAACTGGTTGAACCACATCTGTTCATCCGGTTTAGGCGTAACAGTACCTTCTACAGTCGTGCGACCGGCGCTGCCCCGGCGTGGCTGATCGACAAGCCAGGTTGAGAAACCGCGACGCAGGAATATGTTCTGGAAACCTTCGCGACCATCCGGGGTGCTTTCCCAGGTACGGGAGAACTGACCTGCGCCGTGCAGCATGACGATAGGGTATTTATGCGGATTCTCCGGGATTTGGTAGAACACAGACGCATGATCGCCATGGTAGGTTTGGCCAGCTGAGTCCAGCGGCTTTTTCGCGTCAAATGTTCCTGGTGCGGTGATGATAGTGCCACCAGCAGAAAAGCTTCCCTGTTCCTGAATGACCAGCGGCTCGGCATATACCGACTGAGCCACCAGACCACCCGCCATCATGCAAATGGCCAGCGTTTTTAAGATCGTCTTCAAGATTACATCCTCTGTTATGTTTGCTGTTCAATCATATCTGAGTTGTCAGCGTTAATTATTTAGCACCCCTGATTGCCCTTATTTGGCAGACTCATGAATGCGGACGATTAACTGCGTATTGTTTCTAACCAACTGGTGACCGTTTCAGTTGTTCTTCGCTCCTGGTCGCATTCAATGACCAGCGGTTTTTCCCTACGCGCAGTTGGGGCGAGACGGGCAAGGATGTCGTCGCTGTCTCCTTTACCGTAGCCACCGTGAGTTATAAAGGGGATCAGTAATTTGCCCGCAAGGTTGTGGCTGCTGAGAAATGTTTGCACTACAGGCGGCACGCTGGTCCCCCAGATCGGAAAGCCTAAATACACGGTCTCATAGCGTGATATATCTGCGACGCTATTTTTTAATACCGGTTTTACTCCCCGCTCACGCTCATTTTTTGCCTGCTCAACGGTCTGGAAATAGTCTTCCGGATAAGCCGTTGCCGGTTCGATTTCAAACAGATCGGTGTTCAGGCTACGTTGAATGACGCCCGCAATCACCCGTGTATTTCCGCTGCGGGAGAAGTACGCCACCAGAATTCGACTTTTACCCTGCACGTTTGCATTTCCGGTGGCAGCTGTCGCCAGAGAAACGTTCGCCAGCGTGAGTCCGGCAAGTGCGGTGATCAACATTCTGCGGTTGGGATCATGCTCCATAACCACCTCCTAATTGCTTGCGAGCGCCTGTTGCAGCGCCTTTTCAGCTCGCGTTGCTGCATCATTTTCGCCATGTTCACGCAGAACCTGCGCCAGCTGGCGCAGCTGCGCTGCCGTCAAGCCAACCCGCATGCTGGCTCGTGTATGCGATAACAGCTGGGCTTCAACGCCAGGTGTGGCCGCTAATGCGCCAACTGTTGCCAGCTCGCGGCTTTGCCAGTCGAGGTTATCGCGGGCGAAAATGTCGCCGAAAAGGTGCGTTTGCAGGAATTGGTTAATCACTGGGGCAAAATCAAACAGCGGGCCCTGGACGGGAGCGCCTGAGATTTTTGTCTGGTTTGCGGTACCGACACGGCGAAGCTCATCCCCGACTGGGATGGTGGCGACCGGTTCTTTGCCCTCAACGTCTTCGATGCCACGTTGTTTACGTGCTTCGACGACCTTCATCAGTTCACTAAGCGCATTCAGGCTACGGGGGAAGCCCGTATAGGCATAAAGCTGGACGAGAATCTCTTTGGTTTCGTTTATGGTGAGTCCTGCATCAAGTCCCTGATTCAGTGCTGCATTCAGCTTATCCATCTGACTGCTGGCCATCGATGCCGCAATCAACGGGATGGCCTGTTGGCTGGCTGACAGCGTATCTGAAACCGTTTGTTCGTGGTTCATTTCTGAGGCTCCTTTATTGACGGGCGCAGCATTTGCCGCGAGACCAAAACCAAAGGTCAGCAGTACCGCTGCCGCTAATGCTTTAATGGGCGTGGTATTGTTCATCTGTCACTTTCTCCATCCAGTTAACGCTTTTGCCATCCACAATCCCGGTTATCGCCAGATGCGTCATCGCGCTGCCGGGTGCCGCCCCGTGCCAGTGTTTGACGCCCGCCGGGCAAGAGACAACGTCACCGGCGCGGATAACCTGCACCGGCTGGCCTTCTTGTTGGGTCAGCCCGACACCCGAGGTCACAATCAGCCGCTGACCTGCCGGATGCGTATGCCAGGCGGAGCGGGCACCAGGCTCAAACGTGACATAAGCCCCGGAAACACTGATGTCGTTATCCGGTTTGAAGAGAGGATCAACCCGGACGCGACCGGTAAAGTTCTCGGCAGGCCCGTACACCGCATTCTGACTTCCTGCGGGGGCGATATGGACAGCAGGATTTTGCTCCGCTGCCCAGGATGAAAAGGTGAAGAAGGGCAGTAACAGCCCGAGGTAACGTAAATGTCCGATCATGCAAAGCGTCCTTATCAATGAAGAGGGAATTGCCTGCGATGATTTTATCGAGCGAGTAATGACGTCAGGCTGACGCCCCCCTGACAATTCTGTCAGTTAACCCTTGTCCCGACTCAGCGCTGGATTGAGCATTACCCGCCACTTTATCCGCTTGTATCGCAAAGGTGAGGCCAAATGTATTGATGCCACCTTCACTACGGGCAAAGACATCTCCCCGGTGCATAATGGCGACAGCACGCACGATCGACAGGCCCAGTCCATGATGGGTATCACTCCTGGATCGGGAGGTGTCGACGCGATAGAACCGCTCGAAAAGCCGGTGTAAGTGCTCTGGTGCTATCGGATCGCCCGGGTTTGAAACTTCGACACAGGCCTGATGACCTTTTTCGCTTAAGCGCACCGTAACCGTGCTGTTGGACGGTGAGTGTCTTGCGCTATTTTCCAGTAAATTAGCCAGTGAGCGGTGGAACAGTCGCCGGTCGATGTGCACGGTGACGTCGCCCTGAACATCCAGAGAGAGCTGTTTTTCAGCAAAAGAGGGTTCAACATACTCCGCAGTTTTCAGGGTTTCTTCTCTCAGGGACACCTGCGTAAGCTGGGAAGCATGTTCACCCGCGTGAGCATGCGACAGGAACAGCATGTCGTTAACTATAGATGTCATACGTTCAAGCTCTTCCAGATTGGAACCCAATAACTCTTCCAGTTCATCTTGCGAACGTCGGCGTGAGAGCCCCAGCTGCGTCTGGCCGATCAGATTAGTCAGCGGAGTCCGGAGTTCATGCGCAACATCGGCATTGAAGCTTTCGAGCTGCCTCCAGGCGACCTCTTGCCGTTCCAGCACGCCATTAAAAGATGATGCTAACTGCTGTAATTCGTCAGGTAATGCTTCGGTATTCAGGCGCTGACCATGGTCCCCGGGAGCGAGTTGCCGGGCCTGTTTACTGAGCGCCCTAACCGGACGAAGACCGATCCTTGATACGATGTATCCCAGTAAGGCGACAATCACGACGCCCAGTGCGGTAATGATCAGCAATGTACGCGTGAACGCATCAAGTGTTCCCATGTACGGTGTGGAGTCGATAGCAACCACATAGCGCAGCTCAGGCCTTTCACCGTTGGCGGGGATGGTTTTCACTAACAGAAACAGCGAGCATGCACCTTCTGATGCACCGGGCACTTTATTAAAGCCTTCCTGTAAAGAAGACCACTGAACACCCACTGGTGGTGTTCCCCCGATGCTAAAGCGTGGGTTATCGCTCACTATCCAGTAGCGAACGCGTTCACCTTCAGAATTGGTTAACACAGTAAATTTATTGGCCAGCGTAGACCAGCCGTCAGCCGAGGTTCGGGCGGTGATCCACGGACTCATTAATGATTCCCGGAACAGCAGTTCATTATGCATCTGCTTTTGCAAAGAATCATGCAAGGAGCTTCTGAGCAGGATGCCGATAACGGAGACAATCAGCAGCGCGGATAAGGCAAACATCAGCGCCAGATGAACGGAGATGGAACGCTTAGGCATGCTTATCCTCTTCATTTATTCGGACCGGACTTCGAGGACATAACCCATGCCACGAACGGTATGCAGCAGTTTGATATCGAACGGGGCATCCACTTTGGCGCGAAGTCGTTTAATGGCGACTTCAACCACATTGGCATCGCTGTCAAAATTCATGTCCCATATCTGCTCCGCAATCATCATCTTTGACAGAATCTCCCCCTGATGCCGGGCCAGAAGGCTTAACAGGGAAAACTCTTTTGCGGTCAGTTCCAGTCTCGTTCCGGCGCGAAATACGCGGCGAGCCAGTAAGTCGAGATGCAGATCGTGAATTTGCAGTTGGGTGATGTCTGCGCCATCCGTAGCGCGGCGGCGCACCAGTGCCTGAATGCGCGCCACCAGCTCAATAAGCGAAAAGGGCTTGGGCAGATAATCATCCGCGCCAAGACGAAGCCCTTTAACGCGCTCGTCGACCGAGCCGCGAGCCGAGAGCATCAATACCGGCGTCTGTTTGGCTGCTCGCACACCCTCAAGTACCCGGTAGCCATCCATCCCGGGTAGCATTACATCCAGTATTATCGCGTCGTAGTCGAACTCCAGCGCGTAATGAAGACCTTCAGCGCCATCTGCAGAGACATCTACCGTAAATCCGGACTCACTCAACGCACGGTTGAGATAGGTTGACGTTTTTTCTTCATCTTCGACTAACAACAGGCGCATAACGGGACTTCCTCTTAACTTTTCATCGGTGCTTCAACATCGGAATAAACCTGCACGGCATCCGGCAGACGTTGCCCCTGGATAGTGATCGCATCCAGTGAGCGGGTGAGCTCGGTCATTTCTGCCGCAGTCAGCGACACGCCGGTAGCCGCTGTGTTTTGCAGCATATGGTCTTTATTGGTGGTGCCCGGGATCGGAACTATCCAGGATTTACGGGCCAGGAGCCATGCCAGCGCAATCTGACCCGGTGCGGCATTTTTTCTTATCGCCCAGGTTTTCAGCAACTCAACGAGTTGTAAGTTGTGCGGGAGATTGTCGGGTGAAAATCGCGTTTCTATAGCACGTATATCACCGGCAGCGAACCGGGTATTTCCATCAATCCAGCCCGTTAAAAACTGTACGCCGAGTGGGCTCCATGGCACAAAACCAATGCCCAGCTCTTCACATACCGGAAGTACCTGCTTTTCAGGGCCGCGCCAGAGCATGGAGTATTCACTTTGTACGGCGGTAACGGGTAATGCCGCATGGGCGCGTCTCAACGTGTTGATGCCCATTTCAGACAGACCCCAGTGCAGGACTTTTCCTTGATCCATTAAATCTTTCACCACACCGGCGACATCTTCGATTGGGATCTGCGGATCAACCCGGTGTTGATACAGTAAGTCGATGCGATCGGTGCGCAGGCGTTTGAGCATGTTTTCGACGACCTGTCTGATATGCTCCGGTCTGCTGTTAAGACCCGGCAGTCGCTTACCTGTCTGCTGGTCAATGTTCCAGCCAAACTTAGTGGCAATAACGATTTTGTCCCTGAATGGGGCGACGCCTTCCCCGAGAATTCTTTCGACTTCAAAGGGACCGTAGGCTTCAGCAGCGTCGAAGAACGTCACCCCTTCATCAAATGCCCGGTGGATAACATTGATCATCTCAGGACGCCAGGGAACAGATGTGTCGTATTTACGACTCATGTTCTGCACGCCCAGACCGATAGCTGAGACTTCCAGCTTCCCGAGTTTACGCTTGCCCGGAGTAGCATTGCGTTGGCTGGTTTGTCTGGATGAATCGACCTGAGAGGATTGGCTCGCCGCCGATACGTGGGGGAGCAGCGAGGCGGCGGCAATACCCGCCCCGGCGACTAATAGCTTGCGTCGCTCTGGCATTGTTGGGTCATTCTGGCTTTTCATTGATCGCTCCGTTTCTCAGAAAATTGAACATGAATCACATTAAACGAGACCATTCTGCCTCCTGATTGCCAACATAAAGCTGACAGTTACCTGACAGCGTTGTCAGAAACACTAACCATCCCGGTCCCTTTCCTGACAAAAATGTTATTTCCCTGTCACGATGCTGACAGCCCTCTCTGCCTAATCTGAGCCTGCAAATTTGATTCCGCGAGCCTGCATAACCAGGCTGACACTCATCGGGAGAGACCATGAAATTCACGCTTATCAGTGCAATGCTACTCACGGCAATGGCCGGAGTGACCTCAGTCAATGCGGCTGATTATAAAAAAAATCCATTCACACTGGCCTATGACGGTGCCATCACCGAGAACGTCAAAGGCAAGGTCAACATTCATCCGGTGAAATACGATCTGCATGGCATCCAGATCGCCGCGAATGTCTATACCCCTGCTCACTATGATCCCGCTAAAAAATACCCTGCGGTGGTGGTTGCACATCCTAATGGCGGCGTAAAAGAGCAGGTCGCCGGGTTGTATGCCCAGCGTCTCGCCGAACAGGGCTACATCACGATTACCGCCGATGCGGCTTATCAGGGCGCCAGCGGTGGTATGCCTCGCAGCGTGGATAAACCGGCTAACCGTATTGAAGATGTTCACGGCATGGCTGACTACATCAGCCAGTATCCGGGGGTTGATACCGCCCGCCTTGGTCTGCTGGGTATTTGCGGAGGCGGCGGTTATTCACTTGTTGCGGCTGAAACTGACAAGCGGTTCAAATCGATAGCAACCATCAGCATGTTTAATTCAGGCCTTGTGCGCCGCAATGGTATGCAGGATTCACAGCTGGATACTATCCAGCAGCGTCTTCAGCAGGCTTCTGACGCACGTGCTCAGGAAGCCGCCGGAGGAGAAGTGCTTTACTCCGGCGATGCCAACCTGACTGATGAACAGATTGCTAAATTACCTTTTGCCTTGTATCGCCAGGGCTACGAGTACTACTGGAAAACCCACGCGCACCCGAACTCCACGTTCAAATACACCACCAGCAGTCTGCTGGATTTGATGAGCTTTGACGTAACGGACCATATCAATCTCATCAATAAACCGCTGCTGATGATTGCCGGTACAAAAGCGGATACGCTCTATATGACTGAAGACGCGTTCGCGAAAGCCACTGGTACGAAGGACAAAGAACTCTTCCTGATCGATGGCGCTACCCATATCGAGACGTATTGGGTGCCTGAATACGTTGATAAGGCTTTGCAAAAGTTAGACGTCTTCTTCGATAAGAATATTTAATCCGCATCTGTCGATACCCCGGCGGGTATCGATTTATCCAGAATTTATCGTTCAGATTAACGGAGTCGGGATGAAAGATAATTACGCCTGGTTAATAGCCACTATGAATGAAATTCATAAAATCATTCGGGCAGGGGATAGTTGTTTTTTACCTGAACAGTCAATGCCATCAAGGCGCTGGCTGCCGTAAACACCGCAATTATCCAGCCCATCGTCCAACCATAGTGCTGCGAAGTACGTGATATATACAAACGGAGAGCCCGCGATAAAGGCGTAGGCTGCAACGTAATAGAACGTCAGGCATAGCGTATAACATTTGCACGATATCTGTTGATAATGCGCAGCCCACCGAGCCGATGATGAATAGGCCTAAACCGATAAACAGTGGCAGACGACGCCCGTAACGATTGCTAATCGGTCCCCAAATCAGTTGCGCAATGCAAAAGCCGATAAGGAACCCTGTGATCGTCAGTTCAGCATCACCCTGTAAATCTTTCGCCATGACGGGCATAGCCGGAAGATAGATGTCGGTTTGAAGTGGTCAACAGAAAGGAGCCACTCTATATTGCCTATGACTTATATATTGATGAGAAAGATCCGGGGCATTTCATTTTTATAGAGGAGTGGCCTGACCGCTCGGCTCTGGATGCACACTGCGCCAGCGAACATTTCAAACGTCTTGTGCCCAGGATTAATCAATACACTCGAAAAGAAGCGACTTATATCCTGATGAACTCGGTTGGTATCCTCAACTGAAAGCCTGCAAGCTTTCTGTTCGCCGCCCCGATAACTGTGCGTTATTTATTCATGGGCGTGCTAGGATGAACTCCCTTCATTGAAAGGCAAATCACTTTATAGCTCCGGGCTTACTCGCAATGCTTTTCACAGGCATATGAAAACTCACGCAAGAAAAACGAACAAAATTTAACCTATACTTTATAGAAGACTCTTGCAGCTGTTAAATCCCTGATGCCTGACACCCCATCCTGAGAGAACGTTTCTGATCTGATTGAACAACTGCTCCTGTGCGTTCACATCGCCTGATGAGCAAATTCATGAAATTAAACTTTAAACAGTGGTTTACCGCGAGTAAGTCACTGGAATTGCATCCAAAAACCTCTGATTGGTTGGGCACTGAGCCTGCGAATGAAAGTCCTATCAAAGCTGAGCTATTTTCTGCGGCCCAAATGGAACGCTATGGCCAGAAGCTGGCGCGTTCCCATAAATTATCGACCACCAAGTTGCCTTACTACTTACTCAAGCGCCTGGAAGATAATGAAGCCATCATTACCCGTAATTGCTACCTACTCAACGCGGGTGAAAAGTCAGGAATTACGCCCGCTGGCGAATGGCTGCTGGATAATTACTATCTTATCGAAGAACAAATCCGCGTGGTTCGCCATCACCTACCCAAGAATTTTGGCAAGGGGTTGCCGCCGTTAGCCGCGCCACATAATTGCCCGCGTATTTATGACATTGCCTCTGAAGCCATTGCCCACGCTGATGGCCGTTGGGATGCTGCCAGTCTGACAAGCTACATTGCAGCATATCAACAGGTCACTCCTCTAACACTCGGAGAGCTTTGGGCGCTACCGGGAATGTTGCGCCTGGCGCTTATCGAGAATTTACGCCGGGTCAGTATCGAAGTCGCTGACGCGCAGGAAGAACGAAACCTCGCCGATGTCTGGGTAACGCGTATTTTTGAATGTGCCGAGAACACGCCAGCAGATTTGATTATGGTGATTGCGGATATGGCTCGTTCACGCCCGCCATTGAGCAGTGCTTTTGTGGCTGAGCTCGTTCGCCGCTTGCAGGGGCGGGGGAATATGCTTTCTTTGCCGCTGACCTGGGTTGAACAGCGCCTTGCTGAAACAGGCGTCACCACCGATTACCTGATTCACCGCTTCAACCAGCAACTTGCTGCCAGCCAGCTATCGGTTAGTAACAGCATTGCCGGTTTGCGTCTGCTAAGCGAAACCAACTGGGCAGACTTTGCCGAAGCCATGAGCCTGGTCGAACAGACATTGCGCCAGGATCCCGGCGGTATCTACCCGGCTATGCATTTTGATACTCGCGACCACTATCGGCACATTATCGAGATCCTCGCCCGGCACAGCCACCACAGTGAACCCGAAGTCGCGCGTCACATTCTTGAGATGGCACAGTCAGATGGTAACCATGTTGGTTATTATCTTATTGGGGAAGGGCGCTCGAAACTGGAACAACAGCTTGGGGCAAATACATCTTGGGTAGTCCGACTACGCCACAGCTTTAATCAAATTCCGCTGCTTTCCTGGCTCGGTAGCCTGAGCCTGTTGACCACCGCATTTACCGCCGACGTTTTATCGCATACACACGAACAAGGTATGAACTGGCCGCTGGCGCTTCTTGCCCTGCCGCTGGTCGTGCTGGTTAGCCAGTTAGCGATCAATTTACTCAGTGAGGCGACGACTCGCTTTCGTTCTCCGCTCCCGTTGCCACGTATGGATTTCTCGACTGGCATTCCAGCCGAGTTTTGCACCATGGTTGTTATTCCTTGCTTACTTACCAGCCGCGCGGGGATAGACAAGCTGCTAAACAGTCTGGAAGTGTGTTACCTCGGTAACAATACGGCCAATCTGTACTTTGCATTGCTGACGGATTTTGCTGATTCCCCCGATGAAAACTCGCCGGAAAACGCCGAGCTTCTGCACTGGGCTGAAGCGCAAATGCAGAATCTGAACCGCCGCTATGCCTCCGTTCCCCAGCCGCTTTTCTTTTTACTTCACCGCACGGCGCAGTGGAATGAACAACAAAACGTTTGGATGGGTTATGAGCGTAAACGCGGCAAACTGTCGATGCTCAATAGTTGGTTACGCAAACCCGCAGAACAGTTTTCTGAAGTCCACAGCAATGTAATTAGCCCGCCTGCGGGGGTGAAATATGTCATCACTCTGGATAGCGATACCGTCCTGCCACGCGATACCGCCCATAAGCTGGTCGCAACTATGGCGCACCCGCTTAATCATCCGGTCTACGATCCGGTAAAACAGCGCGTCGTCAAAGGGTACGGTATTTTGCAGCCAGGGCTTGCTGAAGAGATCCCGCGTAACGGGCAGGGGCGCTATGCGGCTATGTGCAGTAACGTGCCGGGTAACGATCCATATTCGATGATGTCATCGGATATTTATCAGGACCTGTTTGGTGAAGGCTCGTTTGTTGGCAAGGGTATTTACGATGTAGATACTTTTACGCAAGCCACGCGCAATACTTGCCCGGAAAACCTGGTGCTGAGCCACGATTTATTGGAAGGGTGCTATGCCCGTTCCGGCTTGCTCAGTGAAGTGCTGCTTTATGAGCAGTATCCCAATAATTACCTTACCGATGTGGCAAGGCGTACCCGCTGGATACGCGGCGACTGGCAACTGCTGAACTGGCTTAAACTCAACCCGAGAAAAGCGGATGGCACGCGCGGCAAAAACCCGCTAACTACGCTTTCTCGCTGGAAACTGCTGGATAACTTGCGTCGTAGCCTGGTCGCACCGTCATTTCTTGTGTTGGTGTTTTGTACCCTTTTGCTGGTCCCGAATCCATTTTACTGGATATGCGTTTTGGCTGCGGTGCTGTTACTTCCCACTGTGCTGGTTATCGCCCAGGATATTCTCAATAAACCCCCACGGCGGCCATTCTTGCAACATCTGATTCTGGTGTCATCGGGTGGGCTTAAACGCCTGATGCGCATTGGCCTCGGGTTTATCACGTTGCCTCATGAGGCCGGTTATTCGCTGCATTCCATTGCGGTGACTTTATGGCGCCTCGGTATCAGCCATCACAATCTCAACCAGTGGGCCAGTTTCGACCAGTGCACTGAGAGCGCGAAAGCCTCGCCGATGCGTTTTTATCGCGCAATGTGGTTCAATGTTATTGCCGGTTTGGCACTGATTGCGCTTGCGGCATTCCTGGCCCCGATGATGCTGTTTGTTGCGCTACCCGTCGGTGTGCTGTGGTGTCTCGCTCCGCTATTATTAAGCTGGCTGAGCCGTGAACCTGCCCGGGCGTCCATCACATTTAATAATGAAAACAAAAGCCTGCTGCGCCAAAGTAGTCGCGAGATATGGGCCTTTTTTGAAACGTTCGCTACGGAGAAAGAAAACTGGCTCCCGCCGGATAATTACCAGGAAATTCCCCAGCCGGTAATTGCGCATCGCACATCGCCAACAAATATTGGTTTGTCACTGATGGCCAACCTGACGGCGTGGGATTTTGGCTATATTCCGCAGGGTGAAATGCTGCAACGCATCACGTTGACGCTCGACACGCTGGATAAAATGGAGCATTACCGCGGCCATTTATACAACTGGTACGACACGCGCACCCTGGTGCCGCTCAATCCGCGTTATATCTCCAGTGTCGACAGCGGCAATATGGCCGGGCATTTGCTCACCCTCAGCGCAGGGCTAACGGGGCTGCGTAACAGGCCAATACTGAACACCAAGCAATTGCTAACGGGCCTCGATGACACATTACAAATTCTCGAGAAAGCCTGGGGGCAGCATGCACCGACATCGCTGCGTCAGCTTCGCAATCACTGCAAAACCGCTGCAACACTCCATCCGGCGTTACTCTTTCCTGAATTGAAAAATATGCGTGCGCAAAGCAATCGCCTTCACGCACTTTGCAATCATGAAGAGGGGCGCATCCGCCGCTGGGTGGATCATCTCCAGCGTCAGTTAGTGCTTATCTGCCATGAATGGACTCATTTTCTCAGTTGGCTCCCCGCAAACTGGCAGGGTGAATCGTTACCAACACTTTACTGGCTGGCACAGGCCAAACATACAGGCGAAGGCAGTCCTTCAGAATCGGTGATCCGCCAGGCACGTACACGCCTGGATATTATTACGGAGCTGGAACAACGCCTGACTGAGCACGCGCGAATGGACTTTGCCTTTCTGTATAACGAGGTCACCAGTCTGCTCAGCGTGGGTTATAACTGCGACAATAATAAGCTCGATAACAGCCATTACGATTTGTTGCCTTCGGAAATTCGTCTTACCAGTTTCCTGGCAATTGCCACTAACCAGTTGCCGCTGAAAAGCTGGTTTGCGTTAGGACGGCTGTTTACCACCATTGATAACGAAACGGCGCTGATGTCGTGGAGTGGTTCAATGTTCGAATATTTAATGCCGAACCTGGTGATGCCGACTTATCCGGGAAGTTTACTGGAAGAGATGAGCCAGTCGGCAGTCAAACGCCAGATTGACTGGGGTAAAGAGCGGGGCGTGCCCTGGGGGATTTCAGAGTCGGGCTATTACTCCTTTGATGCGCTGCAAAATTACCAGTACCACGCTTTTGGTGTGCCGGGCCTTGGTTTGCGACGGGGACTTGCAGATGACATGGTCATCGCACCGTATGCCACCATGATGGCGCTGACGGTTTCGCCACATAAAGCCTGTGAAAACCTGCTGAAGCTCGAGAAAAATGGTGCTCGTGGGGAGTATGGTTTCTACGAAGCGCTGGACTACACGCCATCGCGCCTTGCCAGTGGCCAGATGTACGCCGTGGTTCGTTCATGGATGGCACACCACCAGGGCATGGCGTTCCAGGCACTTTCCCACGTGTTGTTGGGTGCTCCGATGGTCGACCGATTTATGACCAGTCCGTCATTCCAGTCGGCTCGTTTGTTACTACAAGAACGGGTTCCTGATGCAGTTGAGTTGTACAGCCCGCGTCGCCATTTCGAATCTCACGAAGGGGTTTTGCAACCGGTTCAGTACGAAACGCGCGAGTTTACCGACGTAGACAGCCTGATCCCTGAAGTTCAATTGCTGTCGAACGCTGATTACCACCTGATGGTTAGCCAGTCTGGTGGCGGATACAGTCGCTGGAAAGACCTGGCGTTAACCCGCTGGCGCAGCGATGCAACCTGCGATAACTGGGGTGCGTTTTGTTATATCAGTGACCCTGTCACCAATGAAGTGTGGAGCAATACATGGCAGCCGCTTGGTGAGCCGGTCAGCCAGTACGATGTGATATTTACCGATGCGGGGGCCGAGTATAAATTGCTGGCGGGAACGGTCAGCGTTAAAACGCAGATTGTTGTCTCACCTGAAGATGATATTGAGCTGCGCCGCGTCACGCTGCTGCATCGTGGGCGGCAACCGCGCACCATTGAGCTGACGACTTATGCAGAAGTGGTGCTGGCGCCGAAAGAAAGTGATCTGGCACATCCGGCATTCAGTAACTTGTTTATTCAGACCGAGCTGCTTCCCGAACAGCACGCTATTCTCTGCCACCGCAGGCCTCGCGCTCCTGATGAAGTTTGCCCGTGGATGTTTCATACCATGGTGGTGCATGGTCAGGCTCCGAACGACACCTCATTTGAAACTGACCGTGCAAAATTCCTTGGGCGAGGAAGAACCCCTGCCAATGCGCTGGCAACCCAACAAAGCGGCGTGCTGAGCAACAGCGTTGGGCCGGTGTTGGATCCGATTCTTGCCATTCGTCAGACCATCATTTTACAACCCGGATTGCCGGTTACCGTCGATATTATTTATGGCGTGACGGAAAGCCGCCAGCACAGCCAGGCGCTGATTGAGAAATATCACGACCACCCGATAGCCGACCGCGTATTTGAGCTGGCGTGGTCACATAGCCAGATAGTATTGCGCCAGATTAATGCCAACGAAGACGATGCAACGCTCTTTAACCGTCTCGCCAGCGCGGTGCTTTTCCCCGGCCCTGAACTGCGAGCGGACGCCAAAACGCTTTGTCGTAACCGTCGCGGGCAGTCAGGCCTGTGGGGTTGGTCTATTTCAGGCGACCTGCCGATTGTGATTCTTAACATCACCAGTGATGAAAGTATTTTGCTCATCACCACGATGATTCAGGCACACCATTACTGGCGTTTGAAAGGACTGGCCGTGGACCTGGTTATCCTTAACGATAACCCTGGCGGCTATCAGCAAGAGCTACAAAACCAGATAATAGAGTTGATTATGGCTGGGTCTGAAGCCAGCCAGATAGATAAATCCGGCGGCATTTTTGTGCGCAACGGCGAACATATGTCGGCGGAGGATCGGCTTTTACTACTGAGTGTGGCGCAAATTGTGCTCGATGACCGGGCAGGCGGCCTGAAAGAACAGCTGAACCAGCGCCTCCAGGCGACCATTCCTGCACAACCGGCCTTTACACCACGCTTGGGGATCCCCACTAATCAACACGATCCGTGGCAGCCAGATACCCGTGCGCTGGTGTTTTTCAACGGACGCGGCGGCTTTTCGGAAGATGGCCGCGAATACCAGATTACGCTGGATGAAAACGACCAGACACCTGCACCATGGTCCAACGTGCTGGCGAACGCCAGTTTTGGCACTGTCATTTCAGAAGCGGGCCAGGCCTATTCCTGGTATGAAAATGCACACGAATATCGGCTCACACCATGGGAAAACGACCCCATTAGCGATCGTTCTGGTGAAGCGTACTATTTGCGTGACGAAGAAAGCGGTGCAGTCTGGTCACCGACCACCTTGCCGGTGCGCGGCAACGGGTACTATCTTTCTCGTCACGGCTTTGGCTACAGCGTTTTCGCCCACCGTGAAACCGGTATCGATACGGAGTTAACAATACTGGTGGCAGAACATGCACCGGTAAAAATCGCCATTCTGACGCTCAGTAATACTTCAGGGCGCACCCGCAAAATCTCCGTGACCGGTTATGTGGAGTGGACGCTGGGTGAATCGCGCAGCAAATCGGGCATGCATATTGTGACTCGCGCGTCGACAACCGGGCGTGGCTGCGGCGTGTTGGCAAATAACTTCTACAACAGCAACGGCTCGGAGAGAACGGCATTCTTCGCGGTGACGGGTGTGCATTGTTCAGTGACGGGCGACCGTCGGGAATTCCTTGGGCGCAATGGTTCGCAGCGCGATCCGGCGGCCATGAAGCTACGCACATTGTCTGATAAAACGGGCGCGGGGCTGGACCCATGCGGCGCAGTTCAGTCAGCAACCACGATGATTGATGGTGACCAACGGACATTTATTTTTGTGCTGGGTATCGGGCAGAACGCGCAGGACGCAGAAGTGATGATTAATCAGTATCTGAGCGAAGACGCCGCGCGTAGTGAACTGGCGAATGTTCACAGCCACTGGCATCACATGCTCGACAAAATCGTCGTTTCTACCCCGGACCCTGCGGTTAACTTACTGGCCAATGGCTGGTTGCTTTACCAGACCATCGCTTGCCGCCTGATGGCTCGCAGCGGTTACTATCAGTCCGGCGGCGCGTTTGGTTTCCGCGATCAGCTACAGGACACGCTGGCTTTGAGCCATGCAGCACCGGAACGGCTGCGCGAGCAAATTCTGCTGTGTGCATCACGTCAGTTTGTTGAAGGAGATGTTCAACACTGGTGGCATCCACCATTAGGGAATGGGGTACGCACCCGTTGTTCAGACGATTACCTCTGGTTGCCGTTATCTATTTGCCTCTACGTTAAAACCACCGGCGATATCGGCTTGCTCGAACATCGCTTGCCTTACCTTGAGGGGCGTGAGTTACAACCGGGCGAGGAGTCGGCTTATGAACAACCGGTTATCAGCGCGCTTGAAGAGACGCTATGGCAACACGGGGTAAAAGCCATTCGTCACGGCTTGCGATTTGGTCAACATGGTTTGCCGTTGATGGGCGCGGGCGACTGGAACGACGGCATGAACCTCGTCGGGTTAGAAGGCAAGGGTGAGAGCGTCTGGCTCGGGTTCTTCCTCTATGATGTTTTGCAGCAATTTGCGCAGCTTGCCGAACAAATCAACGATGACGAAATCACCGCAATGTGCCGTAAAGAAGCTGAAAAACTGCAAATCAATCTTGAGGCGGCGGCCTGGGATGGGGCCTGGTATCGGCGGGGCTATTTTGATAGTGGAGAAGCTTTAGGCTCGCAAAGCGCAAAAGAGTGCCAGATAGATGCTATCGCCCAAAGTTGGGCGATGTTATCCGGTGCGGGAAGCACGGAGAGGTGCGCGCAAGCGATGCAGGCGCTGGACTCACGCCTGGTGGATAACGAGGCGGGGCTAATAAAACTGCTTACTCCGCCATTTAACGGAAACGGGCCAAACCCTGGTTACATTCAGGGTTACCTGCCTGGCGTGCGTGAAAACGGTGGGCAATATACTCACGGTGCGATATGGGCGGTAATGGCGTTTGCCCGTAGCGGCAATATCGAACGGGCCTGGCAGCTATGGTCGCTGATTAACCCGATCAATCACGGACTCACTGCGGATGCCATTGAACGTTATAAAGTCGAACCCTATGTGATGACGGCAGATATTTATAGCGTTGCGCCGCACACCGGGCGTGGTGGCTGGAGCTGGTATACCGGTTCGGCCGGTTGGGCATATCGGTTAATCATCGAAACCTTGCTGGGTATTCAACGCCAGGGTGACTCAATCACCGTTCATCCATTACTGCCACGCGACTGGCCTTATGTAAGCATGATTTATCGACATGGTTCGAGTGATTATCAGATAAATGCGCAGCAAGGTGAGGGCGAATATCGGGTCATGCTGGATGGGGTATCGCAGTCAGGAAATACTATCCCGCTGATTGATGATGGGCAGCGGCACGTTGTAGAGATTAACTTAGGGACAGAAATCTAATCCAAAAAATGGCGCAGCCAAACCAGAGGTTTTCCGCTATTCACCATATAGCTGGATGCTGAGTACATTTGTAATGGCGCTTCCATTCCAGTGATACTCTAAATGTTGCGCCTGATGAACATGAGTAATCAGGCAAGGCCGATAGAGTACATAGCAAAAATGCTCTGTATGGCGAACGGAGCGATAATGGATACCGTCCGCGTTTTGGGACTTCTGAGTCTGAGCAAAGGCTTTTGCCTGGCTGTAGTCCGTGGCGTGATAGATAGGTGAGGAGAGGAACGGTTCATCTGTAATATCAGACAAGGTTGCGTCGAATGTAGTTAACAGTACGCGCATCTGCACTTTCTGTGCAGGTTCGCAGGTATAACCTAATACACGCTCCTGGTGGTACACCGTTTCTTTGATAGCGGTATCTAACTTAGGAGCACAATAATAGCCGCCAAAATCATCAGTGGTGAATCGTGCTCCCTCCGGATTTAAATGGGTGAATGCCGCCATTACATAACTGCTTCCATGAATACCCACCAGCCAATCGTGTTTTGGCACCAATGACAACTCTCCGGCCTCTTCTTTTAACCGGTCATTGGTCATTGCCTCTATAGCCCAAACAGCCTCAAGCTCGTCGGTGCTAGCCACGTCTTCATACAAATCAATTGTTGGATAGCGACTTGGGATTATCCGATAGGCTTTCTCCCCTTCGAACTTGGTAAGTGGCGGCTTTTGCATTAAGCCATTCCCCCACGCCATGCATGCAGCCGTTTGGCAACCTCATACAGGTCAGCCACGCGGCCACTTTTCATCACATCCATGGCTGTGCGTCCAGCAAAGAAAGGGTGACTATTAGGTTTGCGCACCCAACCATAAACGCTGTCGTCAGCTGTAAACAGTAATCGCAGACACTTATGAATATTGAGGATGTAGCTCATTCGTTCCTGCATGTCCAAGGTTAGACGAATGCCCCCACCGGATTCTTTGTATTTGTTCAATGTTGAACGCGATGAAATACCCAGTAATTTCAGTTGTTCATCAGAATTGCAGTGCCATTTATCCAGAATGCGAAACACCACAGGTAGCGCTTTGCTGGGGTCAATGGCGCCATTTAGATGGTCTTTCTGTGCTGTGTTAGCCATATGTCCTCCTATATAATCTGTGCCTGCCAAAAACTGAGACATGAGTTAACTTAATTACTAGCATAGAGGAATTGTTCATATATGTACAATTAAGAAGTAGCTAACCACATGTGGAAGCAAGATCTGACGCAGAAATGATCTGCCTTCAGAGTCAAACGCGGGTAGGAAATGATGCCCGGTATTATGGGATGAGGGATAATTGCCAAATAAACAGAAAGACTTATATATTGTATGGATATATTTTAAGGGAAAAGAAACTAATTAGTTACTCGCTTTATGTCGTTGTACGCAACAGGTGTGATCATATATTTAACAATTAATTAAAATCTAGACACCGTAAACTAATATCAAACATAATATTCACTCACAGTTACAATCGGCGTGATTAAATACGTTTTAATACAAATATAAAAAAACCATTTCAAAATGTGTAATCAATAAGGGGATTCCTATATACTTCGAGCCCTCTAATTTAAAACAACTCTGGGATCATGAAAAAAACACATCTTATTTCTTTAATCGCAACACCACTTGCATTAGTGCTTTGCGGGATATATTGGTTCAACAGTACTCCATCTTATGTAAAAGATGCAGAGGCGCGGGTGGGTTCTTATCTCAGTTATTCCTACGGGCCGACGACATGTAAGAGTGATGCGAAAGAGTTGAATGCGTGGACGATGAAATGCCAGATAGCATCAGGCAAAAAGGATTTAAATTACACCGTTTATCCTGCGGAGAAAGCACCAGAAGGCTCATCCAGATCATTTTATATTGTTGCCGAAGACGCAGCTGCTAAACAGAGCGCAAAAGCTGAGTTAATGGTCTATCTAGACATCAACACCCACGCTAGCTAATACATTGATATTTTAATGCTTTTGGTAAAGTGGCAATGTATTGGTGGTGGGGTTTTAGAATCAGCGCAATATTATAAATCGAGGTGATTTAACTTAAGTCACCTCAAGTATGTCCCTTCAATTTGATCGATCAAATAATGAAAATGTGCATATTTATCAAATGTATTGATAATTAGCATCAGCCAAACTAGCACTACAACAACAAGAATTACTGTTGCTACTTTAAATCCCCATGTCATTGAAAATCATCTTCTTATTTATTTTTATACTATTGCCTGATGGTATCATTTCGGCATGTTATTATTTTGTGTTAACTATATCAAAAATGTTTAATACCGGTGCATAACACCGGCAAGAGTATTTATTTAGAGCAATATACGCGAGCATCGCGAGGGGTATAAATCCCCAGAGTGATAAAGCCCAGGAAACCGTCAGCAAATGTCTGCTGCACTTCAGTGCGAACAACTTTATCAGCGCCACCACATACAGCTGCAGCATCAACAGTTTTTGTTTGACCAATTCCGCTAACAAAGAAATGGTGTGTAGTGGTTTGCTGTGGTTTTTCAGCAATATCCTTGTTAATCGTAAATGTTTGTTGAGCACAGCCAGATAACACCATTGAAGCAACAACCGCTATCATTAACTTTTTCATATATACCTTATTTTTATTGTGGTCATCATAAACAGCTTCGCATTGTATATCTGGTTATTAAATACGACTAGCAATGCTTAAGAATTATCTCGGGTATCGTTTGATTTCTGTTTATGTTCCGAACAAACAGTGGGACCGACGTTTATCCATGGTCGCTTTATGATTGAAAACTCCAGCGCTATTTTGCCTGAAACTGCCGCGTTGCCCCCTCAAATCTGCTAAGATGCGCGCCAGACGCTGTCTGACAGCCCATTAATTGAGAGTATAACTGTGACATCTTTTTCTACCCTAAACGTTCTGCCAGCAGAACAACTCGCCAATCTCACCGAACTTGGTTACCACACCATGACGCCTGTTCAGGCGGCTGCATTACCCGCGATACTGGCTGGGAAAGATGTCCGTGCTCAGGCGAAAACCGGCAGTGGTAAAACTGCGGCCTTTGGCCTTGGTTTGTTGCAACATATTGATGCAAGCCAGTTTATTACTCAGTCGCTGGTGCTGTGCCCAACGCGTGAACTGGCCGATCAGGTGGCCAAAGAATTACGTCGCCTTGCGCGCTATATGCCAAATATCAAGGTGCTGACGCTATGTGGTGGCCAGCCATTTGGTGCCCAGCGCGATTCATTGCAACATGCGCCGCATGTCATTGTCGCAACACCAGGTCGTTTACTGGATCACTTGAAAAAAGAGACTGTTAAGTTAAACGCTTTGCAAACGCTGGTGCTGGACGAAGCTGACCGTATGCTGGATATGGGCTTTGCGGATGCAATTGATGAAGTCATCAGCCATGCACCGCAGGATCGCCAGACGTTATTGTTCTCTGCAACCTGGCCTACCGCGATTGCATCAATCAGTTCCCGTGTGCAGCGCTCCCCGGAAACTATCGAAATTGATTCAGTAGACGAACTGCCGTCTGTTGAACAGCAGTTCTACGAAATCTCGCGCAGTGGCAAAATCAGCCTGCTGCAAAAACTGCTTAGCAAGCATGAGCCCGCGTCTTGCGTAGTGTTCTGTAATACCAAAAAAGATTGCCAGGCCGTTTGTGATGCGCTGAGTGAAAGCAATCAAAGCGTGCTGGCGCTGCACGGCGACATGGAACAGCGTGACCGCGATCAAACACTGGTGCGTTTCGCCAACGGCAGCAGCAGGGTGTTAGTGGCAACCGATGTTGCGGCTCGTGGCCTGGATATCAAAGCGTTGGAAATGGTCATCAACTACGAACTATCCTGGGACCCGGAAGTTCACGTTCACCGCATCGGCCGTACCGCACGCGCGGGGGAAAGTGGTTTAGCTATCAGTCTTTGCGCGCCAGAAGAAGCACAACGCGCCAGCGTGTTGGCAGAAATGCTGAACTTGTCCCTGAGCTGGCAGCCTGCACCAACCGGTGGCAGCATCAAACCACTTGAAGCGACAATGGCGACGTTGTGTATTGATGGTGGTAAGAAAGCGAAAATGCGCCCGGGCGATATTCTTGGTGCGTTGACAGGTGACATGGGGCTGGATGGGGCGGATATCGGTAAAATCGATGTTCACCCAATGCACGTTTATGTTGCTGTTCGTGAGTCTGTTGCACGCCATGCGTGGAAACAGTTGCAACAGGGCAAGATCAAAGGCAAATCCGTCAAAGTACGTTTGCTGAAATAAGTCTTTAAAACCTCTCCCTGCGAATCGGGCAGGGAGAGGTATTTATTATTCCTTCGCGACCGCATCCAATACCCGCACCAACTGTGTGACAAAACCGTATTCGTTATCGTACCAGGCCACGGTTTTAACCAATTGCAAATCGCCAACTTCGGTCACTTCCGTCTGTGTTGCATCAAACACTGAACCAAAATTCGTGCCGACTATATCGGACGACACAATTTCCTCATCGGTATAGCCAAACGATTCATTACCCTCAGTTGCTTTTTTCAGCGCTGCGTTAATTTCCTCGACCGTCACCTTTTTCTCAAGAATAGACACCAGTTCTGTTACTGAACCAGTAAGTGTCGGTACGCGTTGCGCATGCCCTTTGAGTTTGCCTTGCAGCTCAGGTATCACCAGACCAATAGCCTTCGCCGCACCTGTAGTGTGCGGAATAATATTTTGTGCCGCAGCACGAGAGGCACGTAGATCTTTACCTCGCGGGCCATCCACCAGTGATTGTGTACCGGTATAAGCATGGATGGTGGTCATGGTGCCACCTTTAATACCAAAGTTGTCGTGCAGCGCTTTCGCCATTGGCGCTAGGCAGTTAGTGGTGCAGGAGGCGACGGAGAGGATTTTATCTTCTGGCGTAATAGTGTTGCAGTTAACGTTAAAGACGATAGTTTTCATATCGCCAGCAGGTGCGGAAATCAGCACTTTCTTCGCACCTGCGTCCAGATGTGCGCTGGCTTTCTCTTCCGAAGTATAGAAACCAGTGCACTCGATAACGATCTCAACGCCCAATTTCCCCCACGGGATATTTTTCGCCTCTTTTTCGGCATACACCGCAATTTTCTTACCGTTGACGATTAACGCATCGTCAGTGTAATCCACTGTTCCGTCAAAGTTATGATAGCTGGAGTCATGCTTAAGCAAGTAGGCAAGCACTTTGGGCGAGGTAAGATCGTTGATAGCGACAATTTCAACTTCGCTTTTGGTTTCAAGAACACGGCGTAATACCAGACGGCCAATGCGACCAAAGCCATTGATACCGATTTTTTTCATGATATGAACCTCACTTTTAATCATCAGGAATTGCTTAATCCTTAATCAACTCTAGTGATAGTTCATAAACCGAGGTGCCGCAAACAGGGATTGTCAGGGGGGGTGTTAGATAATTTCATCAGATGTTAATGATTTTCTAAGAATTAGCCGCTATCCTGGAAAAATCATTGTTACTAAGCAGGACACCTTAATGCGCAGCAAATACACCTCGTTACAGATAACACTTCATTGGCTGGTTTTTTTATTGATAGTGGGGGCATATTGCGCGATGGAACTGAAAGGTTTTGTACCGCGATCGTATCGTCCAGTCTTCAACGCAACTCATGTAACTTGTGGGATCAGCGTGTTCTTTTTGATGATTGCCCGCTTGCTGGTACGCATTAAATATCGCGCTCCCGCGATTACGCCGAAACCGCATCCTGCTATTACGGGAATGTCCCATTTGGTGCACACGATTATCTATCTGATGTTTATTGTGTTACCGATTCTCGGCTTTACAACGGTGTACTTTAAAGGCAGTGACTGGTCGGTGTTTGGCATTCCTATGCCGCATGCGATTGAACCTGATGAAGATATGGAATTTACCATCAAGAGTTACCACGAGCTTATCGCCAACATCGGTTACTTCGTGATTGGCATTCATGCATTTGCCGCACTGTTCCACCATTATGTGTGGAAAGACAATACATTGCTGCGCATGCTGCCAGGGAAAAAGGGCTAAATTTAACGGAGTTGGCCCTGGAAAGGGTGTCGTCCCACTGGAAATGCGCATAGTACACTACTGTTAATCGATCATGCCCATGAACTCGTGCTTGCAAATCCTAAAACGCGAATAAGCGATGTAGGGCTACGTAAGCACGATATAAGTCCCGAGCGGAGGCGTCGCTGGTTTTTACAAAATAGCGGTGTAGTTAGCTATCCCAGTATTACTTCAGTTTTTGCTGGAATTGATCAACTAAAATGCAAATAAGTGAGCAGTTGGATGCGAATCCACAGGCAGGTCTGTACGCAATTAATACCGGTCTGTATGTTGTTTAATCGCATATCTCTCAATGTGGAGCATCAAATGCCGGATTACCGCTTTTTTAAAAAAGGTAAACAAACCGTTGTATTAGAAAGGTCTGACACGGACGGAACCGCTCGGTTGACTGAACAGGGTTACGAAAAACAATTCGAAGAGGTCAGTGCCATTGATGAAAAACACGCGCTTGCACGCTTTGCTGATATCCGCAGGGAAAAGCGAATAGACCAGCATAATTTTTTAGCGGGCGCTATAGCCATGCCCTTGATAGGGATTCTGACGGCAGTTGCTATTAATCTCTTTCGCAAAAAGTAGCAGAGCATAAATCCCGTTGGTGCTATGACACCGGAATAGCCACAACACCAACGGCTGCTTATTCTCACCTTCATTCTTCCATTTGTACCATCCCTCGGTGAAAACAATCGCTCTGCTATGATTCCATCATGATTTAAACATTCGGCTTGTTGACGTATTTGCAGACTGACATTTATCAACGGTGCTTTAATATCTCTGACAATAGTGTACCATACCCCCCTATAGTATGAGGGGGTCAAAATGCCACATTCACCTGAAGACAAAAAACGCATTCTGACTCGCGTGCGACGCATACGTGGCCAGACTGAAGCAATTGAGCGCGCCCTGGAAAATGGCGATCCTTGCATCGCCATCTTGCAACAAATCGCAGCGGTTCGCGGAGCGGCGAACGGCCTGATGGGCGAAATGATGGAGATCCATCTAAAAGACGAGCTGGTCGCGGGGGAAACCTCTGAGGATCAGCGTGCTGTACGTATGGCAGAAGTCGGTAATTTAATTCGCTCTTATCTAAAATAAAATCCATCCCACCTGACGACGGAAGAAGAATATGAAATCACGTGCAGCTGTTGCATTTGGCCCAGGCAAACCGCTTGAAATCGTAGAAATTGATGTAGCACCGCCACAAAAAGGCGAAGTGCTGGTAAAGATTACCCATACTGGCGTTTGCCATACCGATGCTTTCACCTTATCTGGTGATGATCCTGAAGGCGTGTTCCCGGCAGTGCTGGGCCATGAAGGCGGCGGTATCGTTATGGAAGTGGGCGAGGGTGTTACTAGCCTGAAGCCTGGCGATCATGTCATTCCTTTGTACACTGCAGAATGCCGCGAGTGTAAGTTCTGTAAATCAGGCAAAACTAACCTGTGCCAGGCCGTTCGTGCCACTCAGGGTAAAGGTTTGATGCCAGACGGCACCACGCGTTTTTCTTATAATGGCGAACCGATTTACCACTACATGGGCACCAGTACTTTCAGTGAGTACACTGTGGTGGCAGAAATTTCTCTGGCAAAAGTTAACCCGCAGGCACCATTGGATAAAGTGTGCTTGTTAGGTTGTGGTGTCACCACCGGTATCGGCGCTGTGCACAACACGGCGAAAGTCAAAGAGGGCGATACGGTTGCAGTATTTGGCCTGGGTGGTATTGGTCTGGCGGTGATTCAGGGCGCGGTACAGGCGAAAGCCGGGCGTATTCTGGCCATTGACACCAATCCAGAGAAATTCAAACTGGCGACCGAAATGGGTGCGACTGATTGCATCAACCCGAAAGACCACGAAAAGCCGATTCAGGATGTGATTGTCGAACTGACCGACGGCGGCGTGGATTTTAGCTTTGAATGTATCGGCAACGTCAATGTAATGCGTTCCGCGCTGGAATGTTGCCATAAAGGTTGGGGCGAAAGCGTAATCATCGGCGTTGCGGGCGCAGGTCAAGAGATCAAAACTCGTCCGTTCCAGTTAGTAACCGGCCGCGTATGGCGTGGTTCTGCATTTGGCGGAGTGAAAGGGCGCACACAGTTGCCAGGTATGGTGGAAGACGCGATGGTTGGCAAAATCAACCTTGACCCGTTCATCACCCACCGTATGCCGCTAGAACAAATCAATGAAGCCTTCGATTTAATGCACGAAGGGAAATCGATTCGTACCGTTATCCATTTCGGCGATAAGTAACCGTTAAAAACCCCTCACTGATTGCATTTACTAGCATTTCAGTGAGGGTTCTACTCTCTCAACTGCCCACTATTTTCCCGCATCCAGTCAGCTAACGAATCAAGCGTAGGGCGTAGAGACTTCCCTAATTCCGTTATCTGATATTCCACTCTCGGTGGCACTTCTGCGAAGACTTGCCGGGTCACCAATCGTCTGGATTCAAATTGGCGTAGCTGGCGCGTCAACTCTTTTTGAGTAATGGGATGAACCGCACGCTGTAGATCGCTAAAGCGCACTGGCTCATCAATGACCATCAAGCGGTAAAGAATCGGGATCGCCCATTTCCCAGAAATCAGATTCACGAAACTAACCATCGGGCAGCTTTGACCTGCCGTGGGCAAGGCCGAAAAATTATTAATCACGTTTGCTCCTGTGAATAGTCAATACATCCCATCCAGTGCCTTAGTATCCAAATGGTGCCTACTATCCAAAAGATACTATAGCGTAAATAATGGGCTGACTAGTCAATAGTGAGGTAACGGCAATGGGAAGACTTCAAGGTAAATACGCGTTAATCACCGGTGGCACCAGCGGTATTGGTTTTGAGACGGCGCGGCAGTTTCTTGCGGAAGGGGCAACGGTTGCTATCACCGGACGTAGCGAATCAGGATTATTGGCCGCGAAAGAGCAACTGGGAAATGTACATATTATTCGCAGCGATGCGGGAAATATCGGTCAACAACGCGATTTGGCTGAACAGATTGCACAATGGTGGCCGCGTCTCGATGTGTTGTACGTAAATGCCGGCGACGTAACGCATCATCCACTACAGGACTGGGACGAAAGCAGTTATGACCGGCTGATGAATACCAATCTGAAAGGGCCGTTCTTTTTGATTCAGGCGCTATTGCCACTTCTGGCTAACCCATCGTCGATAATTGTCTGTGGTTCCGTGAGTGCACATATTGGTTTGCCACAAAGCAATGCTTATGCGGCCAGCAAAGCCGCAATCCTTTCTCTGGCGCGAACCCTTTCTGGCGAGCTGCACTCGCGAGGAATTCGGGTGAATGGATTAAGCCCTGGCCCAACAGAAACTCCGGCTTTGGGTAAGCTCGGCAATGGTGCGTCGCAGGAAGTACTCCGCGAAGAGATTCGTGCGCTCGTGCCAATAGGTCGTTTGGGTACGCCTCTCGAATTGGCAAAAGCTGCCGTCTTTCTCGCATCCGATGAGTCTGCCTTTATGGTCGGCAGCGAATTATTAATAGATGGTGGAGTAGGCAATTTGTAAGGGTGATTGAAGAGCTCAGTTCGATTTACCACGTTTAAATCGAACTGGGTTATAAAGTCTTAGAGTTGATAAGTCCCGGCGCGGCGCTCTTTCACGTGAAAATGCTGCTCACGAAAATCGGCGGCGGAATCCTCGGCAGCCTGACGGATTTCGTCACTATCAGCCTGATGGCGTAGCAACATGTCAGCACTTTTGACGACCAAATAAAAATGACCATGTGTTTGCGCTGTAGTCTGCCCGGAGAACAACGCCGTGCCTATCAGCAACAAAATCATCCCTAATTTTGATCTCAATTGTTTAACCATTACCATCAACCTCATTAACGTGACGGGCACACTGTATAGATAATTCCGTCTGGTTACTATTCAACTTTTAGAAAAAATGCAAAAGAATTGTCAGCAGTGTAAAAGGTTCAATAGTTAAGATTTGGTTTACGAATGGTTAATAATTGATATGCCATGCTGGCAAGCTTTCGTGTTGGGAAAGCCCGCAAACATGGCTATAAAAAGAGGGGTTAATGCGCGACCGACTTTGAAAATAAGTTAATGACTAACACGCCAATAATAATCAATGCCATACCCGCGATCGCCGGCCAATCAAGTTTCTGCCCCAAAAAAATCCAGCCCACCGCGCCGATTAATACAATTCCAGCACCTGACCAAATTGCATAAATAATCCCGGTAGGGATGGTGCGCATGGTTACCGATAGGCAATAAAACGCCACGCCGTAGAACACAATTGTGACCAAGCTTGGCCATAAACGGCTAAAGCCTTCGGAGAGTTTTAGTGAAGTGGTCGCAATCACTTCGGCAATAATTGCCACAATCAGCCAGATATAAGTCATGTTCGTTTCTCCCTCACTATTCAGGCCGTCAATGTAAAGATCAAAGCCATTTGTGGCAAGAAATGCCCTCGTTGTCACAGAAAATTCTCATTTTGTTTCCTCGCTGTATATCCTGTAACAGTTGTAAATGTCAGCTGAAAACACTGGTTTTAATGTTGATGATACAATTTCATGGATTGTAAAAAACCTTAATTCTAGATTTATATCCTTCCTGGATTTATCTTCATACACTATGATACCGGTAACATTTGAGGCCGTACTGTAGATGCATCTGACCTCTTGTTGATGGCTGCAGCGGGCTTTACATGACCTTTGGGGTAAAAAATGGACTGGTTTGTTGATTACTTTTCAACGTATCTCTACGGTTTGAAAGTTGTCGCTATTACGCTGGCGATATTGATGTTAATTAGCGGAATTGATGATTTATTTATCGATATTGTTTACTGGGTTCGCCGGGTATGGCGCTCGGTTACGGTATACCGCAACAATGATTATCTGGACTATAAAGCCCTGCATGAGCCACAAGAAAAAGCGTTGGCTATTATGGTCCCTGCATGGAATGAAACTGGGGTTATCGGCAATATGGCGCGTCTTGCCGCCAGTTCACTGGACTACGAAAACTACCATATATTTGTAGGGACTTACCCTAATGACCCGGATACGCAACGTGATGTAGATGAAGTCTGCGCACGTTTTCCAAATGTTCATAAAGTGGTATGCGCACGCCCAGGTCCCACCAGCAAAGCGGACTGCCTGAACAACATTCTGGATGCTATTTTACAGTTTGAAAACAGCGCGCGATTTAATTTTTCCGGTTTTATTCTTCATGACGCAGAAGATGTTATTTCTCCACTCGAATTGCGTCTTTTCAACTATCTGGTTGATAGAAAAGACTTAATTCAGATCCCAGTTTATCCGTTTGAACGCAAATGGACACACTTCACAAGCCTGAGTTATCTGGATGAATTTTCAGAACTGCATGGTAAAGATGTACCGGTACGTGAGGCATTAGCGGGGCAGGTTCCAAGCGCCGGTGTGGGTACATGTTTTAGCCGCCGTGCGGTTTTGGCGTTATTAGCTGATGGTGACGGCATTGCGTTTGATGTGCAGAGCCTGACGGAAGATTACGATATTGGTTTCCGCCTGCGTCAAAAAGGAATGGAAGAGATTTTCTGTCGCTTCCCGGTTGTTGACGCAAAAGATAAATCAGCCAAACCCTTTGGTCAGCGTGCCCGAACTGCCAATGTTATCTGCGTGCGTGAATATTTCCCTGACACCTTTGCCACAGCCGTGCGCCAAAAGTCTCGCTGGATAATCGGCATCGTGTTCCAGGGTTTTAAAACTCACCGCTGGAGTTCAAGCCCGGTTCTCAACTATTTCCTGTGGCGCGACCGTAAAGGGGCGATTGCAAACTTCCTCAGTTTTGCGGCGATGCTAGTGATGTTGCAACTGGTTGCCATCATCATTTATCAGCGCACGGTCGATGGGGCATGGCAATTCTTATCAATATTTGTCGGCGGTTCATGGCTGACGATATTGCTGTGGATTAACTTACTGCTGATGTCTAACCGCATCATTCAACGCATGATATTTGTGACAGGTTATTACGGGCTGGGACAAGGCTTATTGGTATTGCCGCGCCTGTTCTGGGGCAACTTGATTAACTTTGTGGCGAACTGGCGGGCGATTAAGCAGGTTATCCAACATGGCGACCCACGTCGCGTGGCATGGGATAAAACAACTCACGATTTCCCGACCGTAAGCGTCCAACGCTCTGCTCAACCTCTGGGTTATATCCTGGTGGATTCTGGTGTGATTACCCAGGCTGAACTTGAAGAAGCGCTGCAAAAGCGTATTCCAGGCCTAAAACTGGGCGGAAGTCTGGTGCAACTGGGCTATATCACTGCATATCAGCTTGCTGTTGCTCTGGCAAAACAAGCTGAAGTGCCGATGGAGTCAATCGATCCTCTCGCACTTGATGAATCATTGATTAAGAGCGTTCCTGCAAAAGTGGTGCAGCACCATGCGGTTCTGCCATTGCGCATGGAAGGTGACACACTGGTTCTTGCTTGTGAGAACTCGATCGATCCGGTTTCATTGTCGGCGTTGGGTCGCAAACTCGGGCGGAATGTGAGCTACGTTATTGTGCCGCGAGGCCAGGTAGTTATTGGGCTGCGTCACTGGTACGGCGATGAACAATCGACAAAGGAAAAGCAGTTGCTCGACTGTGCCGTCAAAGAAAACCTTCTCACGCAGGCGCAGGCTGATGAGATTTGGGACCAATATGTCTCCGGGCAACTTCTGTTTGCTGAAGTGTTGAGTAATGAATCTCACCTCAATGAAGCTGTTCTGCGAGCTGTTCTATTACGTTATGAACGCAGCGATTTGATGTTCGGCGAGTTTCTGGTGCAAGAAGGGGTAGTGAGTCAACACGTTGTTGATCATGCGCTGGCACAGCAAAAGAGATTGCAACCATCGTTGAAAGACCTGCTGCAAAAAGCAGGTATCAGCGTGATGCAACAGGCTCGACTAGCCAGGGAGACAGTATGAAGATACGGCTAACCCCGCTGGCAGCTCTGGTTTGCGGTGTTCTACTTGCGGTACCCGCTTTGGCTGCACAGGAAGGATCTAAACAAGATCTGGGACTCAGTGATTACCTTTACTTCAAGGTTTATCCGCATATTGAGCGGGCACATGAAGCGTTGAAAGCAAATGACGAAACTCGCGCGTTGCGCAGTTTTGAGCATGCTCATGCAATGGCACCCGAGAGCGTGCGCTTGTCGTTATGGCTTGCTGAGGCTTATCGGCACTTCGGCCACGATAAGAAAGCTCGGGAGTTGCTGGAAAGTGAGCTTGCGAAAAGGCCACAAAACTCTGACTTACATCGTGCACTGGTGGCGATTCCCGTGCCTGTTCCAGAAATCAAAACTTACGAGCAATTGCTGGCATTCCAGAAAAACTGCGATGCCTCACCGGGCGTTCAGTGTCGCAGTGAGGTGGGTAACTATGCTCTCAAACTCAATAAGCTAGATATAGCCCGCGCGCAGTTGTCTGACCCGAAATTCCGTCACTCAAAAGAGGGGCAGCAATTGGCGGACAACTACACGCAGCGGGCAATTTTCTTGCAACAGTGGGGGGCAGCAGATCAAGGTTTTGCCCTGTTGGACAGTGAGGCGACGCTGAGTGACGCACAGTATCAACAATGGTTTGCAATTCTGTTACATATGCAGCGCGACCAACGAATCCTGGATTTGCAAAGCCAGGGAGTGATGAACAGTGCTGGAATGCAACTGGCTTACGCGCAGTCATTGGCTGAGCCTAATGCACTGACTCAGTTACGCCGTTATCTCGCAAGCCGTAAACCCGTATTTGATTCAGCCATCGAAGAACGTAATTGGATGTGGTTATTGGCAACCTATAGCCAGCAACCGGGGCACACAGTTGCGGGATGGAGCGTTAAACATCCAGAAAACAGACAGTATGTGTTATCGACGTTAGTGCCGATCCGCATCCAAAAAGGTGACTGGAAAGGGGCGAACGAACTGCTCAATACCTTCCCGGAAATGCAGGCGCTCGATCAGCGTTTAGCATTAAGTCTGGCGCAGAAAGACACGCAGTCCAGCATGCAGCTCATTAGTAAAATCACGCAAACTCGCGGTTTATCCGCGCAAGAACTGGAAACTGCCAGCTTTCAGCTGGTTTCTATGGGCCAGGGAAAAGTGGCTGCTGAATTGCTATTGCGTTACTGGCCCTTTAATCAGGCCGGTAAGTTGCAGCATTCACTGACTACACGTTTGTATAGCCAGCTTGCAGCACACCCTGATTGGTTGACCGCTGAAAACAAAGCTCGCCTTGCCCGGCCTTTGCCAACCGCCACGCAACGCATGGCGCAGGCACGACTGTTCCAGGGGCAGGAAAACTGCGCGCAGGTGCGCAACATATTAGGTGATTTATCTGCGCAGTATGACGCTGAAAGCTGGTCACACCTTGCGCAATGCTATCCGGGGCAGCCGGGCCTCGCGCTTTACGCTGCCGAACAAGCGGTTGCGCGTGACCCTTCGCCATTTTACCAACGTCAGGTGGCATATCTGGCTTACGCTACACAAGATTACGCACTTGCCAAGGCGAGTTGGGCACAGGTTCCTGTCACAGAAATGGTGGATAACGATGTGCACGCTGCAGCGCTCAGCGCAAAACTTGCCGGTGATGAGAAGGTCTTCGCCCACTGGCAGAATATTGCTTCACAGCGTGGAATGTCGGATCTGAAACTGGAATCGACTCCGGTGATGGATGATGCTGCACGTGGTTTTGCACTATTAGCGCAAGGTAAGCATCACGAAGCCCGTGATGCGCTGGAAAAAGCCCGTGAAACCCACACGGACTCGCCAGAAATCCTACGCCAGTTGGTGTATCTCAATGAACGACTGGACGATAAGCCGAAAACGAAGCAGTACAGCGAGCAAGTTGTGGATGACATTGATAACAGCATCACGCCACAACAACAGCTGAGCGACAAACAACAAGAAGACCGTTTTGAATTCCGCCGGATTCACGAAGATAGTCAACGTCGCTGGACTTTCACCTACGATGGTTCATTCGGTTTAACGCCAGATTCACTTAATAGTGGAGGCAGCAATAACGGGGTTCAGCAGGGGAAAAGTTACCGGAGCTATCAACAATTTGAGGCTGAGTACCGTATCGGTAAAAACCAACTCATCGACGGCGATCAGCTTTCCGTTTACAGCCGTGTGTTTGCAGGTAGTGACAGCAATGGCCAGCAGAACTTTATGCCGGTATATGAGCCAATGTTGGGGGTTGGTGTGCGTTGGAAACCGCTTCGTGACCAGGTTATCTATCTGGCGGCTGAACAACAGATCCCGTTGGATCATCATCACGGCCAGGCTGACGTTATGCTGCGTGCCAGTGCCTCGTTCTTTAACGGCGGTAAATATAGTGATGATTGGCATCCGACAGGCAATGGCTGGATGGCACAAAATCTCTATCTGGATGCGGCGCATTTCGTTAAAGCGGATTATCAGCTTTATACCGCCGATTACCGCATGAGCTGGCATCAAAAAATCAACGGCAAACAAACTATTGAGCCTTACTGGCACGCCCAGTACAACGCCAGTACTGACACTCCGTACAGCGACAACACCCTGGGCGGTGTTGGTGTGAGACTTAATACCTGGTTTGGAGAGATGCACTACAGCGCCTTCCCACATAAAGTCAGTGTGGGGCTTGAGTATCAGCGTGCGTTCTCCGGGCACAACCGCGATACCGACTCCAAAAATAATCTTTTCCTGACTCTGGGAGCTCGCTGGTAATGAAGATCCTATTAACCGCGTTACTGCTGGTTGCCCCTTTTGCCAATGCCATGAATGCGGTGATGTATCAGCCGCAATTGCGTGATACCACAGTGACTGATGCCCAGTGGCAGAGCGTGTTGAACAAACTCAAAGGGCAGGGAATTGATACCCTGGTATTGCAGTGGAGCCGCTACGATAATGCGTTTCGCGATGGCGAGTCTCGCGCCTGGCTTGAACATAAAGCGCAACTAACCACTACCAACGGTATGAAGCTCGTTATCGGTCTTGCTGCAGACGGTCGATTTTTCGAACGGCAAAAACAGCCGCTTCCTGCGCTTGAAAATTATCTCAATCGCCTGCGTGCTGATGATGTGGCGGCAGCAAAACGTTGGGTAGACGTACTGGGTGAAAAGTCGATTGCAGGTTGGTATATCAGTAGTGAACTCGATGACCTGCGCTGGCGCAACCCACAAATGCAGCAAGCAGCGCTGAGCTGGCTGAGTAAAACCCGTCTGTCATTGGCGGCAGTTGCTGATAAACCCGTTGCGGTGAGTAGCTTCTTTGCCGGAAATATGACGCCTGACTCTTACCGTAAATGGCTGACAACCCTGAGCCATAGTGGCGTAAAAGTATGGGTGCAGGATGGAGCGGGAACGCAAATGCTGACTGCTGCTGAACGGGCGCTGTACCTGAAAGCACCGTCTGCGGGGAAAGTTATCGAACTGTTCCGTCAGGATAAACAGGCCAAAACTTTTAAAGCAAAACCTGCACCAGCGGAGTATCAGCAAAAATGGTTATCGACGCTCGTTCCAGCCGGCCAGGACAGAATCTACTTCTCGTTGCGTTATATGGAAGCGGCCAGCGGTGTGTTAGCCATCTAAAAATCAATGTCGGATAAGCGTAAACGTTATCCGACATTTTTATCTCAGGACTTAAATCCGGCGGCTGTCATCAACAGCCGGAATCCCATCCCCACAGCGGTCAAAGCCAAAACACTCGCGGCCCATAACGCGACCATCCATAACAAACGGATTCCGGTCTGTTTCATCAGTGATACCCCTCGCCATGTTGTACCTTCCCGCGAAAAACGTAATAGCTCCAGAAGGTGTAAACCAAAATGATCGGGATAATAAACAGCGCGCCGACCAGCATAAAGCCCTGACTCTGCGGTGGAGCTGCGGCCTGCCAAAGCGTAATTGACGGCGGAATGAGATAGGGCCAGATACTGATACCCAGTCCGCTAAAGCCTAAGAAAATCAGCCCCAGTGTCAGCAAAAACGGTGTGCTATGCCAGCTTTCCTCAGAACCGACTGCTTTCCATAACCAGATGCTGCACAACACCACCAGAAGGGGTACCGGCAACAGGAAATACAGATTCGGCAGGCTAAACCAGCGGGCAGCGATTTGCGGATGTGAAAGTGGCGTCCAGATACTGATAATCGCGATAACAGCCAACATCATCACCAGCAGTGGTTTGACGACTTTACGCATGGTTTTAAGCAATGGATCTTCGCTTTTCATGACCAGCCAACTCGCCCCCAGTAGCGCATATGCCACCACCAGACCAACCCCACAGAACAGATTAAACGGTGTAATCCAGTCCAGTTGAGAGCCACCAAAGGTGCGCCCGATGACCGGGAAGCCAGAAATTACCGCCCCAACCACAATGCCCTGGCAAAACGTCGCCACTATTGAGCCACCAATAAATGCTTTATCCCAGAAAGGCCGATGCGCAGGCGTTGCTTTAAAGCGGAACTCGAATGCCACACCACGAAAAATGAGGCCAATAAGCATTAACGTTAACGGAATGGTGAGTGCATCAATAATAACGGCGTATGCGAGAGGGAACGCCCCAAATAATGCAGCCCCCCCGAGAACCAGCCAGGTTTCGTTGCCGTCCCAAACGGGAGCCACGCTGTTCACCATCACATCGCGGTCATCTGCGTCACGAACAAACGGAAACAGAATGCCGATGCCGAGATCAAAACCATCCATCACGATGTACATAAGTGTTGCGAATACAATAATGACAAACCAGATAACTGACAGGTCGACGCCCATTAACGTAACTCCTCTAATGATTGAGTTGCCGCAGAGAGCGGACGAGAAGGTGTGCCATGCGTAGGAGGTGTGTCGTCGTTAAAAGGTTGTGGCCCTTTCTTAATTTGGCGGATCATATAGCTATACCCCACGCCAAATACCGACATATACACCACAAAGAAGGTCAAAAGGCTGATGCTCATCTGCAAGTTGCCGTGTGCTGAAACAGCATCTTTAGTGCGCAGCAGACCGTACACAACCCACGGCTGGCGTCCCACTTCTGTCGTGACCCAACCGGCCAGAATAGCGATGAGCCCGGATGGCCCCATCCACAACATAAAGCGCAGGAAGGCGCGGTTCTCGTATAAACGATGACGATAACGCAGCCACAAACTCATCACGCCCGCCAGAATCATCAACATGCCCAGGCCCGCCATAATACGGAACGACCAGAACACTATCGTTGAGTTTGGACGGTCCTCTTTTGGGAACTCTTTTAGCGCAGGAACTTGCTTATCCAGACTATGGGTGAGGATCAGGCTGCCAAGTGCCGGGATTTCAAGACCAAAACGCGTGCGCTCTTGCTCCATATCTGGCCAGCCAAACAGCAGTAGCGGAGTTGGCTCCCCGGGCACATTCTCCCAATGGCCTTCAATAGCGGCAATTTTTGCAGGCTGGTGTTTCAGGGTGTTGAGTCCGTGCATATCGCCAATCATGGCTTGCAGAGGCGCAACAATTAACGCCATCCAAAGCGCCATTGAAAACATGGTTTTAATGGCTGGGCTTTTGTTGCCACGCAGCAGATGCCAGGCTGCCGATGCACCAACAAAAAAGGCACTACTGAGGAAAGCGGCTACCGACATATGCAACAGGCGGTAAGGGAAGGAGGGGTTAAACACCACCGCGAACCAGTCCACCGGCACCACCTGGCCGTTGTGAATTTCAAACCCTTGCGGCGTTTGCATCCAGCTATTAGAGGCCAGAATCCAGAAGGTCGAGATAAGCGTGCCTAGTGCCACCATACAGGTGGCAAAGAAATGCAGCCCAGGCCCGACACGTTTCCAGCCAAACAACATCACGCCCAGGAAACCGGCTTCCAGGAAAAATGCCGTCAGCACTTCATAGGTCAAAAGCGGCCCGGTGATGCTGCCCGCAAATTGAGAAAAACCGCTCCAGTTAGTGCCGAACTGATAAGCCATTACCAGCCCGGACACTACGCCCATGCCGAAGTTAACAGCGAAGATCTTTGACCAGAAATCGTATAGCGAACGATAAGTCGGATTTTTAGATTTCAGCCATAACCCTTCCAGCACCGCCAGATAGCTGGCAAGCCCGATGGTGATGGCAGGGAAAATAATGTGGAAGGAGACAGTAAATGCAAATTGAATCCTTGCCAGATGAAAAGCGTCTAAACCGAACATGCAGTACTCCGCATAAAAATTGATTCGATTCGATTGTAAGCCGCGTCACACCTGGGTTGTAGAAACAGACTCTCAGCATAAAGCTATAACAGTTTTCACTTAACGATAAAAAAATCCCGGCCATGCGACTCCGCAATTGCCGGGATGAATTCAAACACAGCAATGTATACCCGTTATACTTCAAGTTGCATGTGCGTTGGCTACGTTTACTCACCCGAATCACTTACCTGAGTAAGCTCATCGGGACTCGTTCTCTTGCCGCCTTCCTGCATCTTGAATTATTTTGGGTATATATCTTTTTTATGTACACACCATTTATGTGTAATTCAGAAACTGAAAATCTACAATTGAATACGCCTTAATTGTTAAGTTTATTTAATATTTATGCGCGTAGTAACATTGCTTGAATTGACTTGTAAATAGCATGGATATTAATCAGGAATTAAACATGCAAGGCCCACTGCCGTTGGCCTGGAGGAGTTTGATATGAATTTAAAATATTAGCCACAAACAAATCGTAGCGGCTAATGGGTTCTGGTTCTTTTATCCGACTTTCGAGACAGACACTGAAACTTCATATCCTATTAGATATAAGGCCTGCTCCAGAGTTTCTACTTTCGATGCGTGGCTGACATCCAAAAGTCTGTCAATCTGAGGGCCTTTCTGATTAAGTTTTCGTGCAAGGTCAGCCTTTCTTGTCCCGGTATTAATCATGGCGTTGTGAAGAGTGGCCTTCAGGCATGTAAGCACAGGAAGATGAATCACTAACTCGCCCTCCAGCGCAGCCGATGGCGTTGGCACTGGTATGCGTGAGTCAATTAATTCACCAATCATCGCTGTAATAGCATCCCTGGCCTCTAGTTCAATATCATCCTCAGCAAAAGCGACTGAGTGCAAATTATCAAAATCACGAGAGCTTATTTCGTACTCATCAGTATCTTCATTTAGCGCTGCTGTTACCGAAAATTTAAACATTTACCTGACCTTGTTTCTGGTGATGCAAGCACAGTAACATATAAGGTTATAAATATAACAAAAATGTTGTCTTTTATTTTTTAGCAACAACGATAATCCAGAACAATCTCTGTATGTATGGCTGTTTTTTGTCATCACTCGAAGAATTTCATTACCAATAATACTTGAAGTGATTCTATAAACCCCGGAGCTCTATATATGGCGGGTGAAAGTTAATTGTTTTGTTGAATAAACCACTGCACCACAGTAAGAATGGATAACTAACCATATATAAGAACATGGTAACGCAATGACCGACGGAGCTTTAAACCACTCTTTCCATGTGCCATTTCACGGTAAAACAATAATTGCCGAGACTACACCTGGTTGTAAGGGGCATATTTTGATGCTCCATGGGGGAGGTAAGGATCGCAAGGTTTTCTCTAAATATCGCCTTCTTTTAAAAGAGTTAGGTTATGGAACGACTGCTTTTGACTTCATCGGTCACGGGGAGACCGGAGGGGAGTTATATGAGTCTTCTCTCTTGAGCCGTACCAGGCAAGCAGAGGCTGTCATTGCCCATCTGAATCATCCTTTGTCAGGATGTATGGGTGTAAGCATGGGGGCCTATAATGCGCTGCATTTGAGTACCGTTATTCAACTGAGAACCTTGATTCTCATGGTTCCAGGTGTTTACGCAAAGTCCGCTTACAAGGTCAAATTTGGTCCTGATTTTTCACAAATCATTCGTAAACACCGAAGCTGGGAAGCCACAGATGCATGGGATATTGCAGCTGGATTCACGGGTAACTTGCTTGTTGTTGCAGCACAGAATGACGCGATCATTCCTTCTGAAATACCCCAAAAGCTGGCGGATTCTGCAGTGAATGCTGCCAAAAAAGATCTTCTGATTATTCCGGGGGCAGGTCATAACAGCATATGGGATAGCTTAATGCTATCTCCTGACTTATATGAAAAAAACCGTTCTGCTTTTGAACGCTGTTTATCTAAATAAATAGCGGAGTTACCGCTAAACACTTGCAGAGAAAAAGCGTTATTTGCCTATAACAGTTTACTAAATTGGCGTATTTTTAGCGCTCTGATATAGAAACGGTACTGCCAAAAAATGAAAAAATACCAGCAACTTGCCCAGCAGATTATCGATCAAATTGCCCTCGGTGCATGGCTACCTGGGGATAAGTTGCCGTCGCTACGTGAGCAAGTCACGCTAAGCGGCATGAGTTTTATGACAGTTAGCCATGCCTATCAGACACTTGAGAGCCAGGGCGTAATTGTCGCCCGGCCGCAGTCCGGCTATTACGTGGCATCTCGCCCGGCAACGCGGAGTGCGATAGCTCCTGTAAAAGTGACGCGTGATGAAGCGGTAGATATTAATACCTATATTTTTGATGTGTTGCAGGCCAGCGGCGACTCAACCGTAGTGCCATTCGGCTCCGCGTTTCCCGACCCACGTTTATTCCCGCTGCAACAACTTAACCGCTCGCTTGCGACCGTCAGTAAAACGGCAACAGCGATGAGCGTGATTGAAAATTTGCCACCGGGTAATGAAGCGCTGCGCCACGCAATTGCTCGACGTTATGCACAACACGGAATGCAAGTTTCGCCGGACGAAATTGTCATCACCGCTGGCGCGCTAGAAGCGCTAAACCTTAGTCTGCAAGCGGTGACCGAGCCGGGGGATTGGGTGATCGTTGAAAACCCCTGTTTTTACGGTGCACTACAGGCGCTGGAACGCTTGCGTTTAAAGGCTCTATCTGTGGCGACCGATCCGCAAAACGGTATCGATTTGGTGGCGCTGAAACAGGCGCTCAACGATTATCCAGTAAAAGCCTGCTGGTTAATGACCAACGCCCAGAACCCGCTCGGCGTGACGTTGTCACCAGAAAAGAAGCAGCAACTGGTTGAATTGTTGCAACAACACAATGTGACACTCATCGAAGATGACGTATACAGCGAGCTTTATTACGGCCGCGAACGTCCATTACCGGCACGTGCATATGATTCACAGGGTATTACGCTGCATTGTTCGTCATTTTCAAAATGTCTGGTGGCGGGATTTCGTATTGGTTGGGTGGCGGCAGGAAAGCATGCACGTCGTATTCAGCAGCTTCAGTTAATGAGCACACTTTCCACAAGCTCGCCGATGCAGTTGGCTCTGGTCGATTATCTGGCGACCAAGCGTTACGACACGCACTTACGGAAGCTGCGGCGCATTCTGGCTGAGCGTAAACAGCAAACCTTGCAGGCGCTACATCAGCTTTTCCCCGCGGAAGTAAAAATCCATCACACGGAAAGTGGCTATTTCGTCTGGGTTGAACTGCCGGAATACATGGATGCCAGCGTGCTAAGTGAGCAGGCTATAACCCATAAAATCAGTATCGCGCCGGGCAAAATGTTCACCACCGGGGGCGCCTGGCATAACTATTTTCGCCTGAATGCTTCATGGGCTTTAGGTGAGCGGGAACAACACGCGGTGGAGACATTAGCGAACCTCATCAGAAATCAAATTAAGGAGTAGCCATGGAGTACCACACTGAACGTCTGATTCTACGACAATGGGTTTGAGGGTTAATGGAACGAAAACGTACGCTAGTGGACTAACGTACTGATATATCAAATTAACAAGGATTAGTTATGTACTTCAGAAATGAAGTTATCAGTTATTTACAGGCTAATAAAATTCTGGCGTTAAAACTCGACCACGCATTAACAGGCGTGGGAAAGGCTGTATCAAATCAGATTGAAACGATTGGTGCAGGTGCAAGGCGCGGGCTGTATTACACATCCTGCTTTACTTATGAATATCAGGACGTCTGCCAACAACAAAAGGCTGAGGATATCCGATTTGCCAAAGGTGTTTACCATATTCTGAGGCGCGAAGATGTTGTGTATGAAATGCTCAAAATCTACTTTGAAGAAATATTTCGGTACAAAACATCCGATCAACTAGAGCACATCAAACAACTGTTAATGGCAGTAAATGTCCACATTGCCGCAAGCTCACTTACTAAACATGGATTCGCGTTAGCGACGGCTGCATCAGTTTCAGTTGGTACGAACCTGAATCTCGATATTGCCGCACTTGCAGGGCGTGCATCAGGTGGAGCTATAATTTTATCGGGTGTGTATGGTGTTGTTCAGAAAGCCGCCGAGAGCGCCCATCGGTTGCAAATTCAGTCTCCCGCTTATTACAGTGCTCTGTACGCTCATGAGCTAGAAATGATGTATTTTTTAGTCGAACCATTGCTTGAGCGCGCAGGGGCGTTTACGCACTCAGAATCAGAGACAAACATTGCAGACATCATCACCAGGATGATTCGATAACGATGTTTAGCCTTATTAAAAGATTCTTTAAGCGAGTGTTTACGTCTCTTGTCGGCCTTTATGCTCCTCAGGCAATAATAATTACATATGCGTTGGTGCAGATAAATTTTTTTCCTGCTGTCCCGCTTTGGGTTATACCGGTGTTCGCTGTATTTGTAATATATATTTTTAGTCGATATGTGAAATGGTAACTGTCAAAAACTAGCATTATTTAAATTTATTTATAAGGAAATTACATGTCTACTCCCGCTCACTTATGGCTTGAAGATGAAAATGGTTCTCCGGTTGTTGGCAGTTGTCTAATGCCACTGCGCATGGGTTCTATAGAGTTAAAATCATTTTTCCACGGTGTAACTATTCCGGTTGATTCGAGCTGGGGAAAACTTACAGGGACGCGCGTTCACCGACCTATCACGATAGTGAAAGAATTTGACCAGACAACACCCCTCCTGTACCGCGCTGTTTGCGAAGGCCGTACCTTGAAGAAAGCAACAATCAAGATGTATCGCATCCAGGAATCAGGCGTCGAGGCCGAATATTTCAATATCATTTTGGAAAACGTTAAGTTCACTACGGTTGCTCCATATCTTTCTCCTAACGGGATGAGTAGCACTCACCTGGAAACGCTTGAATTGCGTTATGAGGCGATCACCTGGAAGTATACGGAAGGAAATATTATCTATCGTGACTCATGGAAAGACCGTTGTTGTGCCTGATAACGATGGGAAAATGCTCTTATAAGGCAACTAAGAACCGGACGTAATGTCCGGTTTTTTAATATCAGGGGTTTGAGGGCCAACCGTACGAAAACGTACGGTAAGAGGTAAATTATCGTCTGAAAAATCGATTAGTAGACAAGACCGTCCGTTAAGTGCCAATTTTCGATTAAAAAGACACCGTTAGTACCGGGGCATTTATAGGTTTTGTTGGGCTAAATGTTCCCGGCTATGAGCTGCCTTTTTCACCGGTTATTGAAATTGGCTGGCGGCTTGATAACGCATTCTGGGGTAAGGGCTATGCACCAGAAGCGGTGCGTAAAGCATTGGAAATCGGCTTTGAACTGCATGGGATGAAAGAAATTGTGGCATTTACCGCGCTGGATAATATCCCTTCGCAGCGCGTGATGGAAAAAATCGGTATGCAGCGCGGTGAGGAGTTTGATCATCCCCTTCTGGATGAAGGGCATCCCTTACGGCGACATGTTGTTTACCGGATCGCCAACCTAAAGTGACATCGATAACTCTGCTGCGGCACGACGTAACGGCGGCAATATTTGCGCACGAAGATCGGCCACTGTAAGTTCTGCCGCAGGAACACCTACATTCATCGCCGCCACGACTTTCCCGCCGCGTGCCAGCATCGGCACCGCTACAGAACGCAGTCCAATTTCAAGTTGCTGGTCGTTAATGGCATACCCCTGGCGGCGCACTAGCGCAATCTCTTCGCGCAATTGTGCAATTGTCGTAATCGAGTATTGGGTGTAGCGGATAAGTTTTGCCCGTCCCAGCCATGCTTCAAGTTCTGCCTCCGGCAATGCGCTTAACAGTACGCGGCCCATTGATGTGGCCCATGCCGGCAGGCGACTTCCCCGGCCAATATCGATGCTCACCAGGTTATTGACTGCCGTGCGTGCGATATACAGCACGTCATCTCCATCAAGTGTGGCGACCGAGCAAGATTGGCTCAGACTTTTACTCAGGTTATCCAGCGATATTTGCGCAGCTTTTGCCAGCGGCGTCCCCGCCAGATAAGCATGCCCAACGGTCAGTACTCGCGGCAGCAATTCATAACTGCGGCCATCAGGGCTATGCACCATACCCAGTGTCGCAAGGGTATACAGGCAACGGCGTACAGCGGCGCGTGAAATATGGGTTTTCTGGCTCAGTTGCGAAATAGTCAAACGCTGGCGCTGGGGGGTAAAAGCGTTGAGCACTTCCAGGCCACGAGCCAGAGAAAGCATAAAATTAGGGTCGCGCTTTGCAACAGATTGAATTTCTTCATTTTCGCTCGCCATAACTTCAATGTTATCAGGATTGCTGCCTGCCATTTAAATGTCCCACGGTCGCGTCAGAATGTTCTTCAGAATGCGCTAACTGCTGCTTAGGGACAATCGTGAATCAATCAATATGAAGAATATTACACTGGGATCACAAATTAACGGTGAATAACCGAAACGCGTCGATAATCGCACATAAATTCGATTACCGCCGTTGACTCCAGGACGAGTGAACTCCTATTGTCAGAAAACACCGCTAAGTTTGCAGGGGCAATTCACCCGCATCCGACGGGTGACAACTATTTGATTAAAAGTGCCCAAGGGAAGAGATATGAGCGCCACTATCGAACAATTCGACACAGTGATTGTTGACCTGCCAACCATCCGGCCACACAAACTCTCCATGACCACCATGGGATGCCAGACTTTGGTTATCCTGCGTCTGACTCGCTCAGACGGTATTGTCGGGATTGGCGAAGCGACAACCATTGGCGGCCTGAGTTACGGCGTAGAAAGCCCGGAAGCTATCAAATCGGCAATTGATACTTACCTTGCACCACTGCTAGTCGGTCAGGCAGCAGATAATGTGAATGCCCTTGTGGCGCTGATGAACCAGTGTGTACGTGGCAATACCTTCGCTAAATCAGCTATTGAAACCGCACTGCTCGATGCACAGGGAAAAGCCCTTGGTCTACCGGTAAGTTCGCTGTTGGGTGGCGCACTCACCACGAAACTTCCAGTGCTATGGACGCTGGCCAGTGGCGACACCAGCAAAGACATTGCCGAAGGTGAAAAGCTGCTGGAAGAAGGGCGGCATAACGCCTTCAAACTTAAAATTGGTGCGCGAGATTTTCGCACCGACATGCAACACACCCGCGCCATTGTGGTCGCACTTGGCGATCGTGCCTGCATTCGAGTTGATGTGAATCAGGCGTGGGACACCAGCACCGCCGTGCGCGGTTGTGCTGAGCTTGATGCAATGGGTATTGATCTGATTGAACAGCCGGTGGCTGCACAAAACCGTGAAGCACTGGTTCATCTTAGCCAGCACTGCCGGGCTGCTATCCTTGCTGATGAAGCGGTTGCCAGCAGCGATGACGGGTTTGATATTGCCCGCCGTGGTTTTATTGGTGCATACGCGTTGAAAATTGCTAAATCAGGTGGTCCGGCAAGTGTTTTGCAGCTGGCCCATGTGGCTCAGGCTGCGGGAGTCGGTTTGTATGGCGGGACGATGCTGGAAGGGACTATCGGTACGGTTGCCTCCTTACATGCCTGGTCAACGTTGCCGTTGCAGTGGGGGACTGAAATGTTCGGCCCCTTATTACTGAAAGATGACATTGTTGAGAACCCGTTGCATTTTGCCAATAGTTCCGTCGAATTGCCTCAGACTTCAGGGCTTGGCGTAACAATTGATGAAGATAAACTCAACTATTATCGCCGCAAGGATTGAGGAGAATGACATGTTATTTAAAGTTGAAATGACGGTAAATATTCCACTAGATATGCCGGAAGCAATAGCTACAGAAGTTAAAGCTAAAGAAAAGGCCTATTCACAAACTTTACAGCAAGAAGGTAAGTGGCGACATATTTGGCGCGTTGCCGGTCTGTATTCAAATGTCAGCATTTTTGATGTTAAAGATGCTGATGAACTGCACGAAATATTAATGGGGTTGCCGCTATACCCTTACATGGATATTCAAGTGGACGCTTTATGTCGCCATCCATCATCAATTCGTAACGACGACAAGTAAATAACAATAATAATCTATCTTAACCATGCTCTTTTTCAGTGCGTGGCTCCCTACAAATAAGCAATGAGACAATCATTATGACAAAGAACTTCATTAACCAACCAGAAGTACAAGCATTATTAAGAGAGAGTGCCGGTTTAAATAGTACGGAGGGCGATGAGCGTTTTAAGAATATTATTCATCGCATGTTAGAAAATATTTGTGCATTGATTGATGATTTTAATGTTACCGAAGAAGAGTTCTGGCACGCAGTTAATTACCTGCACGAGTTGGGTGGCAGCAAAGAGGCAGCATTATTAGCCGCTGGCCTTGGCATTGAGCACTACCTGGATTTACGCCAGGATGCTCTGGATGCAGCAGCCGAGATTGAAACCGGCACCCCACGTACTATTGAAGGCCCCCTGTATGTTGCTAACGCGCCACTTTCTCAGGGCCATGATCGCATGGATGACGGGAAGGACAATGGTAAAACCATGTGGCTGTTCGGAACTGTGCGTGACACGAAAGGCAACCCGGTGGCAAATGCTGTTGTTGATATCTGGCACGCCAATACGCTGGGTAACTACTCCTTCTTCGACTCAAGTCAGAGCGAATACAACCTGCGCCGCCGCATTAAAACTGGTAGTGATGGGCGTTACAGCGTGCAAAGTATTGTGCCATCAGGCTACGGTTGCCCACCGAACGGTCCGACACAGCACCTATTGAATGGTTTAGGCCGTCACGGAAATCGCCCAGCACATATTCATTTCTTTGTTTCCGCGCCGGGCCATAAACATCTCACCAGCCAGATCAATCTCAGTGGTGACAAATATCTGTGGGATGATTTTGCCTTTGCAACTCGTGACGGATTAATTGCCGACCCGGTAGAAGTGACCGATAAGCAGACTATTAAAACGCGTGGCTTAAATGGCCCGCACACCGAAGTGAATTTTGACTTCACGCTTTGCGTTTCTCATTCACCAGAAGAAGAGTCCCGTATCGCTCGCCTGCGCGCCAAAGAATAATAAGAGTGCCAGCACAAGCTGGCACCGCTTTCACCTCTGGCCACACATTACATCGCGAAATAAAAGATCCCCAACGGGAGATTAAGCCATGCAAAATAAACTGGATTTATTAAAAAAGAAAATCAGTAACGCGCTAATTGTTGATCGTGAAAATGACATTTACCGCTACAACAGAAATATCTTTATTGACGAGCAGCTATTTGAACTCGAAATGAAACATATATTTGAAGGAGGTTGGGTCTATCTGGCCCACGAAAGCCAAATTCCTGAGTCAGGTGATTATTTCACGTTGACCCTTGGTAGGCAGCCAATAATTATTACACGTGATAAAAAGAATGAATTGCATGGTTTAATTAATAGCTGTGCTCATCGTGGTGCCATGTTATGCCGCCGTAAAGCGGGTAATAAAAGCTCGTTCACCTGCCCATTCCACGGTTGGACGTTTAGCAATAACGGTAAATTACTAAAAGCCAAAGACGAGAGTGTGGGTGGCTACCCAGAAAACTTTAAGCAACATGGTTCCCACGATCTCAAAAAGTTACCGCGCTTTGAGTCATATCGCGGGTTCCTGTTTGGCAGCCTTTCAGAAGATGTTATGCCGCTTAATGATTATCTCGGTGAAACTCTAAAAATCATCGATCTGATAGTGGATCAGGCACCTGATGGGCTCGAAGTTCTGCAAGGTGCATCGAGTTACATTTACGAGGGTAACTGGAAACTGGGTGCTGAGAATGGGGCCGATGGTTATCACGTCAGTGTCGTCCACTGGAATTACGCCTCAACCATGTCGCGCCGTAATTATGAAGAAGAGGGGACTCAGGCGGTGGATGCCAATGGCTGGTCGAAAAGCATTGGCGGTGGCTACGGTTTTGAACACGGACACATGCTGCTCTGGACGCGAGCACTTAACCCGCAGGTACGCCCGGTATTTGCCGAGCGTGAACGTTTGACTACCCAGTTTGGTGAGCTGCGAGCCGATCAAATGGTGAATGAAACGCGCAATTTATGCCTGTACCCCAATGTTTATCTGATGGATCAGTTCTCCACGCAAATCCGTGTAATCCGCCCTCTGGCGGTGGATAAAACCGAAGTCACCATCTATTGCTTCGCGCCTAAAGGGGAAGCCGCTGAAACACGAGCCACGCGCATTCGCCAGTACGAAGATTTCTTTAATGTCAGCGGTATGGGCACGCCGGATGATTTGGAAGAGTTCCGCGCCTGCCAGAATGGATATCTCGGGCAAAATCTTGAATGGAGCGACCTGAGCCGTGGAGCGCAGCATTGGGTTTATGGGCCTGATGAACATGCCCAAAAAGCAGGCTTTGTGCCGCAAATGAGCGGCGTACGTTCCGAAGACGAAGCGTTGTACATCGCGCACCACCATCACTGGCAGCAAACCATGCTGGCGGCGATTGAAAAAGAGCAGCGCAGTTACGATGCCTCCATTACTCAACGTGTGGAGGTTACGCCATGAGTCTGGATATCAACGCTATCAGCCAGTTTCTCTATTATGAAGCGAGTCTGTTAGACGATCGTCAATGGGATGAATGGATCAGTTGCTACAGCCCGAAAGTGGTGTACTGGATGCCAGCCTGGGGTGATGACGATCAACTCACCACCGATCCTTATAGCCAAATTTCACTGATTTTTTACCCAAACCGCCAGGGTCTGGAAGACCGTGTATATCGCATTAAAACGGAGCGTTCCGGAGCCAGTACGCCCGAGCCACGGACGACGCATATGCTGTCAAATATCGCCATTGTCGGCCAAAGCGGTAACAGCATCGATGTGCGTTACAACTGGGTGACACATAGCCATCGCTATCAGCAGAGTGGTTCTTTCTTTGGCACCACATACTGCACCCTGGATTTGAGCGAAAGCCGACCGCAAATCACCCGCAAAACTATTCATCTGAATAACGATTACATCCGTCAAGTGATCGACATCTATCACGTCTGAGAAGAGGTAATGCCATGAGCTTTAACATCGCCCTCAACTTTGAAGATGGGGTCACACGTTTTATTTCCTGCAATGTGGGTGAAAAGGTGCTGGATGCGGCCTATCGCCAGAAAGTGAATTTACCGATGGATTGCTCTGATGGCGTATGCGGCACCTGTAAGTGCCACTGTGCGAGCGGAGAGTACAACCTCGGTGAAGATTTTCTGGAGGACGCGCTCTCCGAAGATGAAGCACAACAACGCCTGGTACTAACTTGCCAGATGGTGCCCGACTCTGATTGTGTGATTGATGTGCCAGTACCCGCGGCGGCCTGCAAAACTGGCATCGGTAGTTTTGAGGGGACGGTAATACGCAGTGAAGCACTGACGTCCAGCGCTATAGAATTGGTCATCGGCCTGAATAAGGGCATCGATTTCCTGCCAGGGCAGTACGTCAATATCCAGATCCCTGGTGGGACACAGGTACGCGCCTATTCGTTTAGTTCGCTACCTGGTGATTCGCAGGCAAGCTTTCTGATTCGCAATGTTCCTGGTGGCATGATGAGCACCTGGCTTGCGCAGCACGCGAAAGCAGGGGATGTATTAACGCTCACAGGCCCAATGGGTAGTTTTTATCTGCGCCCGGCGTTACGCCCGATTTTGATGTTGGCCGGTGGTACGGGACTGGCACCGTTTCTCGCCATGCTCAGGCAGTTGGCGAAAACTCCCGCCGAACAGCCGATTACGCTGCTTTATGGTGTGACGAAAGATACCGATCTAGTGATGGTTGAGGTACTTAACGAACTGGCGGCTCGCTTGCCAAATTTGACCTGGCTGCCGGTAGTCACCGATGAAGCTTCCGCCTGCCCACAAAAAGGCTATGTCACCGATCACTTCAGTGAAGAGTTGCTTAACCAGGGTGAGGTGGATGTGTATCTGTGCGGGCCACCACCGATGGTTGATGCAGTTTTACGCAGTTTCCGCGAGCGCCAAATAACCCCGGCGAATTTTCATTACGAAAAATTCACTCCCAGCCAGAATGCAACGGACAGCGCGGCAGCCTAAGGAGCCATAATGCGATTTCATAACAAAGTAATGGTGATTACCGGGGCGGCCCAGGGCATTGGTCGCCAGGTTGCTGAACAAGCCGCTAAGGAGGGCGCGCGACTGGCTTTGATTGACCGCGCTCGCTACGTTCACGAACTTGCGCAAAATTTGCGTCAGCAAGGTAGCGAAGTGCTGGCCATTGAGGCCGACCTTGAACAGTGGCAAAGCACTGAAAAGGCGATGAGTGAGGCGCATCAGCACTTCGGCGTGATTGACGTGCTGGTTAATAATGTTGGCGGGACTATTTGGGCTCGTCCTTTTGCTGAATATCAGGCAGAGCAAATTGAAGCTGAAATCCGACGCTCGTTATTTCCTACGCTGTGGGGATGTCGCGCCGTCTTACCTTACATGCTCACCCAACAACGCGGTGCGATTGTGAATGTTTCTTCTGTGGCAACCCGTGGGGTTAACCGCGTGCCATATTCCGCCGCCAAAGGTGGGGTAAATGCGTTAACACAATCGTTGGCGATGGAATATACCGGAAGCGGCATCCGTATTAATGCCACGGCACCGGGCGGAACAGAGGCGCCTGCACGCCTGACTCCTCGTAACCAGGAGCAGCCAAGTCCACAGGAGCAAGAATGGTATCAGCAGGTAGTAGACCAAACCAAAGAGAGCAGTCTGATGCATCGTTATAGCTCGCTTACTGAGCAGGCTAATGCGATTTTATTTCTGGCAAGTGACGAGGCAAGCTATATCACGGGAACTATCTTGCCAGTCGGCGGTGGTGATTTAGGTTAGCGATAAAAAGAAAAGAGGCCGGTTATCCGGCCCCAGACGGACGCCTCACTTTCACCGCCATCCATATGAAATTTCAATAATTGCGAAAATCGATAGCGCAGATTAGCCGCCTCGCTTACACCTTATCTACACTCTAAAAATCATCCAGTTATCTTACCGTGGGAAATATTTCAGGTACGCGCTTTACTGCGCTGTCTATCACATCCTGGTGAAATTTCCTTGCCGCCCTGTGCTTGCCATATTTACGCAGACTATTGTTTTTGTACGGGGATTTTTTTGGACTTCGGCACTGATTGTTTGAGCGTGCCGCCTTCATCTTTCAGACAGGAGTAGCAGCAATGCGTACAAAACAGGCTATATGGTCTCTTTCCACCCTCTGTTTGACCGTGCTTTCTGCACAGGCGGCGGGGCTTCCAGACAAAATAGGTGCCGGTGAAGGGCAGCTCGATATCATCGCCTGGCCGGGTTATATCGAACGAGGTGATACTGACAAAGCGTACAACTGGGTCACCGACTTTGAAAAAGAGACCGGTTGTAAGGTGAACGTGAAAACCGCCGCGACGTCTGACGAAATGGTCAGTTTAATGGCGAAGGGCGGTTATGACCTCGTCACCGCCTCGGGCGATGCTTCGCTGCGTCTGATTATGGGTAAACGCGTGCAGCCGATTAACACGGCGCTGATCCCAAACTGGAAAAACGTCGATCCACGTCTGGTGAAAGGATCGTGGTTTAACGTGGGCGATAAAGTTTACGGCACGCCGTATCAGTGGGGTCCAAACCTGCTGATGTACAACACTAAAACCTTCCCGACACCGCCTGACAGCTGGAGTGTTGTGTTCGTACAACAAAATCTACCGGATGGCAAAACCAACCAGGGCCGCGTGCAGGCTTACGACGGGCCAATTTACATCGCCGATGCAGCACTATTCGTGAAAGCCACACAGCCACAACTGGGCATTACCGACCCGTACCAGCTCACCGAAGAACAATATGCCGCAGTGTTAAAAGTGCTGCGTGACCAACATGGTTTGATTCACCGCTACTGGCATGACACCACCGTGCAGATGAGTGACTTCAAAAACGAAGGTGTGGTCGCTTCCAGCGCCTGGCCGTATCAGGCTAACGCCCTGAAAGGCGAAGGCCAGCCAATTGCTACCGTTTTCCCTAAAGAGGGCGTCACCGGATGGGCGGATACCACCATGCTGCATGCTGATGCGAAACACATGAACTGCGCCTACAAATGGATGGATCACTCGCTAAAAGCGAAAGTCCAGGGTGATGTGGCGGCCTGGTTCGGTTCACTGCCTGCGGTAGCGGAAGGCTGTAAAGCCAGTACGCTTCTGGGTGACAAAGGCTGTGAAACCAACGGCTACAACTACTTCGATAAGATTGTGTTCTGGAAAACTCCGGTCGCCGAAGGCGGTAAATTCGTGCCGTACAGTCGCTGGACCCAGGATTACATCGCCATTATGGGTGGCCGCTAAGCCTGGAGGAGTTATGTCGTACGCAGTGCAGTTCAGAAACGTCTCGCGCCTTTATGGTGATGTTCGCGCCGTAGATAACGTTTCAATTGATATCGATGACGGGGAGTTTTTCTCGATGCTCGGGCCTTCCGGCTCGGGCAAGACCACCTGTTTAAGGCTGATTGCCGGTTTTGAACAGGTGACTTCCGGCGAGATAGCTATTTTTGGCAAACCAGCACAAGACGTGCCGCCTTATCAACGCGATGTGAACACCGTTTTCCAGGATTACGCCTTATTCCCCCATATGACGGTGCTGGAAAACGTCGCTTATGGACTGATGGTGAAAGGTGTAGATAAAAAGACGCGTCTTGCCAAAGCACAGGAAGCACTGGAACGCGTGGCGCTTGGCTTTGTTCACGCCCGTAAACCCTCACAGCTTTCCGGTGGCCAACGTCAGCGTGTGGCGCTGGCTCGAGCGTTAGTGAATCGTCCGCGAGTGTTGTTACTGGATGAGCCGCTGGGGGCACTGGATCTTAAACTGCGTGAGCAGATGCAGGGCGAGCTGAAGAAACTCCAGCGTGAATTGGGCATCACCTTTATTTTCGTCACCCACGACCAAAGCGAAGCGCTGTCGATGTCCGACCGCGTGGCGGTGTTCAATAACGGGCGCATCGAGCAGGTGGATACGCCGCGCCAGTTATATATGCAGCCGCGCACCGCATTTGTGGCCAGTTTTGTCGGTACATCAAACGTGTTACAACCGGCCCTTGCGGGGAAAGTGTGTGGTGAGGAGGGGCTATTTTCTCTACGCCCTGAGCATATTGTGCTCAACGATCATTCTGGCCAGAGCGGTGGAATCAGCGTTAGCGGTATGATTCAGGAGATCCACTATCAAGGGGCGGCAACGCGCCTTGAACTGCGCCTTGCCGACGGCGAAAAACTGCTGGTCAGTGAAGCGAACCCGCAACGGATTATCAGCGAAGAGCGCTATCAAATTGGCCAGCAGGTCACCGCAGTCTGGCCTCGCGCGGCGATGGTCCCGCTGTTGGGGGAAGGATGAAATGGATATGAGCCTCCCCACATCGCATCCTGACAACCGCCTGATGCGGCGCATTGCCACATTTTTGTGGCAGCGTCCAGGATTCTGGTTGGCCTTACTGCTCCTGCCACCGCTGTTATGGTTCGGTGTTATTTATCTTGGTTCGTTACTCACGCTACTGTGGCAGGGGTTTTACACCTTCGATGATTTCACCATGTCGGTCACGCCGGACCTGACATTTGCCAACATCGCGGCGCTGTTTAACCCGGCTAACTACGACATTATTCTGCGCACCCTGACGATGGCGATTGCCGTCACGCTTGCAAGCGCCGTGCTGGCATTCCCGATGGCGTACTTTATGGCGCGCTACACCACCGGCAAGTTGAAAGCGTTTTTCTATATCGCCGTGATGCTGCCAATGTGGGCCAGTTACATTGTTAAGGCTTACGCCTGGACGCTGTTACTTTCCCGTGATGGCGTAGCGCAATGGTTCCTTAACCATATGGGACTGGAACCGCTATTAAACCTGATGCTGACCATTCCAGCTGTGGGCGGTAATACGCTATCCACATCCGGTTTTGGGCGCTTCCTGGTGTTCCTCTACATCTGGTTGCCGTTCATGATTTTGCCGATTCAGGCCGCTCTTGAGCGTTTGCCACCGTCATTATTACAGGCATCGGCAGATTTAGGCGCACGCCCGTCGCAAACCTTCCGCCATGTGATTTTACCGCTGGCAATTCCTGGTGTGGCCGCAGGTTCAGTGTTTACGTTTTCGCTTACGCTGGGTGATTTTATTGTGCCGCAGTTGGTGGGGCCGCCGGGGTATTTCATCGGCAATATGGTCTATTCCCAGCAAGGCGCGATAGGCAATATGCCAATGGCGGCTGCGTTTACCCTGGTGCCGATTGTATTAATCGCTATTTATCTTTCACTGGTGAAACGACTGGGGGCCTTCGATGCACTCTGAACGCGCACCATTACTGTTAAAAATTGCCGCCTGGGGCGGGGTTATCTTCCTGCATTTCCCGCTGGTGATAATCGCTCTTTATGCGTTTAACACCGAAGAGGCGGCATTTAGCTTCCCGCCAAAAGGACTGACGTTGCACTGGTTCAGCGTGGCGGCATCGCGCAGTGACATTCTTGATGCTGTGACGTTGTCACTTAAAATTGCCGCACTGGCAACTATACTTGCTTTGATCCTTGGCACACTGGCTGCCGCTGCACTGTGGCGGCGTGAATTCTTCGGCAAAAATGCCATCTCGTTATTGTTGCTGTTACCGATTGCTTTGCCGGGAATTATCACGGGCCTTGCGCTGTTAACCGCCTTCAAGATGATGAATTTTGAACCGGGCTTTTTCACCATCGTGGTTGGGCACGCGACGTTTTGCGTCGTTATTGTGTTTAACAACGTCATCGCTCGTTTTCGTCGTACCTCTTACAGTTTGATTGAGGCGTCGATGGATCTTGGTGCCGACGGCTGGCAGACCTTCCGCTATGTCATTTTGCCTAATTTGGGGTCTGCATTACTCGCCGGAGGCATGTTGGCGTTTGCGCTGTCGTTTGATGAAATTATCGTCACTACCTTTACCGCCGGACATGAACGCACATTGCCGCTGTGGCTGCTCAACCAATTAGGGCGTCCGCGCGAAGTTCCGGTCACGAATGTGGTGGCGCTAATGGTGATGTTGATGACAACCATTCCGATTTTAGGGGCGTACTGGCTGAGCCGTGGTGGAGATGAAGTCGCGGGCAGCGGTAAATAATGTTGAAAAGGGTATCACTATGCAAAGCCAGCTATTAATAAACGGCCAGTTAGTGCAAGGCCTTGGGGAAAAATTGCCGGTCTATAATCCGGCGACTGGGGAAGTGCTGCTTGAGATTGCAGAAGCCACCACGGAGCAGGTGAATGATGCGGTGAATGCCGCAGATATTGCTTTTGCTACCTGGGGGCAAACCACGCCAAAAGAGCGTTCGGAACATCTACTAAAACTGGCAGATGTTATCGAGCAAAACGCGGAAGTGTTTGCCCGCCTGGAATCGCAAAACTGCGGCAAACCCTATCATTGTGTGTTGAATGATGAGATCCAGGCTGTGGTGGATGTATTCCGTTTCTTTGCGGGCGCAAGCCGCTGTTTGAATGGTTTGGCGGCGGGGGAGTATCTCAGTGGCCATACCTCGATGATTCGCCGTGACCCTGTGGGCGTGGTGGCATCTATTGCACCCTGGAACTATCCGTTGATGATGGCGGCCTGGAAACTCGGCCCGGCACTCGCCGCGGGTAACTGTGTAGTGATCAAGCCTTCCGAAATCACACCGCTTACTGCTTTCAAACTCGCTGAATTGGCAAAAGATATTTTCCCGGCTGGCGTATTGAACGTATTGTTCGGACGTGGGCAAACGGTGGGTGATGTGCTGACCGGTCACCCGAAAGTACGCATGGTCTCCTTAACCGGCTCGATTGCCACAGGCGAACACATCATCAGCCATACTGCCCCTTCGATTAAGCGCACCCATATGGAACTGGGCGGCAAAGCGCCGGTGATTGTCTTTGATGATGCGGATTTAGATGCCGTCGTCGAAGGTGTACGCACATTCGGCTATTACAACGCCGGGCAAGACTGTACTGCCGCGTGCCGAATTTACGCCCAGAAGGGTATTTACGACAAACTGGTGGAAAAACTGGGGGAAGCGGTCAGCAGCCTGAAATATGGTGCGCCAGACGATGAAACCACCGAGCTCGGGCCACTAAGTTCCGCCGCTCACCTTGAGCGCGTAAGCCTTGCGGTGAATGCCGCCAAAGCGCTGGCGCACGTTAAAGTGGTGACGGGGGGCTCGAAAGTAGAAGGGCCGGGATATTACTTCCAGCCAACTCTGCTTGCCGGTGCGAAGCAGGAAGATGACATCGTGCAAAAAGAGGTGTTCGGCCCGGTGGTCAGTATCACGACCTTTGATGATGAGGAGCAGGTTCTGGGTTGGGCTAACGACTCAAGTTATGGATTGGCTTCATCAGTCTGGACAAAAGATGTCGGTCGCGCACATCGCCTGAGTGCTCGTTTGCAGTACGGCTGTACATGGGTGAACACTCATTTCATGCTGGTAAGCGAAATGCCGCACGGTGGGCAAAAACTCTCAGGTTACGGCAAGGATATGTCGTTATTCGGGCTTGAGGATTACACCGTTATTCGCCACGTGATGATTAAGCACTAGCGTTATCTCACCACCTCCGGGAGAGGTGGTGATTATTTTTTACAACTTAATGATCCAGATACAAATAGTGCATCCAACTGGTCATCCGCAATAAAACCTTACGCATCACCGATACATGGGTAAAGTGGTCGGAATAGACGGCAACTTGTGCAAAGATCCCATCGGGTAAGGCATCCACTTGCGCATTTGGTGCGAGCTCAATCACCGCTAATACGCCGTCACTTCCGGGGGTTAGCGTTAGAGATTGCAACGTACCTTGAGCCTGATAAGAACCGCCTGGAACAACAGGCAGAACCGTTGTCAGTTTACCCTGAAAAACCTGCCCCGGTAGCGCATTGAACACCACTTCGGCTTCGTCACCAGCTTCTAAGCGTAACAAAGAGTTTTGTCTGAATTGGGCAATAATCTGGCGTTTTTGTTGCGGGATAAACACCATCACCGGACGTAACGGAAGTGCGGCTGCATAGGTTCCCGGACGAATCAGAACTTGCGTGACATAACCATCGCTGGGGGCACGAATAACGGTTTGGTTAAGATTATATTTGGCTTCGGCAAGCTGGGCGCGCAGGCTGACAATCTGTGATTGTTCGCCGTTCACCATGCTGTCTAACTGGCTTCTGATCTGTGACTGTTCAGCAACTGAGCCTTTTACCAGCGCATCTTGTGCGAGGTAGTTTTGCCGCGCGTTATCAATATCACTTTCAGAGAAGGGATTCACACGGGCTTTGCTGCCCTGAAGATAACGTTGGTAGTCTTTATACAGTCTGTCGCGTTCGGCGGTGACGCGGGTCGTGTTGGCCACAGCAGCATCAAGTTGAGATTTGAGTGACTCTGTGCTGTGAATTTCCGTCATTAAATCAGCTTGCAACCTGTCGACACGAGCTTGATAGCGCGTAGGGTCTATTTTAAAAAGGACTTCCCCTTTTTTAATCATCATATTTTGTTTATCGGTGACTTCACTGACAATTCCCGTTACCTGTGGAGTAAGTGGAATAGAAATAACCGCTTTTTGTGCGAGATAAGTATAAGGGTGGTTGTAGTTCATTAATAAAATAAGCGCACCAATTAAAAACACCCCGCCTAAGGCAGCTGTTGGCACTGTCCATTTATTTACCGGTATTTTAAAAATCTTAAATACGGCCCACGCAAAAGCAACATACGTCAGGATAATGAGCAGATCCATGATATTACTCCGATGGAGTTATTTTGTTGTTATCCAGTTTCTGTTCCAGTTCGCTTACGCGTTGCTGTAACGAAGCCAGTGTTGCGTCGGCATTTTGTTGCATGCCCCATCCGCGTTCAGGGCGGTAGAGCGTTGCCCAAATCCATAAGAATGGCCATATAACATGCAGAGTAAATAAACTTACCCAGCCGGCGACGTGAATCGCATCGGCGTGAGGGTGGTTGCGGGCTTTGGCTATCAGGTAGGGAATGTCGTGAAGAATAATAATCCCATAAAAAATAATGAGAAAGACAACGATCAGAACACCCAGCGCGAAATAGTTGAGGAACATAGTGACCTCGATTGAGAAACCGCCGTTTTTATTAAAGATAGTCGTTATCTAACTCAGGGTTTATGAATCAGTAAAATTTCGCCCGGAATAATTAATTACCACCCTAATGACGAGGATAACGCCGGCATTTTCTTTCCTGAAAAAATCGTAATAATGGAAACTGGCGTCATCCTTTTTCTTTTGTTAATTACTCAGTTTCATCGCGCACATCCGTCGACGAGGCATTTTTTTGAACGGATTCAATCCCTTTTTGGGCCGCCGCTTTCGATGAGTACATTTCGCTTTGTGCAATAACTTGCCCGTTTGACGCTTTCAGCACGAAATAAAATGGCTCCGCTGTCGCTTTCGTTGATTTCTTTAAAACATAGTGTCCCATAGAAAATCTCCGCAGTTACCCAAGGCCCAATGCCTGTGGGATAACTTAAATATAGTGCAATCAACAAGCGAGACGGTCAGGGGAGTTTGATGGGAGCAAAAACTTGATCTGAGTCATAAAAAAGAGCATATTTTGCGGGAAATTTTTCAAACTACCCATTATAAAAATGACTCTTTATCAAGATATGTTGGTTTTTTACGCTGTAATGTCGTTAATCACTGCTTCTGTTACCTGGTTTTTGGCTCATGATACCAAACGAATTAAACTATTAAGCTCTGTGCTGGTGGGTGCGACCTGGCCAATGAGCTTTCCAGTGGCTTTAATGTTTTCTTTGTTCTAAAAGCCGTCATAATTCAAGCCGAATCACTACAACTCGAATGATTTTGGGTTAGCTAACCAGGTATTCCATGAATGACATAACTTTTTTCCAGCGTTTCGAGAGCGATATTGTCGCCGGGCGCAAAACAATTACATTGCGTGATGCCTCTGAATCGCACTTTAGCGCAGGCCAACAACTGCGCGTCGGGCGTTATGAAGATGACGTTTATTTTTGCACTATTGAAGTGGTCAGCGTGACGCCAGTGGCTCTTGACCAACTGACCGATGAGCATGCACGGCAGGAAAACATGACGCTGCCAGAGCTCAAGGAAGTGATTGCTGAAATTTATCCGGGTCTGAATGAGCTTTACGCGATTGTATTTAGCTTGGTATACCCTAAATAATTCGATTTGCAGGAAGGCGGCGACGCAGTGAGTCCCCAGGAGCTTACTTGAGTAAGTGACTGGGGTGAGCGAGGAAAGCCAACGCACATGCAACTTGAAGTATGACGGGTATAAAGGAAGGGGGAGCGCCCCCTTCCTGACAACGAACCTAATGACTGGCTTTCTTCAACATCTGATACAACTCATCTTTTAGCCGCAGCTTCTCTTTTTTCATCTGCACGACCTTTTCGTTGTATCCCGTCCCTTTTGGTCCCCCCTGGCGTAAAATCTCATCGTCGAGTTGATTGTGCTTGTCAAACAAGCTGAGGAAACGTGGGTTAGCGGATTTTAGTTCGTTGATCAATTCACGGTACTCAGGAAACATTGCGAACCTCCTGGACTGTTCTACCCGTCATGCTTCAATGGCGAATTATTTGGGTAGAGGGTGGGTGAATGGAATTTGCTGGCAGTCGCTGCCAGCCCCAGTGTATGCACCACTTAAAGCAAATTGAAAGCGCCGCTTGGTAAGGGTTTGTCAATTTGCGACCCGTGAGACGAGTTAGTTAAATTGATTAAATTTTCAGCGGAATGCGACTTGTATAATCGCAAAAATTGATAACGACAATCTCATATTCATGTGCTAAAACATATCTATGATATATCTTACACAATGAATAATGAGAAACCGATGACCACACAAACCAAACCTAAACTTCCTAAGCGCGTAAAAAACGAGCTCAAATTCCGTGAATTAACCGTTAAAAGCAAACAAACGGTCGCCGGCTGCTTCCACCGTATTGTTTTTACCAGTCCTGAACTGGTTGGCTTTTCTTCACAGGGGTTTGATGACCATGTAAAAGTCTTCTTCCCACCTGAAAACGGCGACTTTGCGCGCCCATCAGTTACCGACGACGGCATTGTCTGGGGCGAAGGGCTGCGTCCCATTTCTCGCGATTACACGCCTTTGACTTTTGATGCCGTACATAACGAATTGACGCTCGATTTCTATATTCACGACGGCGGTGTGGCAAGCATGTGGGCTGATAAGGCCGCAGTGGGCGATACATTGCTTATCGGCGGGCCAAGAGGTTCTCTCGTTATCCCAACCGATTACGCATTCCAACTCTATATTTGTGATGAAAGTGGTTTACCCGCAGTCCGTCGCCGCTTGCTCTCCTTACCCGAACACATTTCACCTGTCGTGCTGGTCAATAGTCACCATACGCAAACTCACGAATATCTCAGCGATTTTGAACATGCACGCGTTGAGTGGCTTGATACCGAATCCATCGCAAGCAACGTCCGTTCCATTGAATTCCCGGAGACTGACTATTTCGTCTGGATTACCGGCGAAGGGCACGATGTGAAACAACTGAACGATGAGCTGCTGGAAAGCCGTGGTCTGGACGCCGATTACGTTCGCGCTGTCGCTTACTGGCATAACAAATAAGGAAATGAACATGAAAACCCAACATATTCATCATCGTTTTTGTGCAAAGCATGAACGCCATGAACAGCATGGTTTACACGGTGGTCATCATGGTCATCACGAACACGGGGGATTGGAAGGCAAAGCTCGGATGCGCCGTGAACGTTTGTTTGATGCCAACGACATTCGTCTGCTCATCCTGCACTTCCTCTCAGTCAATACAGCCCACGGGTATGAGCTGATTAAATCCATCGAGGCCACGGCAAAAGGCGAGTATGTGCCAAGCCCTGGGATTATTTACCCGAACCTCTCATTGCTTGAGGAGATGGGGTTTATCAGTGCCGTGCAGAGCGAAAGTAACAAAAAAGCGTGGATGCTAACCGAAGAGGGACATGCCGAACTCGCTCAACAACATGAGCACCTTGGCCATCTTATCTCGAAGCTTGAATCGTTAGGAGTATTAGGCGATAACCGCCGGCTTCCTGAAATACAGCGCGCCATCCATAACTTCAAAATGGCGCTCAATACCAAACTTGGCCAGAGCGATTTGCCAAAAGAGACGCTGTATAAAATCATCGATACCCTGGATCAGGCCGCGAAGGATATCGAACGCAGTTAATTTCGCCGGTTCTCGACAATGAAGCATAAAGATTCGCCCAAATCTGCCGAAACTATATGCTTCTGTTGCCATGAGAACAAATTAGCATGTTAAATCGCATAAAAGTTGTAACCAGCCTTCTGTTTGTGCTGGGTTTATTCGGTATTTTACAAATGACGTCTGGCGGGTTGTTCTTCAACGCGCTGAAAAACGACAAAGAAAACTTCACCGTACTGCAAACTATTCGCCAGCAGCAATCCACACTCAACGGCAGCTGGGTTGCGTTACTGCAGACTCGTAACACGCTAAACCGTGCCGGTATCCGCCATATGATGGATACCAACAATATCGGTAGCGGTGCGACGGTAAATGAGCTGATGCTGATTGCCAGCCAGTCGTTAAAGCAGGCCGAAAAAGAGTGGGCGGCATATGAAGCCCTGCCACGCGACCCGCGTCAGAGCGAAGAGTCTATCAACGAAATCAAACGCAACTATGTGATTTACCACGGTGCGTTGGCCGAGCTGATTCAACTGCTTGGCGCAGGAAAAATCAACGAATTCTTCGACCAGCCAACCCAGAAATATCAGGATGGCTTCGAACAGCAGTACGTCACCTACCTGCAACAAAATGACCGCCTGTATCAACAAGCGGTAGACGACAATAACCAGTCTTACTCGCAGGCCATCTGGATCCTCGCTGTGATTCTGGCACTGGTTGTTGCGGCGATTATTACCGTTTGGCTGGGTATCAAGAAAACCCTTATCGAACCGCTGCATCGCTTGATTGATAACATCCGCCATATTGCGGACGGTGACCTGATGCATTCTATTGATGTGCATGGGACCAACGAAATGGGCCAACTGGCAGCAAGCCTGCGTCATATGCAGTCGGAGCTGGTGAGCACAGTGAACGAAGTTCGTAACGGCGCACATGCGATTTATAGCGGTGCCAGCGAAATCTCTATCGGTAATAACGACCTTTCTTCCCGTACTGAGCAACAAGCGGCTTCGCTTGAAGAGACTGCTGCCAGCATGGAACAGTTAACCGCGACCGTGAAACAGAATGCGGAAAATGCGCGTCAGGCAAGCCAGCTGGCATTAAGCGCATCAGAAACTGCGCAGAAGGGCGGCAAAGTGGTGGATAACGTGGTGCGCACCATGAATGACATCGCCGGTAGCTCGAAGAAAATTGCTGACATCACCAGCGTGATTGACGGTATCGCTTTCCAGACTAATATCCTGGCACTGAACGCCGCCGTCGAAGCTGCACGTGCCGGTGAACAAGGACGTGGTTTTGCGGTTGTTGCCGGTGAAGTGCGTAACCTGGCGCAGCGTAGTGCACAGGCGGCGAAGGAGATTAAAGGGCTGATTGAAGATTCCGTCAATAAAGTAGATACCGGTTCAACCCTGGTTGAAAGTGCTGGTGAAACCATGGGCGAAATCGTCAATGCGGTCACGCGTGTGACGGATATTATGGGTGAGATTGCCTCGGCGTCTGATGAGCAAAGCCGTGGTATCGACCAGGTCGGGCTGGCGGTTTCTGAAATGGACCGTGTAACGCAGCAAAACGCCGCATTGGTTGAGGAATCTGCCGCTGCTGCTTCGGCTCTTGAAGATCAGGCAAGCCGTCTGACTCAGGCTGTTGCCGTGTTCCGTATTGGCCAGGAAACCAAAAAAGAACCCCGTAGCGTTGAGCCGAAGCTGACTCTCACTCCTGTACAAAATCGCAAAGCCCCGGTGAGCGATTCAAACGAGAATTGGGAAACGTTCTGATTTGTTAGACGTAGGGTGGATGAGTGTATCCACCCTTCATCAATTTATCACAATAAAAAGCCCACAAATTCTACGTCTGGTATAAACAATCGAACTACTGTTGGAAAAACTGCGCACTTCCTCACCTTCTTTAGCAAAAGCTGCAATCTCAATGAGTTATATTCTTAATTTAACAAAATAATGCATTTTTTAGTATCCGCTAACGGCTATGAAATAGACTTTGGAGGTATGGTCACTACACATACCCACTCAAAGGGAAGGGAATTGATATGGAGATCATTGGTGACAACACCACCGTAACAAGCGTAACCCCCAAAGGAAAAGTCGTTTACTGTCGCGGGGAATCTCACAAATACTGGCTTGAGCTCCAGTTTGTTGATGAGAACAACACGCCTGTTACTGGGTTAAATGTTTGGCTGGAGTACCGCCCGCTGGCATCAGCACAAGAGGTAGCTATGTGGGGCAAAACTGGCTACGAATTCAATCCCACCCCCCCACCGAATCCTCCTGCTGGTGTAACTGACAATCAGGGGCTGGTCAGGTTCGACGGTCTGTACTGGATAACGGTTGATGTGAAAGTTTCAGCTCAGCCGCTTGCCGACGAGATGGAACAAAGGCCGCTGGCACTGCGTCGCAACCCCAACAGCCAACCGGTAAGCAAAAATGCTTTTCGCCGAGAAACTCGCGATAAAAGCTGGCGCACTGACGTGCAGGAGAAAGCCGAAGCGGCAGGGCATAAACACCATTACGTGACCATCGGCGCCCTTTGCGATCGGGTGCCTCTAATCGAAGACTGGAATGAGACGGAACCGCCTGAGTTTCATTTTCCGCAAGGGCGGGTGCTAAAGGGCACTGAGATTTCATGCAAAGAGTTCGAACAGCGATACGTTATTGAAATCTGCCCGTTCCGAGCGTGGGTGCTGGCGCTGCATGACACCAAAGAGTATGACCTTGCCAACGGGCTTAATCTTGGCATTATGGCCGATCTTGCCTACTCGGCTGAAAAAGAGAATAAAACGGTCGCTTACTTCTTTGAAAAGAAGTGCCAGGATCTGTCTGCCATCCCGCAGTTTGCTGAATATCCGTCCTCATATCACACGCTGGCATTGGATGTGCCATTTCGGGATCGCTATCTTCCAGCAGTCTATTTGAGTACCACTGAAAGCGAGCAGCCGGAGGGCGATACGCGCTTGTTTACAGTAGAATGCAACAAGCACGTTATCGTTGCGTGGTGCGGCACGGACAGTTTGCTGAACGGACTAACGGACATCTCTTTTGCACCCAAAAAATGCCTGCCAGAGTTGGGTGGTGTAGGTCATATCCATGGCGGTTTTTTGGAAGCTTATGAGTTAGCGAAGCAGAAGTTTAGAAACGAATTAGATGCTGTCAAAACAGCATTAGGAGCAAGGAAAACTCTCTTCATCTGCGGACATAGCTTAGGTGGTGCGCTGGCACTGACCTATGCCGCTGAAATGAAAGAAAATCACCCGTTCCTATACACCTATGGAATGCCGCGCACCTTTACTCGCACAGCGGTTCTGGGCCTGAATGCTGTAACGCACTACCGCCACGTCAATGACAATGACTCAGTTACTCAAATCCCACCAGATGCCGATCTCGATAATGTGTTCTACGAGAAATGGGGAGCACTGGGTAACAAATTGGGGTTTGACTGGTCGGTCACGACAGCTGTCGGGTTAGGAGTGGCTGTTCGCGATCTGACATTTCAGTCGATGGGCTTAACGGAAAAGAAAGACCCGTACTGGCATCACGGTAATACGGTGATATTTTTCCAGGCGCAGCAGTGCGTGATGAAATTACGTTCCCAGAAAGCTCCGTGGATAGGCGGAGGCGGCAATGATAACCCGGCCCCGGGCATCGTGAGTTACTGTAATAAACGGTCGGTGAAACTCTTCCTGGTGCCGTCACTTAACGATGAGTGTCTGAACGCGAGTGGCGAGCACCAGGCTAAGTTTATTCAGTGTCTGGATCGGGTTAGCCTGAAAAGCACTTTTCCGAGGAATACCAATCCCTCGCTGGACGGACTTATCAGCAATCCTTTCAGCCATTCAATGGCGCACCGTTATCTGCCTTATATTCATAACCAAGTGCTGGAACTGGCAAATCCGGATCTTCCGATGAACAGAAAAGAGAGGCGGGCGCAGTTCAGCCAGGAAATAGAAGGTAGTGCGTCTGCACATGCTAATCAGGATGAAATACAGCGAAACCAGCAATTTATGGATCTCCAGAATATGCTGCCTGTGACGCTTAATCGAACCCGATCAATGGAAACGGGTCAGAATGCACTGAACCGTTTCGCTGCTGTAACGGAGGAAGAAGTTGAATTTTCAAGATAAAAACACTTTGTTGCTGCCTGCTTTGCTACTGCTTTCGTCATGCTATGAGAAGACGGATCAAACGCTGTCACTGCCGGAAAATGCACGTCGTGTGACGGTTGCAGTCGAAGTTCCTGAGGGTATCACGCTGTTGCCGATGCAGATGCTTTACCGTTCGGAGCGGTGTAAGAGCAAAAGGTATAACTCGAGTAACGAAGCGTATGAAATTCGCGGGTATAACGGTTTCAAACAGGCATTTCCAGCGAAAGGAAACAGTGATAAACGGCAACAACGTATCGCTATTGATGGCGGTGGCCCATGCCAGTGGCAGCTTAATTCGATTAAGGTCAGTTTTCAGATTGCTGACGATAACCCTCTGTTGAAAGGAAAAGAGGTCATTGAGACCAATTATATTTTTGATTTTGATGATTATGGGTTCAGCGACGGCTACGGTACCGGAAAGGCAAAAGAAACTAATGGGAATATTGAGTTAAGGACTATTTTTTTTCCTATGGTTAGTCATCATATTGATAACACGACCAGTTTGAAACTATTTGGTGGTAATACGGGATATGAGCAATGGCGTCGAAGATTTAAACTAAAAAACACCCAAAATATCAATATAGAGCCAGTCGTTCGATTCAATAAAATAGTCACATTGAATCCCCCGTTGATACGCCCTGGAAAATTAACCGCTACTTACCCGGATGGTAGCAGTGAACAGATCTCGCATATTTATCCCGATTACGAAAAGCTGCTATCAATGAAATGACCGGACATCACCAAACTAAAAGGATCTTCACGAGATCCTTTTAGTCGTAATTTTTTCACAACTCCACCTCATCCAGCCGCATCAACCGGTCTAACCGCTGGCGATAACAACGCAACGTGATTTCTACGTCCGCTTCTGGCATAAACGAATCACGATATACCGACTCCACAACCCGGCTCTCTTTTTGCAAATCGTTCAGCAGTTTCACAATAAGCTTCTCGGTTAAGCCCATTCCTAACCCAAGCTCCCGGAAATCCATTCCCAGATATTCTCCATATGCCGTTTTGAAACCCGGCGCTAACTCCCGGTCGCCTTCTTCACAGATAAGCAGGGGCAGCGCCATAAATCCGGAACTAAAAATAGCCGGATAGGGTGCAACAGAGACAAAGTCATAAACCGGGGATAGCGTTGGTTCGCCAACTCTCGGGTGCATCAACCCGAAATTGCGCAGATGCATATCGTTATTACCCAGCAAATAGGCATAGGCGATACGGCGGAACAAGTCGATTTTAAAGGCGAGGTTGCTGTTAACATGCTGGGTCAGGAACGCAGCCAGTTGCTGATAACTGACATATTGCTTTCCGTCACTGCCGGTTTTGCCGTACTTTTCACCAACATTCATCGCCGCATCAAGTTGTTCCTGGTGAATAGCCACCCCGGTTATCATATCCCGGTCAAAGCGGCGGATAACAAAGGCCAACTCACGCTCGGTATCACTTCCTTCGGGCGCAAAACTCACTAGTCCATGCGGCGGTACGTCAAACCCCAGTCGCGACATGAGCGTCATTGTGGCGTGTTCGTTTTCCGCCAGATGAGGGAATTCGGCCGGAGAGGGTTTGAGTATGTATTCACCCTGATGCTCTACCACCGCAAACTCGCCATCGCGTACCACCATTTGCAGTTTCGGCTGATACCCGGAAATACTCATTCCGCGCTGGGCTTTTGGCAATTCGTGAATAAATTCACTGCGCGTAAAACTCAGCTGCGGGTTGACCTTACCGGAGCTGGTCAGGTGCTTGAGGCCTTTGTTCGAATAACCTGACGCCTGCTCTTTGGCCTGTACCAACGGAGTTAAAAGAATGTGGCAGCGCATTGTTAATCCTCCTGGGTGTTGACCAGCTGTACTGCGCCAATCAGGTTTTTGCCGTTATCAATCAGCATACCGAGTAGATCATGCTCATCGCGTTGTTGCAGTTGGCTGTAACGCATTTTCAACCAACCTTCCGGTGCTAATGATGCAAAAAAGGGCGGTAGTGTTCGGCTGTGAAAGTGGCCGACACGCACCGGTAAACTTAAGGAGAGCGGCGGCCCGATATAGTCGGCATAGTAGCTAAACGCAAAACCGTCATCGTCCTGGCGCAGTTCACCCACAGGTTCACCGTATAGCCACACTTCTACACGGCGGCGCACAGCTTCACTCCTAATGCGTCAGCAACTCGCAACACGGTACCGAATTTGACCTGGTCGGGATCTTTAAACAGGCGCTTCAACGTTGATCCCGATACACCCGTTTGCAGCTCAAGGGTTGCCAAATCGATGTCCAACTCTTTGCGACGTTGGTTTAGTTGTTGCCCCAACTGCTCAGACTCAGTAATGGTCTGCTCGGTTAGCGTCAGGTCAGATTCTTGTGCTCGCAACGCCACCGCTTTTTTAACGTCACTCAATAATTCGCTCATGGTATGCAGTTTGGCTTCGAGCGTTGAATTGTCATAGTTCATATATGACCCTTATATTGATATTTTTAGAATGAATAGGTTTTTTATGAGCCATAATTTATGAAAAGTATCATAAATGGTCTTTTTGATAAATTAATAATAAAAATGGGTCATTTATGGACCATTGTCAACCAAAGGTGTCATAAAAGGTCTTTTTATGATTGAAAAATACAAATACAGACCAAATATGAGCTTTCCAATTGCAAAGTACGGGCTTATCCAGTTTTTGGCTAACTAAATGTAAATTAATTGTTTCACTCGTGTTGGTGAAAACCTTATTAATTAAGGCATGTTAAACAATACGAGTTTGTCGCATGTCTTATCGAATCAGCCTGCTGGATAAAAGTCCGGTCGCAAAGGATGGCACTCCTGGCGACGCTCTGAAGCACACGTTACATCTGGCTCAACAGGCCGAAGACTGGGGTTATCACCGTTTCTGGATTGCCGAGCACCACAACACTTCCCGTCTGGCAAGTCCGTCTCCTGAGTTGCTTATTGCCTGGATTGTTGGGCAAACCAGCCGCATTCGTGTCGGCTCCGGCGGGGTGATGTTGCAACATTACAGCCCTTATAAAGTGGCGGAAAACTTCAATTTATTAGCAAGTCTTGCTCCGGGCCGTGTGGATCTCGGTGTAGGTAAAGCGCCGGGTGGGTTGCCGCTTTCCACGCAAGCATTGCAACGTGCCGGGCAAGATAAAGAGTCGTTCGCGGAAAAACTTACTCAGCTTGATAACTGGCTCTCATTACCAGCAGCGCAGGATGACGAGGAAACCTTACGTGCAACACCCGTTCCTGCACAAAGCGCTGAGCGTTTCTTGCTGGGTGCAAGCCTTGAGAGCGCAGAACTTGCCGCAAATCTTAACTGGAATTTCGTCTACGCCGCCCATCTGAATGGCGATAAAACCCTAATGCGCGACGTTCTTAACGCCTGGCGCAGCAAAAGTCAGCGCGATACGCAGGTGGCGGTGCAGGTGATTGTGGCAGCGGATGCGGATACTGCTGACGCACTGGCAAGTCTGGTTGAAATCTGGAGCGTTGAGCTTGAAAACAACCAACGCGTTAGTGTCGCCAGTGAAGAGCAGGCACACGCATTTTCTCGCCAGGCGGGCAGCGCCATCAAAAAAATCGAACGCCGCGAACCCTCGCTGCTTAAAGGCACCGCCGAGGTAGTTCAAGCCGGGCTTGCGGCATTAAGCCAGCAGTTTGGCATCGACGAATTTATTATTGATACCCCAATTGCCGACCCGACAGCACGTTTGCAGTCGCTGCGTTTGTTGGCAGGTAAAACGACCGAGAAACCCGTGTCTGATTTTGCCACCTCCTTTACTGCACAGCATGAAGCCTGGTAAGGGGATGACAATGACATTTGCCCCACAGACATTCGAACAACAGCTTATCGACTGGCGACGTGAGCTCCACCAAAACCCTGAACTGTCCGGCGAGGAAGTGGCAACTACCGCTCGTATAAGGCACTGGCTGGAATCCGCAGGGCTGCGTCTGTTGCCGTACACACTAGCCACTGGTGTGGTGGCTGAAGTAGGGCACGGCGATAAGGTGATTGCGCTGCGTGCTGATATTGATGCACTGCCTATTCATGAAACCAGCGGCGTCTCTTTTAGCTCACAACATGACGGCGTGATGCATGCCTGCGGGCATGATGTTCACAGCAGCGTGATCCTCGGCGCAGCCTTGTTACTTAAGGAGCGTGAAGACCAATTGGCGGGTCGCGTTCGCTTGCTGTTTCAACCGGCGGAAGAAAATTTTACCGGCGCAAAGGCATTGATTAAGGCCGGTGCGCTGGAAAATGTCTCAGCCATTTTTGGAATGCATAACGAACCCGGTTTACCTGTCGGCACCTTTGCCACCAGAGGCGGCGCATTCTATGCCAATGTCGATCGCTTTGTTTTGCGGGTGAAAGGGAAAGGTGCGCATGCCGCTCGCCCACATGAAGGCCACGACCCTATTGTGTTGGCAAGCCAGCTGGTTATCGCACTGCAAACTATCGCCAGTCGCGATATCGATACGCTGGATTCAGTGGTCGTAAGTGTGACACGCATACAGGGAGGTAATACCTGGAATGTACTACCTGAAAACGTTGAGCTTGAAGGAACGGTGCGCACGCATCGTGGCGATATTCAAAAACAGGTCGAGAAACGCATCCGCGAAATTGCTTCCGGCTTAGCCAGTGCATTTGGCGCACATATCGATGTGGAGTGGTTTAACGGGCCGGTGACGTTAATCAACGATGAGAAATGGGCGGCATTTTCTATGCAGGTCGCAGAAAGCGTGGGTTACAACACACAAACCTCCGAACTGCATATGGGTGGCGAAGACTTTGCTGTTTATCTGCAAACCATTCCCGGTGCGTTTGTCAGTATTGGTAGCGCCAGCCCTTATGGTTTACATCATTCGGCGTTTAATCCGGATGAGGCATTAATTGAGAATGCGGCGCGATATTTCGCGACACTTGCCGAACAGGCATTACTAAAAAATTAACTATTGCTCATTTGCAGGGGTATCACTCCCCGGGATGCGTGCGGCCAAAATATAGGGGTACATATGTCAAATAATCGACAACTGCGTCTTGGAACAATCTTACATGGCGCATCAGGAAATATGTCGGCATGGCGTCACCCGGCAGCTATTGCTGATGCCAGCATTAGTTTTGAATTTGTGAAAGAGACGGCGTTAAAAGCAGAAGCGGGCAAGCTGGATTTTTTATTTGTCGCAGACGGTTTATATATTAACGAAAAGTCGATCCCTCACTTCCTGAATAGATTTGAGCCATTAACTGTGCTGTCAGCATTAGCCAGCGTCACTTCGCATTTGGGGTTGGTTGGCACACTGTCTACCTCCTACAGTGAACCCTTTACCGTCGCTCGCCAGTTTGCAAGCCTTGACCATTTGAGTAAAGGGCGTGCGGGCTGGAACGTGGTGACATCGCCACTGGAAGGCTCGGCGAAGAACTTCTCCCGTGAAAAACATCCGGAACATGCGCTGCGGTATCGCATTGCTGATGAATATCTGGATGTGGTCAAAGGGCTGTGGGATTCCTGGGAAGAAGATGCATTTATCCGTGATAAAGCCAGTGGGCAATTCTTTGACCCCAATAAGTTACATACCCTGGATCATCGCGGAGATTTCTTCCAGGTAGCAGGTCCATTAAATATTTCCCGCACGCCGCAAGGGCGTCCGATTGTATTCCAGGCTGGCGCATCAGACGACGGCAAGAAATTAGCCGCCCGCCATGCAGATGCTATTTTCACCCATCATGAAACCCTTGAAGAAGCGCAACATTTCTATCGGGATGTTAAACAACAGCTGGAAACTCATGGCCGCCGTCATGAAGACCTGCACATATTCCAGGGTGTGAGCGTGATTGTTGGCAAAGATGCTGACGATGTGGAGAACCAGTATCAAACGACCGCCGCACTGGTCTCAATTAACGATGCTCTGAATTACCTCGGCCGCTACTTTGAGCACCACGATTTTAGCCAGTATCCGCTTGATGAGCCGTTCCCGGATCTCGGAGACCTGGGGCAGAACAGCTTCCGCAGTACTACAGATGAAATCAAACGTAATGCTCACACTCGCAATCTGACGCTACGCCAGGTGGCACTTGAAGCCGCATCACCGCGCCCACGTTTTTCCGGGACGGCACAGCAGGTGGCAGATGGGTTGCAGCAGTGGTTTGAAAGCTATGCCGCCGACGGTTTCATTATTCAGGGCGGTACACCAGATACCTTCCCACGCTTTGTCGATGAAGTGGTCCCGGTTCTGCAAGCACGCGGGTTGTTCCGCAAGGAGTATCCCGGCACCACGCTGCGCGAAAGTTTGGGCCTGGCAGAACCCGTAAATCAGTTTTCGTAACAAACACCAAACATCACAATAAAAAAGAGAACCTGCTATGCAAAAAATATCGCTAATCCTTGCTATCGCTCTGGCACTTTCTTCGGCACAAACTCTGGCGCAAGAGGTCACCATTAACGGCACTGGCGTCAGCCTCGAAGCCAATAAAACGCCGATTAACACGGCCGTGAATCCATCGGCTGTGGCACAGCTGCCAAAAGATCATCATTTTGCGGTTCCCGGTAAATTCACCGTGGCAGTTGCAGCGCTGAACTCACCACCACTGACCGTGTTTGCTGAAGACAACAAAACGTTGCTCGGCAGCGAAGTCGATATTGCCCGTCTGGTGGCTGACAGCTTAGGACTTGAGCTCAACGTTGTACCCACATCCTGGGAAGACTGGCCATTGGGTGTGGCATCGGGGAAATACGATGCGGCAATCAGCAATATTACCGTGACCAAAGAGCGCAAACAGAAATTTGACTTCGCCACCTACCGTAAAGATTCACTGGGTTTCTACGTGAAAGCCAACAGCCCAATCAAAAAGATTGAGAAAGCAGAGGATATTGCCGGGCTGCGCATTATTGTCGGCTCGGGAACCAACCAGGAATCTATTTTGCTGGCATGGAATGAAGAGAACCTGAAGAAAGGGCTTAAACCTTTCACCCCGGTTTATACCAAAGACGATGCGGCACAAACGCTGGCATTGCAGTCCGGCCGCGCCGATGCGTTCTTTGGCCCCAATGTAACGGGAGCCTGGAAGGCCGCACTCACGCAGAAAACCCAATTAGTTGGCGTGGTTGATGGCGGCTGGCCGAAAGCTGCGCATATCGCCGTAACGTTGAAGAAAGGCAGTGGACTCGTGGAACCGGTACAAACCGCGCTTAATGGCGTCATCAAAAATGGTGATTACCACAAAGTACTGAATCGCTGGGGAGAAGGTGTAGAGCAAATCCCTTCATCAGAAGTTAACCCAGCCGGTCTTGGCGATTAAGGAGCAGAACATGCGTGAACAATTTCGTGATGTTTCACCTGAGGCGCCAGAGCTACAGCCGATCATTGCTGGGTTATTTGGCGAATATGAAGCGCGATACGGGGACTATTTTTCCCGTGATGCCGAAGTCGAACTTACCGAATGGTACCTGGCACCGCAGGGCCTGTTTATTGTTCTGGAGCGTGACGGGGAAATTATTGCCACAGGCGCTTATAAGCCATTCGACGAACAGACAGCCGAAGTTAAACGTATCTGGACGCATCCTGCATTACGCCAACAAGGGCTTGCTCAGCGTGTGATGCGTGAACTGGAAAGTCGGGCGCAGGTTGCCGGTTATCGCCATATCTATCTGACTACCGGTTTTCGCCAGCCAGAAGCGGTGAAACTTTATCTGAGTCTTGGCTACCAACCGCAGTTTGATATTCACCGTAACCGGGAAGAATACAGTGTGGCTCCGTTCGACGGCCGCTTACGTTTTACAAAAGAGTTGGCTCGTCTGAGCAAAACGGCCTGAGGAATACTTATGCATACCCCATCAACGATAAAAGTGGTTCCTGCGCGCTATCCACTCAGAACACTCGGTGCAATTATCGCTCTGTTTGTGCTGGCTGTGGTTATCCAGTCGGTTGCATTTAACCCCCGCTGGGAGTGGAGCGTCTTTGCCCGCTGGTTCTTTGACCCGGTGATTCTTGAAGGACTGGCGCAAACTTTACTGCTGACGCTAATAGGGACTGTGCTGAGTGTCGTGATTGGCGGAATGTTGGCGCTGGCACGGCTTTCATCTTCGTGGCTGCTAAATAGCCTTGCGTGGAGCTATATCTGGCTGTTTCGTTCACTGCCACTGATCGTGGTGCTGATTATTCTCTATAACTTCTCCTATCTGTACGACACGCTCTCGATTGGTATTCCGTTTACCCAAATTCAGTGGGGAAGTTACCAAACGATAAACGTGCTGGGGCAGTTTTCTACCGCCGTGGTTGGGCTGACGTTAGTGCAAAGTGCCTATACAGCCGAGATTATTCGCGGTGGTTTCCTTGGCGTGGATCACGGCCAATATGAAGCGGCAGCGGCATTAGGGTTACCCGCATGGCGACGTACGCTGCGTATTATTCTACCGCAGGCGCTGCGCACCATCTTGCCTTCAGGTTTTAATGAAATTATCAGTCTCGCTAAAGGCACAGCGATGGTTTACGTGTTGGCGATGCCTGAGCTGTTCTACACCATTCAGATGATCTACAACCGCACTCAGGAAGTGATCCCACTGCTAATGGTGGGGGCGGTCTGGTATCTGGTTATCACCAGCGTACTGTCGCTGATTCAACATCTGGTCGAACGTTGGCTGGCACGTAGTGAGCGCCGCTCGGCGATTAATCAACAAACTCCCGCTCGTAATCCGTCACATCAACCGGTGCTGCAGACTCAGGAGGCCGCCCATGTACCAATCCCATAACCAGACTGGCCAAATTTCGATTACCGGTGTGAGTAAATATTTTGGCCGCCATAAAGCGCTGGATAACGTCTCACTGGAACTGGAACCAGGGTCGGTCACGGTGATACTTGGGCCGTCAGGTTCCGGTAAATCCACCTTGCTGCGGGCGATTAATCATCTTGAACGTGTAGATGAGGGTTTCATCCAGATAGATGGTGATTACATTGGCTATCGTCAGGCTGGCGACAAACTGTATGAACTCAAAGAAAAAGAGATCCTGCGTCAGCGCATTAACGTCGGCTATGTGTTTCAAAACTTTAATTTGTTCCCGCATCTCACGGTGCTGGAAAACCTGATTGAGGCACCGATTGCTCATAAACAGCTGAGCCGAAAAGCGGCGATTGAACAAGCCTATCAACTGCTTGATGTGGTGGGGCTGCGTAATAAAGCCGATGCCTGGTCGCGCCATCTTTCCGGTGGGCAGCAACAACGTATCGCCATTGCGCGAGCGCTGGCACTGCGTCCACGCGTGATGCTGTTTGATGAACCTACGTCCGCACTCGATCCGGAGCTGGTGGGCGAAGTGTTAGACGTGATTAAAAAACTGGCCCGTTCCGGCACCACGCTGGTGGTGGTGACGCATGAAATCGGTTTTGCCCGGGAAGTGGCGGATAACGTGGTGTTTATGGTCGACGGGAAAATCGTTGAACAAGGCAGCAGCGACGAAGTGCTTAACCATCCACAACATTCGCGAACGCGTCAGTTTTTATCAAAAGTTCTCTAAGGAGCAATTATGAAATTTGTCCCACTGGCGCTGTTGATAGTGAGTTCGGCGAGCTTTGCACAGGGAAGTCTCGATCTTAAAGCTAATGAAGTGCCGATACATACGGCTAAAGACCCGGTGGCTATCAGTAAAATTCCTCAGGGCTATAAATTTGTTGAGCCGGGTACGCTTACAGTCGCCATTTCAGCACTAAATTCGCCACCGCTGGCGATGCTGGCGAGTGATAACCGCACAAGGATCGGCAGCGATCCTGATATTGCACGTTTGCTGGCCGATAGTTTAGGGCTGAAGCTCAAACTGGTGCCTACCGCCTGGGAAGACTGGCCGCTTGGCATTACATCCGGTCGCTACGATGTGGCACTGGTGAATATTGCGGTAACCGAGCAGCGTAAAACCAAGTTTGATTTTGCGACCTATCGTGTCGATTCGCTGGCATTTTCGGTGAAATCAGACAGCCCAATTCAAAAGATTGCCGGGCCAGCAGATGTTTCCGGCCTGCGTATTATTTTGGGTTCTGGAACCAATCAGGAAAAAATCCTCCTGGGCTGGAATGAACAAAACGAACGTGACGGGCGTAAACCTGCGCAGCCTATTTACCTGACGGATGACGCTTCCGGCAATTTGTATATTCAGGCGGGACGTGCAGATGCAACGTTTGGCCCGCAAAGTGTCGCCGCCTACAAAGCGGCATTAACCGGGAAAACGCGTGTTGTGGGGCTTGGGCCTAAAAAAGCGTATGTCGCCACGACTACCAAAAAGGGTAATGGTCTGGTTTATGCGCTACAGGCCACGCTGGATGGCGCGGTGAAACGTGGCGAATATCAGCGGGTTCTCGACCGTTGGGGAGAAAAGGGCGAAGAAGTTGCGGTGTCTGAGATTAACCCGCCGGGCATTACTTATCCCTAAGCAGTACCTGCTCAATAAACCCGTGAATATCCTCCAGCGCCTGCTCTCTGGCGAGCGGCGCGCTGTCGATAATCAGTTGATCCGAATACCCGTTCAGCAATGCGCCAAGCTGGCGGGTGACACGCAAAACATCCGTCTGGCGGAAAACGCCGCTTTCGATGCCGTCATGAATAATACTCGCCAGCAACGCATCCCACTTTTCGGTTAACGCCAGCGCAAAATCGGCATACACCTTGTTATGCACCGCCAGTCGCCACAGCGAACTGTACAACTCCCAAACGGCATCCGCGCGGTCGGGTAAATAGTCTTCGATAAAAACGGATAAACCTTGCTCCGGCGGCAGCGCGCGGCTCTTTTGGGTAAAGGTTTCCAGATCCGCGTACATAAAGCGCGAAAACGCCTCGATGCACAGTGTCTGCCAGTCCGGGAAGTAGTGATAAATGTGGCTACGGGCGATGCCAACTTGCTCCGTAAGCTCACGCGTGGTGACCTTTTCTACGCCCTTTTCGGTGAACAGGGCAATCGCCGCATCAAGAATATTCTCTTTTAGAACAGTCGCTTTTTCTTTCATCACAGTACCTTCGTTGACTTTGAGCAAGTGCTCAAATAGACTCTTTTCATTCGTTGAGCAACCGCTCAAGGATAACAATCTAAGAAATTAAAGTCATGGAAACCTTACAAACCGCTCAACTTAAACCCTCGCGCGGTGCATTAAACACCTTAAAAAAACTCGCCAGACTCCACAGAAAAAAGCTCGTTTTGACGCTGATGCTGGTGGTCGCCGAAAATATTATCTACCTGCTTTATCCGCTGATGGCGGGCTTTGCCATCAACGCCATCATTAAAGGCCAACCGCTGCATGCATTGCTGTATGCGCTGGTGGTCTTTGTGATGTGGGCGATAGGCGCTGCACGCCGCAGCATGGATACCCGGACATTTGCCAGAATCTATGCCGGTCTTGCCGTACCGGTGATCCTTGCACAGCGCGAGGATGATCATAGTCATTCGACCATCGCCGCTCGCGTGACGTTGTCACGTGAATTTGTCAATTTCTTCGAAACACACCTGCCGCTACTGATTACCTCTGTCGCTTCAATTATAGGCGCAGTGATTATGTTGCTGACTATCGAGTTTTGGGCAGGTGTCGCTTGTTTTGGCGTGTTGATATTCTTCGCGATGTTTCTGCCGAGCTATACGCGCAAGAACGAAATGTTGTATGAGAAACTCAACGACAGGCTGGAAAAAGAGGTGGGTTTTGTCGGCACAGCCAGTGAAAACACACTGAACAAGCATTACAACTTTTTGGCGCGTGTGCGTATTCGTTTGTCCGACCGGGAGGCATACGGCTATTTATCTATTGGTATTGCTGCAGCGTTCCTGTTCGCGATGACCATTTGGCTTATGACCGTGAAAGGTGTCGGGAACGCCGGGCATATTTACTCTGTCATGACCTACATGTGGATGTTTGCCATGAGCCTTGATGATGGCCCATCTCTGCTTGAGAAGTACTCGCAGCTTAAAGAGATAGGCAAACGCGTCAACACAGGGCTTGTGTAATTAACCCACTTCCGGCAACGCGCCGGATGCAATCAACGCCTGAATCACAATCACGGCGATACCGCAGGCAAACACCAGAATCAGCAGCGGTTTGCCGCCAGCAACACGGTAGCCAGGCTCGTTTTGAGTCTGGCGACTTTTCCAGACCAAAAGTGACGGGATGATTAGCGCCAGTATTGCCAGAGCAACACCAGCATAACCCAGCGCCATCACAAACCCTTGCGGGTAGAACAGGGCGAAAACCAACGGCGGCACAAACGTCATCAAACCTGTTTGCGCACGGCCCGATGCATTACGTTTACGGTTGAACAGGTCGCTCAGGTAATCAAACAACCCTAACGACACTCCCAGGAATGAAGTTGCCAGCGCCAGATCCGCAAACAGATGCACCGCCAATTCGACGTGCGGCGAGGCCACTACTTCACGAACCGCCTGCAATAAACCATTCAGCCCTGAATGGTTGGCTAACAGCCCGCTAAACACGCCTGAATCAATCGCACCCAGCGTGGCAACTTGCCAGAAGATATAGGCAACTAACGGGATTGCGCTGCCAATGATAAACACCCAACGCAATTTGCGCAGGTTGCCATCAAGGTAACTAACAATACTCGGCACGCTGCCGTGGAAACCAAACGAAGTGAAGATCACAGGAATGGCTGAAAGCGCGAGGCCTTTCTCCAGCGGCAATGTCAGTAAATTAGTGTGATGGATGTGCGGCATCATCAGCCCCAGCATCACCACCAACATGATTACCTTGGCGCTAAACAACACGCGGTTGAACATATCCACCATATGGGTACCGATGCAAACAATGCCCCCGGCAACAATCGTGAACAGCAAAACCCCAGTGGTGACCGAAATGTTAGTAGAAAACCACTGGCTCAGGCTTGCCGATAACAATTCGCCCGCACCGCTGATATACGCCGCCGTCAGCGCATACATCAGGAACAGCATGCTAAAGCCGGTAAGCCATTGCCCCGGCCGTCCAAGGTAGCGACGGGCAAGGGTGCCAAGCCCGGTGTCTGCGGAAACGTGTTGATAAACTTCGACCAGAAGCAGTGCTGTGTAACACATCAACCCCCACAAACCGATGAGCAACAGGAAAGTCACTCCAAACCCAACACCTGCTGAAGCCAGCGGCATTGCCAACATTCCTGCGCCAATAGTGGTACCGGCGACGATAAAGATACTGCCAAGAGTGCGATTCTTCACGCTTGCCTCTGAATTTACGCTTGTAATAACGAGATTATGCCGCGCAGGGTAAGGGATTGTTACGACTCCGTCAAATGAGGGTTACATGAGGTGTAATTTTATGTTTACGATATTTTGTTGGTGCTCATATTATTCAGACCGGTAGTGGATGCGAGTCTTTATTTATTGTACCGGGAAGATTCTTGGGGAAATTGTAGTTAAGGAACGGTCAGATACATACCCTACCATTATTGGTGTTTATCCCATTGATTGCTTGACGTTTTATTTATTATTGGCGACATTATTCCGTCTTAAATTCTCAAGCGTAAATAAGTGTCTTTCAGATACTTGTGGCTTTTTGCGTGCAATAAATAAAAAACATACAGCTTATATAAAAGGATTTGTGCAAATGAAAACTAAAAATTTATTTCTCTCTGCCTCTGTTTTAGCCGCCTTACTTCTCAGTGGTTGTGCAAGCGTCCCTTTGGCTCCAGAGCAAGAATCTATTAATGCCAAAGCATTCCCTGCTCCAGAGCAAGATAAAGCTGGGCTATATATTTATCGCGATAGCTTTGCGGGTAAATCGCTTAAAAAAGATGTGTATGTCGATGGGAAATGTGTGGGTGAAACCGCGGACAGAACGTTCTTCTATACGCAGGTAACAGGTAACCAGACGCACAAAATTTCTACTGAGTCCGAATTCTCTCCAAATGATTTGTCGTTATTCATGCAAGCAGGAAAAAACTACTTCATCAGACAATATATCAAGATGGGGGCTTTTGTCGGTGGCGCAGGTTTGAGCGAATCTTCTGAAACCGAAGGTAAGCGCGTAGTTTCCAAACCGGAAGTGAAACTGGCCCAGCAAGGTCACTGCGATAACTAAATAGAAATGCCCCTTTGGATGCGTGAATTTTGCCGTACTGAATGATTGTCTCAGTCTTCAGAATTCACGCCGATAACTCAAACAGTAAAATAAAACGCTGCCTCAACACTAACTGAGGCAGCCAAAGATTAATGCTTGCCAAGATACTCTTTTTCCAGCCGGGCAACAGTGCCGTCCTGCATCATTTTAGTGAGAGCATCATTGATGAGTTTCAGCGTCTGATCATCACCTTTGCGCACACCGATGGCGCTATTGGCTGAAAGCATCGGGTCTTTCACTGGCTCACCAGAGAAGGCGTACTCTTTGCCAATGGGTTGGTCGAGAAATGCAGACTGCCCTGAGGTGGCAATGACAAAGGTCGCATCCAGTCGGCCATTGGCTAAATCGCCGTAAATCGACTGCTGATCCGGGTACTCTGTCACGTTGGCACCTTGCGAACGCCATTTCGCATCAGCATATTTCGCCTGCACTGAGCCCTGTAATACGCCAACATTTTTACCACTCAATGATGTTGCCTCAGGCTTCAGTGGTGCACTTTTGGCAGAAATTAAACGGCTGTCGTCTTCATACAATGTCTGGCTGAAGTCGATAACTTTCAGGCGTTGTGCATTCGGGGCCATCGAGGAGATAACCGCATCGAATTTTTTGGCTTTCAGCCCCGGAATTAAGCCATCAAAACCGGACTCCACCCACTGGCAGGTGACGCCTGCGGTTTTGCAGATCTCATTACCAATCGCAATATCCAGGCCAACCAAACTGCCGTCAGGCTTTTTCGATTCATAAGGTGGATAAGTGGGGTCGGTACCAAAACGTAATGTTTGCGCCTGAACGGACTGGCAGACCGTCAATGCCAGCAACCCACAAACTCCTGCAACGTATTTGTTCATCTTTTACTCCGGTGATAGTCAGTTAGCGCTGTTATGCACAAAGGCGGTCAAGGGCGAGGGTAATGAAATAGCGCACGCCCAGCGGCAGTACATCGTCGTTAAAATCGTATTCTGGGTGATGGCAAAAAACGCCGCCCTGGCCGAGCAGCACGTAAGCACCTGGCCTGCGTAACAAAAACTCTGAGAAATCTTCAGAACCGTTCATTGGCGGGAAACTGCGTAAAACATTGTCTTTGCCAAACACCTTTTCGGCACTTTTTGCTGCGGCCTCGGCCTCGGCCGGATGGTTAACGGTTGCCGGTGAGCCATTGGCAAAACCAACGCTAATCGCGCATTCGCAGGTTTTGGCCACCCCTTCGCAAATTGCCTCAATACGGCGTTTTGCCTGGGCGCGCACCGCCTCGTTAAAGGTGCGCAAGGTGCCAGCAAGTGTTGCATGGGCTGGGATCACGTTCGGCGTGCTACCGGCATGCATGCTACCGATACTCAGCACCGACATTTCTGAAGGAGAGATGGTGCGACTGACTACCGTTTGTAATGCGCAGACCAGTTGTGCTGCGGCAATCACCGGGTCGCGAGTTAGCTCTGGTGCGGAACCGTGCCCACCCACGCCATCGATGCTTATCAACACATCGTCACATGAGGCGAGCATTGCGCCATCCAGCACGCCAAAAGTCCCTGGCGCAAAGTGTGGGGCATTGTGCAGCCCGTAAATTTCATCCCAGTCAAACTGCGTTTCAGCACCAGCCTCCAGCATCGCTAGTGCGCCACCGCCGTTTTCTTCCGCAGGTTGGAACAAGAACACCACTTTCCCGGCAAAATCGCGGTTTTGGCTAAACCACTGCGCCGCACCTAACAACATGGCGGTGTGCCCGTCATGCCCACAGCCATGAAAAGCGCCCGCATGAGTTGAGCGATATTCCGGATTGCCTTCTTCTTCCATCGGCAGCGCATCCATATCCGCTCGTAGAGCGATAGTGCGCCCCTGGCCGCGCTCGCCTTCCACCACGCCAACAACACCCGTGCCGCCAATATTGCGCCAATGGGTGATTCCCCATTGCTGCAGGCAATTTGCGACACGTTCACTGGTGCGAGTTTCTTCAAAAGCAATTTCGGGATGGGCATGTAAATCACGGCGTAGTGCTACTAACTCAGCAATATTTACCGTCAAATCAAGGTTATTGTTCACCACTTATAAAGCCCTCTATTATACTGAGTTCGCAAAACGGCCGGCTTTATGATGCTAGAAGAGACTGAAATCATTGGTCAATTTCCAGTTTCTTATGCCTATAACAAACAGTTATAGTGGAGGGTTTATCAAAACATCTCAATTGCGGATCTTAGTGGCAGTTGCCCGACACGGAACGCTGATCGGTGCCGCTGGTGAGTTGGGGTTATCTCAACCGGGCGTAACGCGCAGTATCAAAGAACTCGAATCCAGATTAGGTGTGCAGTTACTGGTGCGCAGTGGAGCTGGCGTGCGTTTCACTGCATATGGCAACACGCTACTTCGTTACGCGCGCACCGTAATGACAGAAATCAGCCGCGCAGAACATGAAATTGCCGCCATGAAAGCGCAATCCCATGCCAGTTTGAATATTGGTGTCTCTTTGCTTTCGGCAACCGTTCCGGTTTACGAGGCTTTGCGTCGCTTTCGCTTACGCTTCCCGCAGGCCAGAGTTAACGTTCACGAAGGCATGCCTGGGCAAATCATTGATGGATTACGCAATGGCGATTTTGACTTGTGCCTGGCATTTGTGGCGCAAACCGACCCGATTGCTGAGTTTCGCCTGATTGCTTTGCAGCACTGGCCACAAATTCTGGCGGTGGCGGAAGACGACCCGCTGGTCAACGCCACAAACCTGAATCAACTCTCTGAAGCGCAGTGGCTGTGCAGCCACACACGGGAAAGCTGGCAACCGTTCTGGCAAGAACTGGTGGGGGAGCAAAACGTACAGGAACCTGAGCAGGTGAATATTTGCACCTCCTGGGGGCTTTATTCCGCACTGGCGCAGGATGCTAACACCGTCAGCATCTGGCCAGATTTTTTGCTGCACGCTCGCTCAGGGCAAGGCAAATTAGTACCGCTCAATATTCAGAGGCAACTACCCGATATCACCTTTGGTTTTATGCTGCGAAAAGACCAGGTACTGACTCCGGCTTACGAATATTTTATCGACTGTATGGGTCAGGAGCTAAAAGCTTCTGCTTTGTAGCCATCGAGCAAAGTGCAATTCCCAGCGTGATAAGCAACGCGCTAACGAGATGAAAACCGTGTAACGGTACATTGAGAAACAGCACACTAAACACGCCACCGCTGAGTGGAATAAGGTGCGAATAAACTTCACCACGCGTCGCCCCAATGGCCTGAATACCTTTATTCCACAACAAATATGACAGCCATGACGGGAAAATAACCAGGTAACCCAGCCCTAATAAGAAGCCTGAATTAAAGTAGGCATTAATCTCAGATGCATAGTGGGCCGCCGAATAGAGTGATAACACCGGTAGCAGCACTATTGCGCCAATCGCGGCACTTACCGCAACAAATGCATTCCCACCAACCTGTTTGGGTTTGAGGCGCAAGAACGCGCAGTACAAGGCCCAGCTGACAGCCGAACCCATGGTCCACACGTCGCCACGATTGAGGTTTTTAAGCGTATCCATATGCAGAAGGTCGCCTTGCATCACCAGATAGATCACACCCAAAGAGCTAAGCACCACGCCATAAATATTGCGTCGTGAAATATCCTCTTTGAAAATAAAATTATTAATCAACAACACTAATGCAGGCGTGGTGGATAAATATATCGCTGCATTTAATGATGAGGTGTATTGCAGGCCGATATATAGCGTCACCGGGAATAACACTTGCCCGCATAAAGCGAGGAAAAACACCGTGTATTTTGCCTCAACCATCGCCTGCCATTGCGCTCTTATCTGCCGGAAATAGAGGCTGATGAGCAACAGGGCAGTGAGCATCCAGCGGGCCTCCGACAGCACAATGGGGTCAACCTGCGCGACCAGTTCGTGGCCCACAACGTAGTTTCCACCCCAGAAACAGGCGGCAAGGCTTAACAGTAAATACGGCATAATTTGAGTTCCAGAAAATGGTTTAATACACTCAGCTATAGATTCAATTCATATAGGCGATTTCACGCAGCTGATAAAGACTGCGTGAAACTAGTGGTTTGACACCTGTTTTTGCTTGAATCATTGGCTTTCTTAGGACCATGGTAGGGTTGTGAGACAATCAAATCTAATTCATCTTTTTCATGGCGAGGTATAGTTTAAAACTATGAGATTCACACTGCGGCAGCTTGAGTTTTTCATCGCGCTTGCGCAAACACAGCAAGTTTCCAAAGCGGCATCGCGCTGTAATATCTCGCAGTCGTCGATGACGGTCGCCATGCGCAACCTCGAAGCCTCGTTAAACAACCAGCTGTTTTTGCGCCAGCCAAAAGGTATTGAACTCACCGCCGCAGGTGAGCGCTTCCTGCATTACGCCCGTAAGATTATTAATGATAGCCAGCTTGCCATCGACGATTTGCTACACCAACCGCAACTGGAACAAGGCACAGTGAATATTGGCATTGCCAAAACGCTTTCCGCTTATTTGCTTCCGGCGATTATTCTTGAAGTTGAACAGCACTTCCCATTAATGACGATTAATTTCATTGAGGAGAATCCACAGGAATTAACCGAATCATTAAAACGTAAGGATATTGATTTCTCGCTGCTGTTAACCTCAAATATTGCGCACGACAACGCCCTGAAAACAGAAATATTTATTCGTTCACCACGTCGACTTTGGGCCGCACAAGGCCACCCGCTATTGAACCAGTCCGTCATTCATCTGGCAGATATCGAAAACCAGCCATTCTTGCTGCTGGATACTGATGAATATCCTGACTTGATTAAAGATCACTGGCGCACACGTGGTGGCAGCCCAAATATCTCTTTCACCACCACATCGTTCGAAACGGTGCGCAGTCTGGTCGCAAAAGGAAAGGGTGTGACGATATTGTCGGATCTGGTTTACCGCCCGTGGTCGCTCGAAGGGTTACGCGTGATGCGCCGCAGCATTGCCGACAGCACCACCTACATGGATGTTGGCGCGGTAACGCTTGCTGAATCCTCCCTGAGCGAAACGGCAACAGCAATGCTGACTTATTTGCGCAGGGTGATAACGCGGTTGGGTGAGGAGACATGATAGTGACCTGGAACTAATGCAGATTATTCGAATCAAGCGGATATAAAGCAACATGAAAAGAAGGGTGAAATATAATAACAATAAATATGTGGATATATATATCGTATGACAGTTAATTGATCTGCCATTATCAGCGTGGCATCATATCGGCACAAAAGATATATAGGGCTTACGATGAAAGACGTTATTGACGGTTTTTTGAGGTTTCAGAAAGAAGCATTTCCGCAACGTTCCAAACTCTTCAAAAAACTCGCATCAAATCAAAATCCTAAAACACTTTTTATTTCCTGTTCTGACAGCCGACTGGTTCCTGAATTAGTGACACAGCGTGAACCGGGTGAACTGTTTGTCATTCGAAACGCGGGTAATATTGTGCCACCGTTCGGGCCTGAGCCTGGTGGTGTTTCAGCTTCAGTTGAATATGCGGTGATGGCGCTTGGCGTTCGTGACATCGTGGTTTGCGGGCATTCGGACTGTGGAGCAATGACAGCTGTCGCCAACTGCCAGTGTCTTGACCATATGCCAGCCGTTGCCCATTGGTTACGTTATGCAGATGCTGCAAAAGCCATTAACGAAGCTGAAGAGCATAGCTCAACCCAATCTCGCGTGGACGGCATGGTGCACCAAAACGTGATCGCTCAACTGGGGAATTTACGTACTCACCCTTGTGTTGCGTTAGCGCTTGCGAAGGGCAACATCACGCTTCACGGCTGGGTTTATGATATTGAATCGGGATGTATTGAAGCTTTCGATAGCAAATGCGGGAAATTCATCTCGTTATCAGACAATCCTGGTGTAACGGCGTCTTAATTAGCCATTTATGAATAATTCCGCCACGGGCAATAACCGGGCGGAAGTTTTCAGTTGGTCCGCTAAACCCTACGCGCAACCAGCGTCAGAATGGAATAGAGCGCCACGGATTGTTTATCCTGGTTCAGCACTTCAACTGCCCACTCCACCACACCAACCGGTCTGTCTTCCGCATTCTTTTGCGGTTTGGCAGTTTTGCGCTTGCACGTCAGCCGCACTTGCAGAGTGTCGCCAATTTTCACCGGTTCGATAAAGCGCAGGTTTTCCATACCGTAGTTGGCAATTACGGGCCCGACACCAGGGTCAACAAAAAGGCCCGCTGCAGCTGATACCACAAAGTAGCCATGTGCTACACGCTCGCCAAAGAACGACTCGGCCGCACCAATTTTATCGACGTGAGCATAAAAATGATCGCCACTCAGATTGGCGAAGTTGACAATATCAGCCTCTGTGATGGTCCGGCGCGCGGTCAGTAAACTCTCACCGATTTCCAGTTCGTCGAAATGCTTACGGAAAGGGTGAACCGGGCTTTCATGCACCGCCGCGCCGTAACTCCACTGTTTGCTTACCGCCGCCAGCATTGATGGGCTGCCCTGAATCGCCGTGCGCTGCATGTAATGTTTCACTGCTCGCAGGCCACCAAGCTCTTCGCCACCACCAGCGCGACCAGGGCCGCCATGAACCAGCATCGGCAGCGGCGATCCGTGACCTGTAGATTCCACGGATGACTCTTGGTTTAGCACCTGAATGCGCCCGTGAGCGCGGGCGGCCCCCAGAACAAACTGGCGCGCAATATCGCCACTCGCCGTGACCAGCGTTCCCGCAAGGCTACCCTGGCCTGCACGTGCCAGCGCCATCGCGTGTTCTGAATTGTGATAAGGCATCACGGTAGCAACTGGGCCGAACGCTTCGAGTTCATGCACCGCTGGCGTTTCACCTGGATGCTGGCATAGCAATAACGTTGGCGGGAAGAAGGCGCCGGGACGAGAGTTATCCGCTTTGCCACCGATCACAATCTGACAACCAGCGGCAACCAACTGATTCACTTTGCTTTGCACATCGTCACGCTGCTCAAGACTAACCAGTGCGCCCATTTTCACGCCTTCCTGCGCAGGATCGCCGGGTTGGATCTTCTCTAGTTTGGCTTTCAGCGCCTGAATAACATTTTCCAACTGAACCTGTGGGACGATAACACGGCGGATCGCGGTACATTTTTGCCCGGCCTTGGCTGTCATTTCACGCACCACTTCACGGATAAACAACGCGAACTCAGGATGTTCTGGTGTCACGTCTTCGCCCAGCACGCAGCAGTTAAGCGAGTCGGCTTCCATGGTGAAAGGTACAGAGCGGGCAACAATATTTGAATGACAACGTAACTTTTGTCCGGTGCTGGCGGAGCCGGTAAAGGTCACAACATCCTGCTCATCAAGCAGTTCAAACAGATTACCTACGCCACCGCAGATAAGGCTGATTGAACCTTCCGGTACTAGTCCAGAATCGACGATGGATTTCACCATTATCTGGGTCAATTGTGCACTGGCGGTACCCGGTTTGATAATGGCTGGCATTCCGGCAAGCCAGGTCGGAGCCAGTTTTTCTAACATGCCCCAACAAGGGAAGTTAAACGCGTTGATGTGCAACGCCACGCCGGATTTCGATGTCAGCACATGGCGGGCGGCAAACCCACCTTGTTTAGAAAGCGGGATCATCTCATCTTCTGGCCACAGCACATCGTCAGGCAGTTCACGGTTTCCCATACCGGCATAGGCGAAAAGGGTGCCTATACCGCCTTCGATATCAACCCAGCTGTCAGCGCGGGTCGCACCTGTCTGTGCAGAAACTTCATAAAACGTTTCTTTGTTTGCCAACAGGTGTTTTGCCACCGCTTTCAACATCGCCGCACGTTGCACAAAGGTCAGGGCGCGTAATGCAGCACCTCCAGACTCGATAGCAAAATGGCGTGCCTGTGCCATATCCAGCCCTTCGCTTGTGACTTGATACAAAGCTTCGCCATTAATTGCATGATTTATCGTACGTTCTTTGCCGTGGCCCATCACCCAATTGCCTGCCAGATAACTTGTTAACTGTTGCATCAAACACCTCGTTAAGCATTACGTTTAATGACACTAATGTTTGATTTGTGAATCATAAAAAGCAAGGTGTAATTTAATAATTTATTAACAATGTGATTAGTGGTCGTTGCCACTGAAATCACATTCATTTGAATAATAAGAGTTTGTGAAAATTTATCGTGATAACGCTCACAAAGCATACGTGTAATTTTTGCTGTTTTGTCTAACTTATCTGTAACTTTAACTCATCAAGTGATTCACAAAACCGTATTTAGTTAATTAATTTTGAATCATAAAGGGTGATGCCGTGACAGAACTACGCCGTTTTGATGAGCGAATCGCACAGGAAGTCGCGATTGAACCCCAGGACTGGATGCCGGATGAATATCGCAAGACGCTGATTCGACAGATTGGGCAGCACGCCCATTCTGAGATTGTCGGCATGCTGCCGGAAGGTAACTGGCTGACTCGCGCACCGAGCCTGAAACGCAAAGCAATTCTGCTGGCAAAAGTGCAGGACGAAGCCGGACACGGGCTTTATCTCTACAGCGCGGCGGAAACACTGGGCTGCGCGCGAGAAGACATCTACCAGAAGATGCTCGACGGCAAGATGAAATACTCATCCATCTTTAACTACCCGACGCTGAACTGGGCCGATATCGGTGTGATTGGCTGGCTGGTTGATGGCGCGGCGATCGTAAATCAGGTGGCACTGTGCCGCACGTCATACGGCCCGTATGCCCGCGCCATGGTGAAGATCTGCAAAGAAGAGAGCTTCCATCAACGCCAGGGTTTTGAAGCCTGCATGGTGCTGGCACAGGGTAGCGAAGAGCAGCGCCAGATGTTGCAAGACGCGATCAACCGTTTCTGGTGGCCTGCATTGATGATGTTTGGTCCAAACGACGACAACTCCCCGAACAGCGCCCAAAGCCTTGCATGGAAAATTAAACGATTTGGCAATGATGAACTGCGCCAACGCTTTGTCGACAACACCGTGCCGCAAGTGGAAATGCTCGGCATGACAGTACCGGATAGCGATCTTACGTTCAACGAAGCCACCGGGCATTACGAATTCGGCGAAATCGACTGGCATGAATTTAACGAAGTGATTGCCGGGCGCGGGTTGTGCAACGAAGAGCGTTTGAGCGCCAAGCGCAAAGCGTGGGAAGAGGGTGCATGGGTTCGTGAAGCGGCGCTGGCGTACGCAGAAAAACAGAATTTGTAGGGTGGATAAGCGCTAGCGTCATTCATCATTTACATCAGATATGAAGGATCAATTTATGAGCAATGTTCACTGGCCATTATACGAAGTGTTTATTCGCAGCAAACAAGGATTATCGCACCGCCACGTCGGTAGCCTGCATGCCGCAGACCAACAAATGGCGCTGGAAAACGCCCGTGACGCCTACACACGTAGAGCCGAAGGCTGCTCAATCTGGGTGGTAAAAGCGAGCGAAATCATCGCCTCACAACCCGAAGAGCGCGGCGCCTTCTTTGACCCTGCTGAAACAAAGATTTATCGCCACCCAACATTCTACGCCATCCCTGATGGCATCGAGCACATGTGAGGCGTGACATGACTAATTCCCCGTTAACCACTTATACCTTGCGTCTTGGCGACACTAGCCTGGTGCTGGCACAGAGACTAAGTGCCTGGTGTGGGCATGCACCAGAACTGGAGATTGATCTCGCGCTGGCGAACATCGGCCTGGATTTACTCGGCCAGGCGCGCAATTTCCTGACTTACGCCGCCGAACTTCAGGGCGACCAGTTTGATGAAGACAAACTGGCTTTTGGCCGCGATGAGCGTGAGTTCCACAATTTACTACTGGCAGAACAGCCGAATGGGGATTTTGCCGACACCCTGGTACGCCAGTATCTGCTGGATGCCTGGCATGTCGAACTGTTCAGCCAACTGGCACAAAGCCGCGACCGCCAACTGGCTGCAATTGCCGCGAAAGCCATCAAAGAGGTGCGATACCACCTGCGCTTTAGCCGTGGTTGGTTAGTGCGTCTGGGCAACGGCACTGAAGTTTCTCAGCAAAAAATTCAGCAGGCGCTCAACAAACTGTGGCGCTTTAGCGGCGAAATGTTTCATGCCGATGAGCTGGAAATCGAGCTGGCACAGCAGGGAATAGGCGTTGACCCACGCACGCTGAAAGCCGCGTGGGAAGAAGAAGTGTTTGGCGGATTAAGGGATGCAGCACTGGTCAAGCCACAAGAAGCGCAATATCGCACCGGCGGCAAACAGGGGCTTCATACCGAGCATCTTGGCCCGCTGCTGGCAGAAATGCAGTACCTGCAACGCGCATACCCCAATCAGCAATGGTAATGAGGTAAACATGCAAATTCTCGATGTGGTTGAACCGGCGCAGACCCGCGATGTATGGCGCATCCTTGGGCAGATCAGCGACCCGGAAATCCCGGTGCTGACTATCACCGATCTGGGCATGGTGCGCAGCGTTCACCACCGTGATGACGGGTGGCACATCGGTTTCACGCCAACGTATTCCGGCTGCCCGGCAACCGATTTTTTGCTGGCGGCAATTCATGAAGCGATGGAAGACGCGCAGCTGCGCCCGGTGCACATCGAGCAGGTGCTTCATCCAGCATGGACGACCGACTGGATGACGCCATCAGCCAAAACGCGGCTGCGTGAATATGGCATCAGTCCACCGCAGGGCCATGCTTGCCACGCATCATCCGTGAGTGGTGACGTGGTTTGTCCACGCTGCGGCAGTTTGCACACCTCGCTTATCAGCGAATTCGGTTCCACGGCCTGCAAAGCGTTATACCGCTGCGACAGCTGCCGCGAACCCTTTGATTACTTTAAATGTATTTGAGGTAGCCATGACAACGTTTCATTCGCTAAAGGTGGCGCGCATTGAGCAGGAAACTCCTGAAGCGGTGGCCATCACTTTTGAAGTGCCAGGGGAGTTACAGACGCACTTTACTTTCAAACCTGGCCAGCATTTGACCCTAAAAACTCGCCTCGGTGGCGAGGAGTTACGCCGCTGTTATTCCATTTGTCGCGCTGAGCAACCCAGCGAAATCTGTGTGGCGGTCAAAGCCATCGACGGCGGGCGCTTTTCGCAATATGCGGTGAGCGATTTGGTGGCTGGTATGGCGATGGACGTGATGATCCCACAGGGAACATTCGGCTACCAGCCGCAGCCTGAAACAGAGGGTAATTATCTGGCGCTGGCAGTCGGCTCCGGCATTACGCCAATGTTGGCGATTGTCACAGCCACGCTTGCCACCGAAACGAATAGCCGCGTGACTCTGGTTTACGGTAATCGCAGTAGCCGCAGCATGATGTTCCGCCAGGCGCTTGCCGACTTGAAAGACCGTTATCCACAACGCTTGCAACTGATCTACCTGTTCAGCCAGGAAGTGCAGGAAAGTGAGCTGCTCAGCGGGCGATTAGACGGCGCAAAAATCAAAGCACTGGGCGACAACTTGCTCAATTTAAAGGGCTTTAACCGTACCTTTATTTGCGGCCCGCAAAGCATGATGCAAGAAACTGAAGCGGCACTGCTGGAGATGGGCGTCGCGGCTGAAAACATTTTTATCGAGCACTTCAACACACCAGGCTCTACACCGAGCTTGCGCCGCCGTGAACTGGCGGCAGGTAAAATGGTAACGATTCGCCAGGACGGACGCGACCGCAAAATCACCCTCGACTCCCATGACGAAAGCATTCTCGACGCGGCTTTGCGCCAGGGCGCGGATTTGCCATACGCCTGCAAAGGCGGGGTGTGCGCCACCTGCCGTTGCAAAGTGGTGAGCGGAGAGGTGGAGATGGGTGTCAATTACAGTCTCGAGCCAGATCAACTGGCGGCGGGTTACATCCTTAGTTGCCAGGCGCTGCCGAAAGGTGACGACGTGGTGCTCGACTTTGATGCGCAGGGGCTGTGATGAGCGAACTATTGGTTAGCCTGAACGGGCGCGTACTGACGCTGACGTTAAACCGTCCGCAGGCGCGTAATGCGTTAAACAACTCACTGCTCGAGCAAATTGCCCTGTCACTGGAAAGTGCTCAAAACGACGAAAGTATTGGCACGGTGGTTATTTCCGGCAACGAGCGTTTTTTTGCTGCCGGTGCTGACTTAAAGGAGATGGCGAGCCGTGATATGCCCGCCACGCTTAACGATCCAAGGCCACAGCTTTGGGCGCGTATCGAACGTTTTAACAAGCCGTTACTCGCAACTGTAAATGGTTATGCACTAGGCGCAGGGTGCGAGTTGGCGATGTTGTGCGACATCGTAATCGCGGGTGACAACGCACGCTTTGGCCTACCGGAAATCACCCTCGGCATTATGCCTGGTGCGGGTGGCACGCAACGTTTGATTCGTAGTGTCGGCAAAGCGCTGGCCTACAAAATGGTGTTGACGGGCGAAACCATCACCGCGCAGCAGGCGCTACAAGCCGGACTGGTTGCAGATATCTGCCCTGCGGCGTTAACGCTTGAATACAGCGAGAAGCTGGCGGCCCGCATCGCACAACATGCGCCGCTGGCATTACAGGCGGCGAAAACGGCGTTGCGCCAGGCACATGAACTGTCACTCAGCCAGGGCTTAACTCACGAACGGCAGCTTTTCACGCTGCTTGCAGCCACCGAAGACCGCCAGGAAGGCATTGCTGCATTCCTCGAAAAACGACCCGCTGCGTTTAAAGGACGATAACCATGACATTCATTGTTAGCGATGTGCAAAACGGCGTGATGACACTGATTTTAAACCGCCCGGAGCGCCTGAACAGTTTTAATGACGAAATGCACCGCCAGCTTGCCGATGTGCTGACGCAAGTCGAACGTGACGACACCATTCGCTGCCTGCTGATAACTGGCGCGGGCCGTGCGTTTTGTGCCGGACAAGATCTCAATGACCGCAATGTTGACCCAAGCGGAGCTGCACCAGATTTAGGCACTTCGGTTGAGAATTTCTACAACCCGCTGATTAAGCGCCTGGCCGCATTACCAAAACCGGTTATTGCCGCGGTAAACGGTGTCGCCGCGGGGGCCGGGGCAACGCTTGCACTGGGCTGCGATATGGTGATTGCTGCACGTTCGGCAAACTTCATTATGTCTTTTAGCAAATTAGGCCTCGTTCCTGATTGCGGCGGTACCTGGTATTTGCCGCGCCTTGCCGGACGTGCGCGGGCCATGGGGCTGGCGTTACTGGGTGACAAACTTAGCGCCGAGCTAGCCTTGCAGTGGGGCATGATCTGGCAAGTAGTTGATGATGAAGCACTCAACGATACCGCTCGCCAGCTCGCCGTGCATTTTGCCAGCCAGCCAACCTTTGGTCTGGGACTGGTGAAGAAGGCACTGAACGCTTCCGAAACAAATACGCTCTCGCAGCAGTTGGATCTGGAGCGCGATTACCAGCGCCTGGCCGGGCGTAGCGAAGATTACCGCGAAGGGGTGTCGGCATTTCTGGCTAAACGCACACCGGTGTTTAAGGGGAAATGATGATGCTGACACCACAATCAATTATTGCCGTGATTGGCGGCGGCACCATGGGGGCTGGCATTGCGCAGGTTGCCGCTCAGGCTGGGCATCAGGTCAGAATTTACGATATTCAACCCGGCGCAGCGGCGCGTGCCATTGACGCAATTGCCACAGCACTGAGTGCCCGTATGGCTAAGGGCAAACTGACGGCGTCCGAAAAGCATGACGTTGAAAGCCGTTTAAACGCCGCACAAAGCATCAGTGAACTGGCGGATGCGGCGCTGGTCATTGAGGCCGCAGCCGAACAAATCGACATCAAACAGGCAATCTTCAAAGAGCTAGCAGAGTTCTGTTCAGCAGAGGCGATTTTTGCCAGCAATACATCGTCGATTTCCATTACTGCGATTGCCAGTGGCATTCCACAACCACAACGCGTGGCAGGGCTGCATTTCTTTAACCCGGCACCAGTAATGAAACTGGTGGAAGTGGTGAGTGGACTGGAAACCGCGCCGGCGGTGCTGGAGAGCCTGACTGAGCTGGCATTGCGCTGGGGGAAACAACCGGTGCGTTGCCACTCAACACCTGGGTTTATCGTTAACCGCGTGGCGCGCCCATTTTATGCAGAGGCCTGGCGCGCACTGGAGGAACAGGTGGCTCCGGCTGGCGTGATTGATGCGGCGCTGCGCGACTGCGGCGGGTTTCCGATGGGGCCGCTGGCGTTAACTGATTTGATTGGCCAGGACGTGAACTTTGCCGTGACCTGTTCGGTGTTCAACGGTTTCTGGCAAGAGCGCCGCTTTTTACCGTCGCTTATCCAGCAGGAGCTGGTATTTGGTAAGCGCCTTGGCAAGAAAACTGGGCAGGGGGTTTACAGTTGGCCACTCAACGAATCATTACCTTACCAGCCCGTAGAAACCGCTGAGTCATGTGCACAGGACATCCGGCGCCATGGTTACGCAGCATGGCTGAACAATCATCATTCTAGTGACAGTGTCACTGATTCTTATCTTGAACTGGACGATGTTCTGGTGCAGGTAACGCAAGGCGAAACAGCGACTCAACTGGCTAAACGCTTGCAGCGCCCGGTAGTGCTGCTTGACCTGGTTAATGATTGGCAGCGCTCGCCATTGATTGTGCTGGCCGCCGCAGCCAGTAACACCGTGCAACAGACCGCCAAAGCGGTTCATTTCTTCCAGCAGCAGGGCAAACAGGTACTGATAATCAGTGATTATCCTGGAATGTTGGTCTGGCGCACTGTAGCGATGCTGGCAAACGAAGCGACCGATGCTGCACAAAAGGGTGTCGCCAGTGAAGAGGATATCGACACCGCGATGCGCCTTGGGGTGAATTATCCTCACGGCCCGCTTACGTGGGGGGCTGAACTCGGCTGGCAACAGGTGCTGCGCCTGCTGGAAAATCTGCAACAACATTACGGCGAGGAACGTTACCGCCCAACGTCACTGCTGCGCCAACGCACACTTCTGGAGACACAACATGAGCACTAATGCATGGGCGAATGCCCGGGAAATGTACGCTCGCGACAACTGTGCGCAGCAGATGGAAATTGAGATTCAGGAAATGGGCGAAGGGTTTGCACGCCTGACGATGACCATCACCGACGCGATGCTTAACGGCCACAAAACCTGTCATGGCGGACAACTTTTTACGCTGGCTGATACTGCGTTTGCCTATGCCTGCAACAGTCAGGGTCTGGCAGCTGTGGCTTCCGGTTGCAGTATCGATTTCGTTCGACCTGGAAAAGCAGGTGATGTGCTGACGGCGACAGCTCAGGTGCGTACTCAGGGGAAACAAACCGGCGTCTACGACATTGAAATTATCAATCAGGATGAGAAAACAATCGCCCTGTTTCGCGGGCGTTCGCACCGTATTGGCACAACATTATCCGGAGCCAAATTATGAAAGATGCCTTTATCTGTGACGGGGTACGCACGCCCATTGGCCGTTACGGCGGCGCACTCTCGTCAGTTCGTGCCGATGATCTTGCCGCGATCCCGCTTAAAGAACTGATGGCTCGTTATCCGAACCTTGACTGGAATGCAGTAGACGATGTGATTCTCGGCTGCGCCAACCAGGCAGGGGAAGATAACCGTAACGTGGCGCGAATGGCGACACTCCTCGCCGGGCTGCCACAGGCTATTTCCGGTACCACGATTAACCGGTTATGCGGCTCCGGCCTGGATGCGTTAGGCATGGCGGCGCGTGCCATTAAAGCGGGTGATGCCGAACTGATGATTGCCGGCGGCGTGGAGTCGATGTCACGCGCCCCATTCGTGATGGGCAAGGCCAACACACCGTTTCAGCGCCAGGCGCAAATGTTCGATACCACGATTGGCTGGCGTTTTGTGAACCCGCTCATGGCTGAACACTTTGGTACTGACAGCATGCCAGAAACGGCAGAGAATGTAGCGGAGTTGTTAAATATAAGCCGCGACGATCAAGATGCTTTTGCATGGCGCAGCCAGCAACGTGCACAGCTCGCTCGCGAAAATGGCATTCTGGCGCAGGAAATTGTGCCTGTGCAGCTCAAGGGTAAAAAAGGTGTGGTGACTGAGATTCGCGAAGACGAACATCCGCGCCCGGAAACAACGCTGCAACAACTGAATGAACTGAAAGCGCCATTTCGCCAAAACGGCGTGATTACGGCAGGGAATGCATCCGGTGTTAACGACGGTGCCGCCGCGCTGATTATCGCCAGTGCGTCCGCTGCACAGCGCCACGGTTTAACGCCGAAAACACGCATTGTGGCGATGGCGACCGCAGGCGTTGAGCCGCGATTGATGGGCCTTGGGCCAGTTCCCGCAACCCGCAAGGTGCTGGAGCTCGCAGGGCTTTCCATCAACGATATGGATGTTATCGAACTGAACGAGGCCTTTGCCGCGCAAGCTTTGGGGGTATTACGACAGTTAGGGCTGCCTGACGACGCCCCACATGTTAACCCCAACGGCGGTGCGATTGCGTTAGGCCATCCGTTAGGTATGAGTGGAGCCCGACTGGCGCTTGCCGCCAGCCACGAACTTCATCGCCGCAAAGGGCGCTATGCCCTGTGTACGATGTGTATCGGTGTTGGCCAGGGCATTGCCCTGATCCTTGAGCGTGTGAGCTAATCAACCCTGCGAGTATCCTATAATGATAACCTCTACTACAAAGCTGGAACCGATTGAAACCGCGTCAGTTGATGAGCTGCAGGCTTTACAAACGCAGCGAATGAAATGGACTCTTAATCACGCTTATAACAATGTGCCGATGTACAAACGCAAATTTGATGCGGTGGGTGTGCATCCTGATGATTTTAAAGAGCTGAAAGACATTCGGCTTTTTCCCTACACGACTAAACAAGATCTGCGCGACAACTATCCATTCGACACTTTCGCTGTGCCAATGGAGCAGGTTGTACGTATTCATGCCTCATCCGGCACTACCGGGAAACCTACGGTAGTCGGCTACACACAGAAAGATATTGATACCTGGGCCGATATTGTCGCCCGTTCGCTACGTGCGGCTGGCGGTACGCCGAAAGATAAAATTCATATCGCTTATGGTTACGGGCTATTTACCGGCGGGCTGGGCGCGCATTATGGCGCTGAGCGCCTCGGGGCGACCGTTATTCCGATGTCCGGTGGGCAAACTGAGAAGCAGGCGCAACTGATCCGCGATTTTCGCCCCGACATGATTATGGTCACGCCATCATGGTGCCTGAACCTGATTGAAGAGCTGGAGCGCCAGATGGGGGGCGATGCCCGCGATTGTTCGCTGCGCGTCGGTGTATTTGGCGCAGAACCTTGGACCCATGCGATGCGCCGGGAAATTGAACGCCGCCTCGGTATTACCGCGCTGGATATTTACGGTCTGTCAGAAGTGATGGGCCCGGGCGTGGCGATGGAGTGCCTGGAAACCACCGACGGGCCGACAATCTGGGAAGATCATTTCTACCCAGAAATCGTTAACCCGATAAGCGGTGCTGTGCTCGACGATGGCGAGCAGGGCGAGTTGCTGTTCACTACGCTGACCAAAGAAGCGCTGCCGGTGATTCGTTATCGTACTCGCGACCTGACGCGTTTACTGCCAGGAACAGCCCGAACCATGCGACGCATGGACCGCATCACCGGGCGCTCAGACGACATGCTTATCATCCGTGGTGTGAATGTGTTCCCATCGCAGTTGGAAGAGGAAATCGTGAAGTTCGAGCACCTGGCACCACATTACCAATTGGAAGTGCATCGCGATGGCCATCTCGATACGCTTGCAGTGAAAGTTGAGCTCAAAGAGAGCAGTTTGCATTTAAGCCATGAACAGCGTTGTTCCGTATGCCACCAGTTGCGCCACCAAATTAAGTCGATGGTGGGGATTTCAACCGATATCAGCATTGTGAATTGCGGCAGTTTGCCTCGTTCGGAAGGAAAAGCGACTCGCGTTTGTGATTTACGCCAGGCTGCGAACCAATAACAGACAATGGCGGGTGGCACAGTGCTTATCCGCCATGCACTCCATAAAAAACTATAAATACAAAAATGTGAATCACATTGTTAGTGACATGATTTTTATTATCTTTCTTATGCTATGTTTTTGGTAATGAGCTTTAAACACGGAATTTCTGGAAGATGATGAACAACAAACTGGAACAGTTTATAGAGCAGGCGGTCAGTGCCGTTCCTATAAGCGGAACGTCACTGATCGTCTCTTTATACGGTGATGCGCTGGCGCATCGCGGCGGTGAAATCTGGCTCGGAAGCCTTGCCACAATGCTTGAGTCGCTGGGTTTTGGTGAGCGTTTTGTCCGTACTTCACTGTTCAGACTTAATAAAGAGGGCTGGCTGGATGTGGAGCGCGTAGGGCGGCGTAGTTTTTATCGCCTGACAGAAATGGGCCAGCGCATGACTCGCCGGGCGGAAGCGAAAATCTACCGTGCGGGGCAACCTGAATGGGACGGTAAGTGGCTGCTTTTGCTCTCTGAAGGGCTTGAAAAAAGCACGCTGCAACAAGTGAAAAATCAGCTTATCTGGCAAGGGTTTGGCACACTGGCCCCAAGTCTGATGGCATCGCCTTCGCAAAATCTTGCCGATGTACAAAATCTACTGCATGAAGCCGGTGTGGCGGATAACGTTATCTGTTTTGAAGCCAGTTCACCGCTTCAAACTTCCAAAACCGCACTCAAAGCCCGCGTGGAAGAGTGCTGGTTACTCACCGATAAAAACGAGCGTTATGGCGAGTTTATAAACTCGTTTCGCCCGTTGTTGCCGTTATTGCGTGAGGCAGATGCAAGCGAACTTACACCGCTACGTTGCTTCCAGATTCAACTTTTGCTTATCCATTTCTACCGCCGCGTCGTGCTGAAAGACCCATTGCTTCCTGATGAATTACTGCCGCCGCACTGGCTGGGGCAAAGCGCCCGCCAGCTGTGTATCAACATTTATCAGCGTGTTGCACCAGGGGCACTGGCTTTTGTTAGCGAACATGGTGAAACCTCAGTAGGAGACTTGCCACAGCCGGGAAGCGGTTATTTCCAGCGTTTTGGTGGACTCAGCCTGAAGCCGTAAGGAGAAATTATGCCCGTATATCAAATTGATGGACTCATCCCCGTGGTACCTGAAGATAGCTACGTACATCCAACGGCGGTGCTGATTGGTGATGTGATTCTTGGCCATCGCGTGTATATCGGCCCGAATGCCAGTTTACGTGGCGATTTTGGGCGCATCATCGTCAAAGATGGGGCGAATGTACAAGATAACTGTGTGATGCACGGTTTCCCCGAACAGGACACAGTGGTTGAAGAAGACGGGCATATCGGCCACGGTGCAATTCTGCACGGCTGCTTAATTGGCAAAAATGCGCTGGTCGGCATGAATGCGGTGATCCTTGATGGGGCGCAGATCGGTGAGAACAGTATTGTCGGCGCTGCCGCTTTTGTTAAAGCACGGGCCGAGTTTGGCGCCAACCAGATGATCCTCGGCAGTCCGGCAAAAGTGGTTCGCGAGTTGCGAGCGGATGAGATTGAGTGGAAAAAGCAGGGAACACGTGAGTATCAGGATCTGGTAATCCGCTGCCAGCAAACGATGCACCAGGTTGAACCGCTGCGCGAAGTTGAGCCAAACCGTCACGAAAAAACGGTTGGTGCGGGTTACAGTGTAAAACCCAACAATTAAGAATAATAGGGAAGTGTAGTCACTTCCCTAACGGTTAAATAAATAGCCTCGGATTATTCCGGGGTTTATTTTTAATTAGCGATAATGGTGATGATGCCAGCCGTGGTGATGGCCTCCATCTCTGTAAATACAGCCAGACAGGCTCATAACAATTACTATGCTACTGATAATTAATGCAAATTTTTTCATGATTGATACCGTTTCTCACTATTAACATTACCAGTGATTATCGTTGGATATAAAACTGGAACAACCAGATAAAACTCAATTTCATCCCCTTCACATTATCCTCAATATTGCTCAATTAATATTCATAGCATAATTAAAAAAATTAATACGGCTGAATTGATATGCTAACCGCTGAACAAAATAAGACTATTTCGATTGGCGTTTTTTAACCATAGCGAGGATACAAAAGAGATGGGCAACGCTGTCTCATGTTGGGAATAAATGAAGCCCAATTTTAGATGCATTTACGTGAATTCTGCTGCACCGATGTACTGCCAAAACAGCAGAATTCACGTAGCGACGCCATTTTAAAACAAACCCATTTTATTCAATAGGTTATATAGTAGATATTAACTGCCCCAGCGGTTTTTAAGGTAGCTAACGGCTTCTCTGGTCTGTGGCTGGTTAAGATTATTCTCTCTGAACAAAATAGTGCCGCTGATTTGTGGCAAAGATTCGTTCAGATCGAGCTGTTTTTTCAGCTCGGGCACACCACCATTTACAGTCCAGTCCGGCTCTTTCCTGGACGGTTCGCCGACTTTGTAGAGCGCAACGCCAATATAGAGCCGCGTGTTTGTTGGTTTCACCACGTCGGCCCACCATTTTGCGAGCACATCATACCGGGCGGCATCTCGCGCGAAAGGCCAGTACAACTGCGGGGCGATGTAATCCAATAGGCCCTGTTGCACCCACTTTCGTGTATCAGCAAAAGATTCATCATATGCCGCTGCGCCTCTGGTATCGGAACCAGCCGGATCAAATGAACGGTTACGCCATACGCCAGCAGGGCTCACACCAAATTCAACACCCGGCTTTAACTGTTTGATAGTACGAGAAACTTGTTCAATTAATTGCTGCGTGTTGTGCCGACGCCAGTCCGCTTTTGAATCAAATCCCTGGCCATATTTTTGGAATGTCGGGTTGTCGTTGATGAAGGACCCTGGAGATTCTGTATAGAAGTAGTCATCAAACTGCACGCCATCAACGTCGTAACGCGATACCACTTCAGCAACGACGCTGGTAATCCAGTCACGAACTTCCGGAATCCCAGGATCTAAGACATAACGATCGCCTGATGTACGAATCCAGTCACGATGCAGCACGAACACGCTCGGTGGCTGGTCCGACAAAGTGTTGTTGAGTTCTGCAACGGTCGACGGTTTGGTATTTGTGGAAACACGGTAAGGGTTAAGCCAGGCGTGAACTTTTATACCGCGCTTGTGCGCTTCATCGAGCATAAATTGCAGTGGGTCGTAACCTGGGTCTTCACCAATTTTTCCCGTCAGTACATCTGACCATGGCAAAATTTTTGATTGCCAAAGCGCTGTGGCATCGGGTTTGATCTGGAAAAATACGGTATTTATTCCAAGACTTTTCAGGTTATCTAATTTGTTTTTTAGCGCTTGCTGTTGCTGGCTAACGCGAGTGGAAGCGTTGTTGGGATTTACTGATGCAACAGGGGGCCAATCAAGACGAGATACGGTTGCGAGCCATACGCCTCGTACTGGTTCTTTATTTTGCGAAGGCGATGCCGGATGCGTCTGTTTAGTCACTGGGGTCACGAGTGAGACCGGTGGTTTTGAAGAACAGCTGGCAAGTAACATAGCGGCGATAACAAAGGCGCCTGACGTTTTCACTTTTCTTGTCATAAGCGGAAAGCTACGAGAGCGGCTGATGGTAGACTCCATTTTTCGGCACATAGTCAGGAACGAATATTCTCTTCTGATTCGCATTTAAGTCAATGATGTAGATTATGTTAATTAGCATCGGGAAGACTATACCCGAGAAACTTCGAGATGCAGGTAGGCGGCAAACGAACAAATCCCGATGAGCTTACTGAAGTAAGTGATTCGGGTGAGTGAGTGTAGCCAACACCCCTGCATTTTGAAGGGCGACGGGTATATATAGAAGAAAAAATAGTAGCGAGTGGCACTATGGCCACTCGCCTTAAATAGGATGGCATCAGTACTCCTTGAACGCCAGTTCCAGACGAGCAATTAATGGCTTGAACAGATAGCTCAAGAATGTTCGCTCTCCGGTTTTAATCGTCACACTTGCCGGCATGCCCGCTTTAATTTTGTAGTCGCCCAACAAACGCACACCTTCTGTAGAGACCTGAACTTCTGCCAGGTAATAGGGCTGCTGTGTGGCCTCATCGATTAAACGGTCAGCCGAAATAGTTAACACGCGAGCAGGAACTGACGGTAATAAAGCATGGTTAAGGGCAGGGAACAGCACATCAACCGTCAACCCGGGAACCAGTTTATCAATGGCGTGTACCGGTATTTTTGCATCTATTTGCAGAGGTTGCCCGGCGGCAACAATATCCATTAAATGTTCTCCTGGCTGAATAATGCCGCCCACAGTACTGACTTTTACATCCAGAACGATGCCATCAATAGGTGAACGAATTTCCGTATTATCCAGTTCATGCCGAGTCGAAACTAACTCATCTTCAAGCATGGAGACTTCTTTTTGCTTTTCCGTAAGCTCTGATTCTACTTCCCGCAGATATTGATGACGTACCTGATACGCTTTGATCTTCAGTTCATTTTGCTGTGACTTTAATTTTGCGATATTCAGAATATCTTCTGAAACGCTACCGGATATTTCAGCAGCTTCGCGCTCAAGCACCAGCAATTGTGCTTTAGGGTAATAGTTTTTTTCACTTAGCGCTCTTATGGCACCTAACTCTCTGTTAATCAGGCTGAACTGGTGGTCACGATAGCCCTTTATTTTATTTAGATTGTTAGTCTGCTCAATAAGGCCATCAAGCGTCTCCTGAATCATTGATAATTCATCCTGGATATTTTTTCTGCGTGTATCGAATAACTTTTCTTGCAGATTTCTGACCTCAATCAGGCGTTTATTATCAGCAAATTTTTGTGTCAATGTATTATCAAAAGCAATGGTTTCCAGGCCGCCTCGTTCTGCCAGCAAACGGTCTTCAATACTTTTTGCTGACATATATTGTGCATTTAACGTGCTGTAACGCATGCCAAGTTGCATTTTATCCAGCCGTACTAACACCTGGTTTTTTTTAACCAGGTCGCCTTCTTTAATAAAGATATCGGTGACTCGCCCACCGCTTAAATGCTGAATAGTTTTACGGTGGCTTGAAACTGTCACCGTCCCGTCAGCCACCACACCAGCATCTAAAGGAGCCTGTACCGCCCATAATAAGAAACCACCAACGCCAAGTGTTATAACGATGATCCCTCGCAGTATTGGAGGCCATATATTGGTATCAACGCTGCCGGAACCGGGGGTTTGCGCGTCTTTATTATTCTTTTTCATCATCAGGCCTCTCGTTGCTGTTCAGTACTTGATGGAGAGGAGGCCGCTACCGGTTTTAATATATTGGCCTGCCGTAGATTGGCAAAAACCTGGTCGCGGGTGCCGAACTCTTGCATGGCTCCGTCATTGAGCAGTAAGACTTTATTGACCACGCCAAGCAGCGTCGGCCGGTGCGAGATAATGACGGTGGTTTGGCCTTGGGTGCGCAGCGTATTTATCGCTTTGACGAGGGCAAACTCACCGGCATCATCCAGGTTGGCATTTGGCTCATCCAGCACGATGAATGCAGGATTGTTATAGACCGCACGCGCCAACCCAACTCGTTGCCGTTGCCCACCTGACAACTGGTGTCCGCCTGCACCCAGAGGCGTGTCGTAGCCTTGGGGGAGACGTAGGATCATGTCATGCACGCCAGCCAAAGTTGCGGCAGCGACGATAAGTTCGCTATCGTTTTCAGCAAAACGGGCAATATTTTGCGCGATGCTGCCGTCGAATAATTCAACATCTTGTGGGAGATAACCGATGGATGGACCAAGCAACTCTTTATCCCACTGGCAAATATCTGCGCCGTCAAGGCGAACTTTACCGGATAAAGGTTTCCAGACGCCGACCAGTAACTTCGCTAGTGAGGTTTTCCCTGAGGCCGAAGGGCCAATAATACCCAGCACTTCACCTTTCTCGAGTTGAAATGAGATATTACGTAGCAGTGGAGCATGTTGGCCTGGTGCTGCGGCAAAAACACTTTCAACACTAATATTTCCTTTAGGGCGTGGCAGGGTCAGGACCTCTTTGGGCACCGGATACTCCTTCAGCAGTGTTGATATCTGATGCCATGCGCTACGAAATTGTACAAACTGCTTCCAGCTTCCGATGATTTGTTCTACCGGGTTAAGTACGCGCCCTAGAATGATAGAAGCGGCAATCATCAGCCCTGGGGTAATTTGGCCTCCGATCACCAGTAAAGCCCCGGCTCCCAGCGCAATAGATTGCAGCAGCACACGCACAAAGCGGCTTAAACTGTTTAACCCGGCTGTTTTATCGGCAATCTGCGTTTGTAATACCAACACTTTGTCATGCTGTTCCCCCCAGTGGAGTTTTAGGGTGGAAAGCATTCCCATCGCTTCTATAGTGTCGGAGTTTTGTAATTGCTTATTGAGTTTGCTGGCGTTATTGATGGTTAACGCATGTGCTTGCTGAATAGGGCGTTTAGTCGAAAATTCCGAAACCAGGGTCAGGATAAATAATATTGTTATGCCTCCCAAAGAGAGGTATCCCAACAGTGGGTGGACAAGAAAGGCAATAAATAAATATACCGGTGTCCAGGGGATATCCAGCAGCGCAAATAAACTACTACCGGAAAGAAACTGACGAATTTGGTCCAACTCGGCTAACGCCTGGGCAGGGTTACTATCGCCTGTAGCAACTTTTCGTTTAAATGCAGCATTAAAAACTAACTTATTCATTTTGACATCGAGCCGATTGCCAAGCCTGATCATAACGCTTGAACGGGCCGATTCAATCATCGCAATAACGATGTATATACCGACAATAAGTAACGTCAACATCAATAAAGTCGTCGTGTTTTTACTGACCAAAACACGGTCATAGACCTGCAGCATATATATTGCCGGCGCCAGCATAAGCATGTTAATTACACAACTAAAAAACAATAACATTATAAAGGTCGGTTTAGTCCCCTTTAATGCACTCTTCAGTTCTGTTGGCGTATGCTGGCGCGACATAGTCTTCTCCTTACGCAATCAGTGAGTTATTGCCATTATTAGCGGCAAAGGTTGATGGTAATTCGAGAATGAAATCACCAATATTAACGCTGGTTGAGTTCACCCCGACTAAAGTAATGACATCAGCACCAACGGTAACGACGGTATTACCGTTGTTTCCTGTAATCGCGACATTGCCGTTAAAACTACCCGAAGTAATACCTAACAAACTTAAATCGAGGTAGTCCTGCCCGCCAACGGCGTTACTATCAAAACCAGTGATGCGGTCTTGTCCAAAGCTTGCGCTGAAGGCGAAGATGTCATTACCTGTGCCACCGTCCATGGTGTCATTACCCGCCTGGCCGTTGAGGATATCGTTGCCTATGCTGCCAGAAAGAACATCAGCACCTGCTCCACCAATCATCACGTCGTTGCCAATCCCACCCTGGAGGTTATCGGCACCATCGCCACCATCAAGGAAGTCATTCCCCAGCCCTCCGGTTAATTGGTCATTGCCTCCCATTCCAAACAAAAAGTCATTCCCGTTGCCGCCAGTAATGGTGTTGGCAATAGCATTCCCGGTACCGATGAAGCTGCCCTGGCCGGTAAACACCAGTTCTTCGATGTTATCGGTCAAGTCGTAGCTTGCGAGGTTGGTTCGGACAATATCTGTTCCGGCATTAAGACCTTCGATAACGATGTCGCCCGCGTTATCAACGATATAGGTATCATTTCCGGCACCGCCGGCCATGCTATCTGCCCCCAGACCACCATCGAGATCATCGTTGCCAGCATCCCCTTGCAAGATATCTTGTCCCGCTTCACCTGACAGGCTGTCGTTGCCTGCACCACCAACCAACAAATCGTCACCCGCACGTCCAAGCAGGGTATCATTGCCGCCTTCACCACGCAGGATGTCACTCCAGGCGGTGCCGATTAGAGTGTTACCAGCGTTAGATCCAATAATAAGATCGCCAACCGGCTGTGTAGCGGCAGATGTGAGGACAACAGGGGCGTTTCCTTCATCATCTGTGACTGTCACCACCACTTGCAGAGTCCTGCCAACCATCGCCTGAGCCGGAGTGAAGGTTGCCGCTGTGGCGCCAACAATATTCACAAACCCGGTCGCAGTGCTCATTCTCCATTGATAATTAAAGTTACCGCCGGTCAAACCGTCCGCATCAGCAATACCGGAGACAACAGCAGTAAGCGTGACGCTTTCGGTCGGTGTCAGGTCATTAATCACCGGAGCACCGGTAGTCGGTTGGTCGCGCACCATAACGGCCTGGGTTTGAGCCGAAACCAGGGTTTCAGCATCTCCCATACGGTCATTGAAACTGGCCACCACACGCAGTGGAGCACCCAAAATAGCGCCAGGGACTCTGAACTCCTCACCAACGGCCTGATCACGCCATTGGCCATTGGTAAATGCCTGCCATGTCAGCGTGATAGCTGCGTTAGCCGCAATACCGTTCCCATCCTGCAGATTCGCCAGGTTGACTCGCAGGAGGTCGCCAACTTCTGGTGTTGGGTTATCAATGGTGAGATTGCCTGTAGCCTGTTGCGCTGTTACCCACAACTGTTCACCGTTGCCAAACTCCACTTTTTCGATGTTCAGCAGGCGGTCAACGCCGTCATCAAAATTCAATGCGGCGTCGGGGGTAGCATGGTCAACCCGGAGGCTACCATCTGGCATACGGGTAAAGGCATAGTTGCTACTGACATCGCGGTACACCGCAACGTCGGTTTCAGAGCCATTACCCTCACGCAAGATCTCACGCACTATCGAGAGTTGATGCGGTTTTAAGGTGCCTGCCAGCATGTAAGATTTCAGTTCGTTCATGCTGTCTGCACTGGTGATGCCCGGCATTCCGCTGACGGCAATTCGCACGTTCAACCACGAGTCGCCATCAATAATATCGTTGCCCGCTTTACCGGTTATGCGGTCGCTGCCACCACCGCCGAGCAAAATATCACTGCCATCATCGGGGTTAACCAACACTGCATTAGGGTCCGCGGAGTGTGCAACACCGAGAATGGCCTGCAGACCGCTAATCCTGTCAGCACCTTCCTGGGTAAGATTGTTGGAGAGCGGGGTGCCCAGAACCGGTGCAGTCCCGAGAGGTTGTTCGGTGCCAACTAACACGTCGTTGTGTTTCCAGCCCGATAACCCCTCAACCAAATCGAAGCGATCCCGCAGGATAAACTCTTGTTGGTTAACGAAAATTGGAATACCGAGGTCGGAATTAGCACCATGCGGATCGCCTTTATGGATTGCCCAGTCGAAACCGGCCATGCCATTGTTGCGCTGAATCCCCTGGCCCTGAACCATGATGTCGTCGCCAGCTTCGCCATCGTAGTCCGTATCATTACCCTGGCCGTTAAGCACATCGTGGCCAACGATCGTACTGTTGAAGAACAGCTCGGAGTTTTCACCCGTCAGTGAGTCAAACCCGTCACCACCTTCCAGCCAGTCATCGCCTTCGTTACCGAGCAGAGCATCAGCACCGGAGCCACCCAGAACAAAGTCATTGTCCCGGCCAGCAAAGACTTCCTGGGCATCTTCGCCAACCACCACAAAATCACTGCCGCTGCCGCCGAATACCAGATCGTTACCGTTACCGGAGAAGATGACATCATGACCTGCGTCGCCGTGCAGGAAGTCTGCATCGCCAACTGGCGTGCCGGTGTCGGTAATAATGTCATTACCATCACCACCGTGAACCACATCCGCTTCGTCGCCACCATCAAGGCGGTCATCGCCACCATCGCCCCACAGGCTGTCGATGCCTTTACCGCCGATTAACGTATCGTTACCAGCAGAACCACCGAGCACCACATGCCCATCGCCAGTGTATTTAAGGTAAGCGCCGTCAGCTGCGCCATCGCCGTTGACATCCTGAGTGGCAGCGCGCCGTGTCAGCAAAGGCGATAAGAGATCTTTTAATGGGTTACCCCACGTTGGGTCAGCTTCTGTTTGCAGAGCCCGGTTCACTTCGAAAATATGGTCTGGAGTCTGGAATAGGTTAGCGGGCAGGTGAGATGAACCATTTTCCCCAAGGTCGCTGTTGCGCATAACCAGCGCGGAGAATGAGTTGGCTTCCAGCTCGTTGAGCATGTTCAGACCCTGAGCTCGGCTCAGATAGTAGAAGCGGTCGCCGTCTTGCAGCATTTCCATTTGCGTTTCAAAGACAAAGTTGAAGGTAGAACCCAGCATCCCACCAAACTCGTTCTTCCGCTCAGCAAGCCCACCAATCCAGAAGTCGACCATGTTCAGGCCAGACTCTTTAGTGGCCCACGCGCCGGTACTGTTGAAGAAATCCATCGCATCGGCAGGCGGTTGGGAAGTGCCATCGCCAAACAGCAGGAAGTTCACCGCATCGCGTTTGCCTTCAATGGTGGTTGCGCCAAGAATCAACTCATGCTGGCCGTAGGCGGCCATAAAGTTGATGATGGAGGCCGGGTTTTTCAGGTATGTAGTGAAGTCGGCCCAACTGGTATAAGGGCGCAGCTCACTGTTGCCGCTAAGTTCGAAGAACTGCTCACGGGCCTGGTTCAGTGTTGGCATTGCCGTATCACGGCCACGAGCAATGTTAAGAGCACCTAAATCAAGCGGTAACCCGATAAGGTTATTGCGCAGCGCATCGGTAATAAATTCATCAATTTCGTTACCGACTTGCCGTGTCATACCGCGAACAATCGCGCCAATTGCTTGTTCATCGGAAACCGTACCACCGTTAATTTCATTAAAGGCGACCGGATTCAGGAACGCTTCAATCAGGCCAATGTCACCGTTTTGCATATCGATATCGGTACGCGCTACGGTTTCTGTCAGCATAGAGTGGCCAAAACGGTAAACCACGTGTGCGAACTCAGCAAAAATCAGCGGGTTAATGTCTGCCGTATTGGAGAAGACAAACGGGTCAACAGCAGGCTGTAGGGTGCGGGCAAACTCTTCGAAGACCAGGTGCTGATACTGCATCTCCGTGGTGAAACGACCTGCCTGGAATAAATACTCACCATTCCAGACCAGGGTGCTGGTATCGGCTGGAAGCTCAGTTATCTGGTGCGCTGGCATCAGCCATTGGTTGATAAGATCGATATCACCGGTTGCCAGCAGGGTGGTTTTATACTCTTCCACCAGGCGGTTATGCTCGCTGTGGAAGACGGCATGCACTGCGGTTAAACCGATATTTTCGTTGCCACGTCCATCACCGGTGATGAAGTGGCGGTCGAGCAATTCGTCATCGTAGGTTCCGGCGACCTGAACGCCACCAATCACATCATCGTCATCGGCCAACAATCCTGCTTTTGGTGCAGCAGTATGGGCAATGTCGTCCAGGAAAGCATGCCCGGTGCGCAACGTTCCTGGGGGTAGGAAATCACCATTCGCTTCAACCAGCCCGGAAGTGGTAACGATCTGCACTTTGCCATTTTCACTTAAGATCAAGTTGCCGTAACGGTCAGTGGCCAGCAGCGGAACATTAAACACGTCCTGATCGGTGAGTTTGATTCCGAGCATGGTTTCAGCCTGGTTTTTGACATCAGCCCAGGTTGCCAGCCCACCGTTCGCACCACCTAATAAATTGCCGGTAGGTTCAGGTTTACCATCAATCATGACGTATTCGCGGATGAAAATCTGATGTGAAGGGTGGGAGGTATAGGTTTGGTTTTGATCGATGAAGGGGGTGGTGAGGTTGACAGTTTCATGGTTAGCATCAACCTTTGCCCTGGTTAATACCATGAAGTTAGTGGGCGACCCTTCTACATATAGGGGGTCATCAGGTTGCAGCGGAATGAATACAATGCCGTTTCCCTCCTTTGGAATTAAATCCAGGCCGTGGTCAAAGAACTGCCCGAATAGTGTCATCCAGCCATTGAAAGCAGGGGATAAACCCACATCCGGAGACAGGTTAGGAATCGACAAGCTTCCATTTGCCGATGTGGTTCCTCCTCCAGGGGCATCTTGTAACCCGTTATGCGCTTCGACCGCAGCCGGGTTGGACGCGGTTTGGTCCGATATCAAGTTACTGATAATACGCGGGTCGGCATCAACGACCGTGCCACCGAGTTGGGTATAACTGGTCATGGCATCTGCATCCTGCCAGTTCAACTCGGTTAGTCTTGGCATGTTTTGATCGGCTGAACCGTATAGCTCCTGACCCGGAAGAAGGTTATTCCACGAGCCATCTACGGTACGGATACCGTAGGGTAATAACGGACTGGAAACTAAATCTCGAAGTGCATCGCCATTGACACTTCCATCTGGGTTTGTCGCTGCTTCAGATATCTTTATCTGCTTGAGAATAAAAGCAAGATCGTGCAGCGTGACAGTAAAGTCATATTGTGAGGCCATAAATAATTACCCCTATCTTTACCTTGAACTAGCTATCATCACTCGTCCCGTCTTTTTCAAAAAAGGCAGGAGAATGAACCGTGTGTATTGAAATGAGTTATCGAGTTGCAATGTCGCAACCAAGGTCCTTTTTTATGTAATTAAAATATTGGCTACCTTATAAGAGTTATTCTCCCTGTGGAAATAGTTAGCTGAATAAGTTTATTTCCTCGCTTGCAAAGATAACTTTAATTAAGTTACAGGCAGCCTCAGTTTATTGAATTTGCAGGTGCATTCAAGGCGGAGAGTTTTAAATATTAATGATTCATCTGGATGGCTGAGGTTTTTACCCTATATGACACTTTTGTTATATTCATAACTATGGTTTTTCTTTGCGTTACTTCTCTCATGCTTTTTTATGAGAAAAAATAAAAGTTGAAACAATTCTGATAAACAGTAATCACAATACGTTATTTTCTTCATGTGATGGGGGTGGGTAGCAAGTTTTTCTTACGGGGTTAGGTGAGGGTGGGTAATATAATATATTGATAAGTCTCATCTTTAAACACTGCAACCATGACTTAGACGTTTAGCCTTTTGCCAAAAACAGTCAAATGATAAAAAATCTCATCATTAATAATGATAGGTGATATTTTCATTTCTTTACGTTTCGATTCTATGTCGGCTAAGTATTCATGCTACCACTTTTATAAAAATCATTAATATCACTATATTGATGGTCAGGTATTTTCATTACGTAATAACACTGTGCAATTAGCATGCTGATTTTGCTGTCATCCCGGAGTAGGGATGACAGCGTACTTTTCTATTTTCTGAAGTCGAGCATTCAAGAAATGGAAAATTGATACTATTGCTGCACGATTAAATATCATCAAAAGTATGGTCAACAACAATCTCAAGGGTTTTACGCACGATGTCGATGGTGACGACATCATCAGTGGATTCAATAGCCTCAATCAAACGCTGAATTATGGCTTTATTAGTTAAATGTCCATCAGTAGCAAGAATGCTGCGTATTACCGCTCCGAGTAATACGGCCTCATCAGCCAGCATGTCGCCAGCGTTACGAAAATATGCGGTCAAAGCTGTGTTTGGCAGGGTGGCATAAATTTCTGATTTATGAAGCGTCATCTGGGTCATTTACTTTCACCATGAGTAAGTTGAGTGTGTAGGGCAGTCAGTGTTTTTTACTGCTGCCAGGATCAGGGCTATCGTCGAATAACGGATATGCCTTGTTTTTATGTTTTATCGGGCTCTCCATGTCCCACTGCTGTTGAGCCGAAACTGAAGTACGTCGAGAAATGCCCAGGCGTTGGTGACTGATATCGGCAATGACATCCGCTATCACATTTCGCCTCTGTGCATCTCTTTCTGAGGCTTCCATTGTTTGCAGTCTTTCAATCAGGGACCGGGTACTGATGGGTCCGTTATCGTAAAGGATTGATAAAACTGCTTCTCCAATCAGTTGATCGATTTGTTGCTCTCTTTTACTTCTGCTCATAACTGCGTCTCTTCTTGCCACCGTGTTTCGTTACCGAAATGTGGCTTGAAATCAGCCCTCGCTCAGGAGGTCAGCTGAAGGTTGCCAGGCTTTCTATATTGCCCGAAATAATGCTCCCGCAAGTGTTGATCTAAAAAGCCAGTAATTTGCGCTATAGCCGTTTGAACTTAACGGTCAAAAAGCAGGCCAATCAAAGTGTGGTAGTGACTCTCTTCTTCAGGACCTGATGCTTCTTCAACCCGACGTAACAATTTTGTACAGATTGCTTTGCGGTTCAAACTGCGTCCGTCGCTCAGGATCTCCACCACTATTTGCCCAAGCGTTTCCTGCTGAGAAGGCAGGGCTGCTTTGGAGAAATATCGGGTGATAGCGTTAGCTGTATCGGGTACGTAGTTGTTCTGTTGCATCAGTCACTCCTGTAAATATGCAGTATTTAGTAATATGTACAAATAAAGTTATACAATGATTAAAAAGTTGTACATAAAAAAGTGTAAGGATTTTTCTTAAAAGCTTAAGCATTAAATGCTATACATTTAATTTCAATTAGTTAGCGTGATAAGTAGTTTGGGTCTGCAACGTTTACTGTATAGGTTAAGCATTTCATGACCTCCGCAATGACCAAAAACATGCGAGTTCATGCGTACACATGTTCATTTATTGTTAATAAGTTATTAATTTTAATGTATTTTAAGTGGGTGGTTTGGCAAATCATCTGCTACTGTAAATGCCTAAACAGCTTTCTATTGGACACAGCATGCTTACAACCATCATTTACCGCAGTCATATCTGTAAAAACGTACCGTTTCAATCGGTTACAGATATGGTTGCCGCTGCAAATGTTAAAAATGACCAGGCCGACGTGACTGGCATACTGCTGTTCAACGGCACGCATTTCTTTCAGATGATTGAAGGCCCGGAAGAGAGCGTTTTAAGTATTTACCAACATATTTGCCAGGATAATCGCCACTACAACATTGTTGAGCTGCTTTGTGATTACGCGCCCGCGCGGCGGTTTGGAAAGACGGGGATGGAACTCTTTGATTTAAGAGAGTACGACAGGGATGAAGTGCTACAGGCTGTGCTGGATAAAGGGACCTCGAAGTACCAGCTATTCTACAACGATCGCGCGCTTAAGTTTTTGCGTACATTTGTTGAAGCCACTGAAAAAGAAAACTATTTTGAAATTCCGCCAGCGGACTCCTGGGTGTTTATCCCGGACAAAAAAGGGGTTCATACCGAAGCGGTTGTTGCTGATAACACGGCAGATTGTAGTTTCGCTTTTCAGCCTATGGTTGACCCGTTTGCTCAGAAAATCTTGTCCATTGAAGCTTTGCTACGCACCCCGAGCGGAGATTCCACAGCCACCTATTTTGCAGGATTAAGCGGTAAGACACTTTACGAAGCGGATCTCAATAGCAAAAAAGTCGCCTTTGCGATGGCGAGTGCGCTCAAACTTGGCGAGCAGTCTGTTTCGGTTAATTTGTTGCCAATGACGCTGGTGATGATTCCTGATGCGGTTGAATTCTTGTTAAAAGAAATTCAGACAAATGGACTTGTTCCAGAGCAAGTAACCGTAGAGTTTACTGAGAGCGAGGTGATATCGCGCATTGACGAGTTCACCGATGGAATCAGACAACTCAAAGCAGCAGGGATTAGCGTAGCGATAGACCACTTTGGCGCCGGATTTGGTGGGCTTTTGCTGCTGTCACAGTTTCAGCCAGACAGAATTAAAATTAACCGCGCGCTGATTAAGGATGTCCATAAAAGTGGCCCACGGCAGGCAATTATTCAGGCCATTATCAAATGCTGTGCATCGCTTGAGATATCCATTTCGGCGGTTGGAGTGGAGAAGGCTGAGGAGTGGATGTGGCTGGAATCAGCCGGAATCTCGCATTTTCAGGGCAACTTATTTGCCTGTGCCCAACTCAGTGGCATATCTGCCGTAGCCTGGCCTGAAAGGAAAGCAGATCTCTAATTCAGGTTGTACAATGTAAAAAAGGTTGTACAACCAGCACGGAGTCGTTAGTTTCAACATGGACGTTTTAAGCTCACAACGAGGGATTAATGACCTTATACAGTATCGGTGAAGTTGCCGAACGATGCGCAATCAACCCTGTCACGCTGCGTGCGTGGCAACGCCGTTATGGATTATTCAAGCCGCAACGCAGTGAAGGCGGACACCGCCAGTTTGATGACGAAGATATCCTGCGCATTGAAGAGATTAAACGCCTGATAAAAAGTGGTGTGTCCGTAGGGAAGGTTAAAGCACTGCTGGAAGCGAATCAGACGACGACTCATGACCATGAAGCATGGCGGTCACAGCAGGAAGAAGTGATGACTGTACTGCGCCTTGTACAACCCGCAAAACTCCGTACAAAAATTGCAGATTTAGGTCAAGTATTTGCTGTTGATACCCTCATAGACCATGTTTTTATCCCGGTACGTCAGTGTCTTGGCCTTGATAAAAATACCGCAAGGGCAATGATTAGCCTTCTTGATGGATTGCTGATTGAGTACGTAATCCAGCGTCTCGCTGACTCTAGAAGCAAAGAAGGTAAGGACACATTACTGATCGGCTGGGAAAGCGAGGACAGGACCCGTCTTTGGCTCGAGGCCTGGCGTCTTTCACAGCATGGCTGGCGTCCTGATGTGCTGGCCGATCCTCTGGATTCACCTCGACCGGAACTATTTCCAGGCCAGCATATTTTTGTCTGGACAGGGAAGGTACTAACCTTGCGTCAACAGGAACAACTGGAACACTGGCATAAGCAAGGGTTCGCCATTAAGTTTCATTCAGGTCAGTAAACTGAGTTATAACCAAATCGTGAGCTACAACCCTGTCTAGAAATGCGGAACGTGGTTAATAGATAACTTCGCCAGAGTTCAGGCATAGCTAACAGGATGCAATATGGAAAATTACGCGAACAAAAGCGGTGATTCACAAGTTGTCAGTTTCCAGATTGATACCAACTCGATCAAAGTCCGTTTTAAAAATAATCACGTGTATCTCTATGATCTCCGCCATCCAGGACCTGAACATCTGGAAAAGATGAAAGAGTTGGCTCGAGCTGGATGGGGCCTGAATACTTATATAGAAAGCGAAGTAAAATCCGATTACTCATCAAAAGTGTTTTAGCACGCAATACGGAACTGTGGATGGCTGCCAGTCAGCTATTTCAGTTCCGTTTTGTTTCCTGGTTTCAACCAAGGGCAATCGCATGCGAATCTGGTAAAGGATGAGGTGAGTTAGTCTGATGAGTACTGAGATGGTAGTGAGTTTGTATCCTGACACTCAATTTAACATAATATACATTATGCGCACCAAGATAAGGTAAGGCAGAATCCAGCGGTTTCGTGGTTGGTCTTATCTTGCATAACATGTTCGTTCATCTGTCGCCTGGTGCGCATAACGGCTGAAATGTCTTGCGGCCTTTTATCTGAACTTCGGGTCGTCATGTTGTTTTTCTTTGAGACCTGATTTAAATGAAACGATTGATACTGACCCTGGCTGCAACTACATGACTGACCGTTACTGAACTTGTAATGGCTGACAACATCGTCTGTCATGATAACTGGAGCATTGAACGAAATGTTACCGGAAGTGCTGACAGCGGATTTCTGAGTTACGTAAAATATGCTGGCGCAATAAAACTGTTCCATCACGGCAAGCTGATTTCTCAGAAACGCATCCAGGATATCCAACAGCATGTTTATCAAACTCGTGGCAGCCCGCTTATTAATTATGAATTTAATGTTCATCGCCAACTTGAGATTGGCGATGAACTTGAAACTATATTCACATGGCGAGAACCAAGGGGATCCTCAAAACCCATCAATCTTCAATATGATAAGTTTCTATATTTGATTGAGTATCCGCTGCGCTATCGGTAAATATGTGGATATATGGCATTACTCAGATGACCGTAAGGAAATCAAATTTCATGGAGTATCACTTCCCTACTCCACCTATGACCCTCTTTCAGAAAGTGACCAGAGAGCAGTCGCTAGTACCGGTCATAAATCTCATTACAACTGGAATACCCCTTCGATGGTCATACGTGCGTAACCATGCAATTCCACACGCCCGTCATCACGAACCGCACAGCGCAACGATCCCTTACGCTTCCCGCCTTGCTGAGCGGTCAGTACATTTTTTCCCGTACGTGCCGCCCAGAAAGGAGCGAGGAAAGTGTGTGCCGAACCCGTTACCGGATCTTCGTTAACACCGACCTGCGGGCCGAACCAGCGAGACACAAAATCAAACTGGTTATCAGCGGCGGTTACGATCACACCACGGGTATCGAATTCTGCCAGTCTATTAAAGTCCGGGTTGAGCCCTTCGATGATAGTTTTGTCATCTACCAGCACAATGAGATCATCTGATTTCCACACTCCGATAACGCCGTCTTTAATGCCAAGCGCTTCCAGCAGTCCGTCAGGGGTATCAATTTCAGTGGCCGATTTAGCCGGGAAGTCCATGCAGAGCTCATCTCCCTTCTTACTCACCGTCAATACGCCGCTACGGGTGTGGAAACGAATAGTCTCTTTTTCGTAGCCAAGTTTGTTGAACAGTACCCACGACGCCGCCAGTGTGGCATGGCCACACAAATCCACCTCGACCGCAGGCGTACACCAGCGAAGTTGGTAGCCATCCTCCACCGCCACAAAAAAAGCGGTCTCAGAAAGGTTATTCTCCGTGGCGATTGCTTGCAGAACATCGTCGGAAAGCCACTCGGTTAACGGGCAAACGCCCGCAGGATTACCCCCAAAACGTTGAGAGGTGAAGGCATCAATCTGATAAAAAGGAATTACTGTTGTGTCAGGCTTTGTCATTTAATTTATCCAGATAGTTATAAATGGTATACCGGGTAACGCCCAGCGCTTTTGCTACATGATTAACGCTGCCTTTAATCTTGAAAAAGCCCTGTGCATATAATTCAGAAATGACCCGCTTCCTGAAATCGATTTTACTTTCTGAACCTGTTGGCCTGAATTTTGAAATAACGTCATCCAGGGATTTATCCCGAATCTCTCGCAGCGGATTGTCAGGCGTTTCGGCCGCTGCGGCCGGGTGAAGTAGATAGTCCAGATCGCGTTTAAGTTTTAACACCACGTCCATATCGACGTTAATACAGAAGGCTACTAACGGTACGCCATCTTCACTGTAATAAATCGTCGATGCGCTGTTCAACGTTGTGCCCGACAGAGTAGTAGTCATGTATCCACTGAAAACCTGACTTGGAACACGCTGCGAAGCATTAAGTAAGCCTAAGAATCCTGTGTCATCTTCGGGGCCTGACAATAACGCATCTCCTACTTTCCTGCCGCTGACGTGCCCATTAACGATGTTTACCACGGACGATTCAGGGCGGGTAAGATCATGCAGCACCGCTTCGGTGTTCAACGGAAGCGTGCTTCTTAGTGCTTCAAGAGAAGCCGTCAGAATAGTGATTAAGCGTTCGCGTTCGTCTCTCATTTTAATCTCTCCATCAGGCTACGGCCTGGACTTCTATTTCGACGTCCAAATCGAAAGCAAGGCGGCTGGTGACGACGCTCCTTGCGGGGAAACCCTGCGGAAAGAACGTACTGTATGCGGCGTTGAATTCGCTGAAGTGATCCATGCTACTTAACCAAACCTGGACCTTCACAATATTTTCCAGCGTCGTTTGCGCTCGCGCCAGGGTTTCTCTGATGGAGTGCAAGATATGCCCGGTCTGTTGGGTGACAGTTCCATACAGCGGCTCACCTTCGGGGCTCATGGCGACATGGCCTGAAAGAAAAATAAACCCGTTCACCTGCACGGCATCTGAAAAGGGAAAAGGCTTGGTAGTGGGATAGCGCACAATAGACATGCTTCAGATGAGCCCTATAGGAAGTTTAGTGGCACGGTAGCATGACTTTATTTAAAATTAAACAAAATTTGTTTTTTAAACAATTGTTGAATTTACTGGCGTCACTAATGTATCAATCACTCGGCAAAACGGTCACGCTATTGATACGGCAACTCACCTCTTTTCGATATCTTTGATTGCATATGAAATCCACCGCCCGGTTAAGGGCGGCGGTAATCAATTACTGAGAGTAATGCTCTGGTTTGGCAATCAAGTGGTCCAGCGAGTAGCTTGTTGAGCCATGCGAGTCATGAGAAATCTGGATATGTGGTGCATCAACGATAGGTGCCACCGTTGGCGAGTGCACCACATGATTGCCAGCATCCCCTTTTTCGTGACCTTCGCCGCCCTTGATATACTGAGTAATATCATTAACTTCATGCAGCTCATGAGCAAGATCACTCAAATCCACTTTCCCATGATCGCCACTCTCTTTAATGCCATAGATATGATGAGCTTCATCGCCATGATGCCCTTTCGCATCATGATGCAGATTAAAGAAAAGGGACTCATTGCTATCAGCAAATAGATTGCTTAAGCCATGCTCGTGTGAACCATGGTGCGGCTTATCATCTGCCACATCTTGTTGAGGGTGTTGCGTACCGTAATGGTGTTCATTGACCACGGTAGTGACTTTATCGCCATCATGAACATCACTCGCGACCTGACCGGTAAGCGGAGCATGTGCAGGGTTGTGACCATTAGTGTCTTGATGCGGTGCGACTGGATCGATAGTGACCGATACACCAACTCGTGTGTCGACTGCGAAGTGATGGTTTTCGGTGATCGTTGTGTGGTTATTCGCCGCATCGGTCACGCCCATAGTGACTTTCACGGTGTTGTCACCTTCATGTAACCAGTCTTTATCGACAGGAACGTGGTAACCCAGATGGCCGTTAATCATCTCGACTTTCGCATCGACGAAATGACCGTTAACATCAAGCCTGACCTCATCGCCTACTTTTGCATCACCGCCCACTTTACCGTCAACGAATAGATGTTGTGACTCTTGCCCGTTAACGACATTGTCTCCGGCAATTGGGGCAATAGTCATCGTCGCTTCGGCATGGGTATCAAGTACCACATTCTGGTGCCCATTAACCGTTATCGTATTACCGGCATCATCCGATGATTTCACCCTCACGTGCACATCGTTATTGCCTTCGTTCAGCCAGCCTTTATCGATACGCGCGTCATAACCCAGATGCCCGTCAACCATCTCCACTTTTGCATGAACGGTGTGGCCATTCACATCAAGCGTTACGTCATCACCGAGTTTGGCATCGCCCCCTACTTCACCTTTAACGAAAATATGCCCGGACTCTTTCGCGTTAACGGTATTGTCGCCAGCCACATTGTCAATTGTGATCGACGCATGAATCTGGGTATCAACTGTGAAGTGGTGGGTATCTGTAGATGTTGCGGGGTTACCTGCCGCATCCTGTCCCGTTACGGTGACATTGACCGTGTTATCACCTTCATGTAGCACGCTGTTATCAACCGGAATGTCGTAGGTCAGAGTACCGTTATGATCGACAACCTTGCCATGATAGATGTGGCCATTAATAGTGAGCGTGACATCATCCCCGGCATGTACATCGCCGTCTACCGTGCCGGTTATTGAGGTGGTGGAATTGCTTGCTTCTGCCATATTCACTTTATCGTCACCGGCAATGGTGCCAATGTGAATATGGTTTTCCGCTACCTGATCGATGGTGATGGTGTTGTTTTCAGTGATTGTCAGGGTATTACCATATTGGTCAACACCCGTTACCGTATAGGTGATGTTCGGGTCCGCAAGTAGATCTGAGGTATTGGCATCAACGCTAAAGGTAAAAGTGCCGTCTGGCTGTTGATGTAGAATGCCAAGAAGATCGTTACCGTTAACGTGGACAATAACTTTGTCACCGTCATGTACATCGCCTGTGACTGTCCCGCTAATCGTCGTCTTCGTGTTGTGGCTTTCAGCCATATTCAGCACGTTATCGCCGGACACATTATTGAAATGCAAGGTCACGTCCGCATGATCATCAATGGTCAGTGTTTTATCACTATCAGCGGTAAATGTATTACCTGCCGCATCGGTGCCGGTCACCTGCACATGAATGTGAGGGTCTTGTTGCAGATCATTGGTATTAACATCGGCGACGTATCCCAGCACGCCATTCATATTAGGCAGTGCTTCTACATGCGCGATGCATTGGTGACCGTTAACCGTGATAATCACTTCATCACCAATCTTCGCATCTCCGCCCACCACGCCATTCACCTTAGTGGTTGCTGATTGCAGATCCTGATGGCTAAGAACATCGTCACCCGATACCGTATTGATATCGATGGTTCCTGATGCGGTGGTATCAACGGTCACATGGTCAGTTGCCGTTTTAGTGATTGTGTTACCCGCATCATCATATCCGGTAACTTGAGCAGTAATTTTTCCGCCCTGCTCCAGATCGCTGGTTAAAACATCGACGCTGTAGTTATCATTTTTATCAACAACTGCGTCATATTCATGGCCGTTGACCGTCACTTTGACATGGTCACCTGGATGTACATCCCCGCTCACCTTACCGGTGATTTCGGTATGGTCTTGCTGAGTATCGGCCAGGTTCAGAACATTATTATGCCCAACAGGATCGATGGTGACAGTCGCATCAACGTTGGTGTCCACCGCAACGGTTTGATGGTCGATGACGGTAATCGAATTTCCTTCACCATCATGCCCGGTCACGCTGGCGGTAATATTGGGATCCTGAAGAAGATCGTCAGTACTCACATCGGTACTAAAACTCAATAGACCTGTCTTAGGATCTCTGAATACCTGCGTTGTCACCTCATGACCATTGATGATTAAAGTGACGTTGTCACCGACATTCACATCCCCCGTTACGGTACCGCTAACGTTGGTCGTGCCATTGTGGGATTCGGCAATATTAATCGTGCCATCGCCAGCAACGGTATTGATGTGAATCGTGGCATTAACATCGGTATCAACTGATATTGTTTTATCCGCAGAAGCGATAACACTACTGTCATCATGGGCCGCTACAGTGGCTGTAATATCAGGATTATTGAGCAGATCATTAGTATCTACATCAATGGCATATCCATACTCGCCCGGTAGATTCGGTAGCTCAAATACATGCCCAGTGTAAGTATGGTTTCCGATATGTAGCGTGACATCGTCGCCAACATTAACATCGCCAGAAACCGTACCCCGAACTATCGTATGGTCGGCCTGAGATTCCTGCTGGTTAATCACATCGTTGCCCGCAACGGGGCTGATGGTGATATTTACATCCGTATTGTGAGGTGTTGTGCCACCGCCGCCGCCCGGTTGTGTCGGGTCACCCGGCAAATGAATATGAATATGGTCGACAGAAGTATTGGTGTTCCCAAACGGGTCGGTTTCAGTGATTGATAACGTGATATCCGGATGTGCGTGTGCATCCCCGGTCCCCACGTTGAAAAGATATCCCAGTCCGCTACCATCGGGTAATTCCACCACATTAGTGGTGAACTGATGCCCGGCAAAAGTATAGGTAATCGGATCGCCTACGTGGACATCGTTACCGCTGACATGCCCGGTGACGGTGTAGAAATCAGAACCATGCGGTGTTGAACTCCCCTGGTCAAGATGGACATCTGCGCGCGTATCAACACCCACGCCACGCTCACTGGTCGCAACGATAGTGTTTCCTGCCGCATCATGGCCGTTTACCGAGGCGGTAATGAGAGGATTTTTTTGAGAAAGCAGATCGTCGGTGCTGACATCAATGCTGTAGTTTAAGTTCTTATCGAGCGTGCCGTAGTAGTGCTGCCCGTTGATATCAAGATCGACCACATCTCCAGGATTCACATCACCTGTCGCGTGACCAGTAATTGTGGTTTTTGGGTCGTGGGCTTCATGATTATTAATAACATTATCGTCGGTGACAGGGTCAATGGTGATGGTGGCATGCGCAGCGTCATCATGTGAAACATCGTGTGTCGTTCCAACCGTAATCGTGTTCCCTGCCGCATCTTTCCCATCGACAGTTGCAGTGATATGCGGATCAGCCAGCAGTCCTGCGGTACTTACGTCTACTGAGTAACCGAGTCCACCGTTGAGATACCCTTGCGGCCCGACCACGGCATCGTACTCAACGCCATTAACAAACACATGAACGATATCACCCGCGTGCACATCACCGCTGACTCTACCGTTAATCGTGGTGGTGCCTGACTGCTGTTCTTTACCATTGAGAACATCATCACCTGTTACCTTATTAATGGTGATGGTTGCTGTCGCATGATCGTCAATGCCTACAGAATGATCGGCAGTCGCAACAGTATGGTTTTGCGCGGCATCAGTGACGTCAATGCTGGCGTGAATATGAGGGTCGGCCTGAATATCTGCCGTATCTACTGGGATGCGGTAGCCAAAAATCGGATTACCGTTGCTATCAACACCTTCATTTTCGACAAAGCCATGATAGGTGTGGCCATTCACCGTCAACGTTACCGGGTCGCCCACATGCATTTCACCAGTCACTTTACCCGTCACCAGGGTGAAATGATTGTGCAGTTCCATGTCGTTAAGCGTGTTATCCGAGGTCACCGGATCAACGGTGATATTGGCATCAACCTGAGTATCAACAATAATATGTTGCGTAGCGCTCACGATAACCACGTTATTTGCATCATCGGTACCAGTGACGGTGACTTTAATATCGGGGTCTGACATCAGATCAAATGTACTGACCTGGAAACTGTATTCCAGAGCACCTGTAACTGGATCTCTGAATACATGGGTCGTCATATCAATACCGTTGATATCAAGATGAACCAGGTCGCCAACCTTGACATCGCCACCAACGGTACCCGTGATCGTTGTTGTGCCATTATGCGACTCAACGCCGTTGATCATATTGTCGCCAGTCACCGGATTGATGGTAATGGTCGCGTCAGCATGCAAATCAATGCGTACGTTTTCCGTCCCTGGAGTAAGCACCACGTTACCCGCATCATCATGACCACCGATGTATGCCGTTGGATGCGGGTCGGCGAGCAGGTCGCCAGTGGGAACATCAATGCTGTAGCCTAACGCCCCATTTTGATGCGGCAGCTCAAAAACAGTCCCCACGTAGGCATGCCCGTTGACGATAATGATCACTTTATCGCCGATATGCACATCGCCGTTCACCGTGCCGGTAACCTTGATGTGGTCCTGCTGAGATTCTGAATAATTGATGATGCCATCGCCGGTAATCGGATCAATGGTGATACCCGCTGCCGCATGATTATCAATATGAACGGTGTGGTCAGTTTGCACGGTGACTTCGTTACCTGCGGCATCATAAGAGGTTACGGTGGCAATGATTTTGACGTTACCGTCCAGCTCTTTCAGGTTGTCACCGAATGCTGAAGAATCTACCGGGATTTGATAACCGAGATGGCCGTTACCTAAATCGACCACTTTGCCGGTGTAAATATGGCCGTTAATATCAAGGACGACCTTATCGCCTACTTTCGCATCGCCGCCGACATCGCCCGTCACCAGTTGCTTAGGCGTGTTCAGCTCATCGTAATTCAGTGTCGGGCCAGCGCTAAGATCGTGAATATTGATAGAGGCATCGGCATGAGTGTCGAGCGTGACGTGGGTATGTTGGGTCGCCACTGCAACATTCCCTGCAACGTCAAAGCTGGTCACTGTCACCGAGACATCATTGTCGCCCTCATGCAGAATGCCCGGCGGGACGGGCACCTCGTAGTGCAAATGACCGTCAGCACCCGCCACCACCACGCCGTCATAATTATGGCCATCGATAGTGACCACGACTTTGTCGCCCGCTTTTGCATCTTTCCCGTTAACATCACCGGTAATCATGGTGTCATGCTGCGATTCACCATGGTTAACCACGTTATCGCCCGCCACCGTATTGATGTTCAGTCCGTTGTAAGCATGGTTATCGACATGAATAGTGTGATCGGTGCTCGAAATGGCTTCGTTGCCAGCGGCATCATGAGAGATGACAGTCACCGTAACGGAAACATCTTTATGCAGAATGGTGTTGTTATCACCGAATTCTGATGAAGGAACCGGGATCTTATAGCCCAGCTTGCCGTTACCCATATCGACAACGTGGCCCACATAATAGTGACCGTTAATCTCCAATGTGACTTCATCACCGAGTTGCGCATCACCGCCGACAAAACCGGTAATAGTCTGATTATGTTGGCTCAACTCACTGTGGTTCAGGGTGTTGTCCTGGGTGACGTCATTCACAGTGACGGAAGTGTTAGCTTGGGTATCAACCGTCACTGTCTGGTTGGCGATGGCAATCGCTTCGTTGCCCGCCGCATCAAAACTGGTGACGGTCACCTTCACATCGTTGCTGCCTTCGTGCAGCGCGCCATCCGGCAGCGGCACTTCGTAATGCAGCTTGCCGTCAGACCCCTTCACCACCACGCCGTCGTAGTCATGACCGTTGACGCTGACCACCACATGGTCGCCCGCTTTTGCATCGCCACCCACATCGCCGCTGATAAAGGTCGGCATATGGGATTCATGCGCGTTCACTGTGTTATCGCCCGCCACCGGGGTAATGGTCAGGGTGTCACTGGCTTCGGTGTCCACCACCACGTTCTGGGTGGCGGTGGCAATCGCTTCGTTGCCCGCCGCATCAAAACTGGTGACGGTCACTTTGACATCATTGCTGCCTTCGTGCAGTGCGCCGTCCGGCAGCGGGACTTCGTAATGCAGCTTGCCGTCTGATCCCACCACCACAATACCGTCGTAGTTCTGACCGTTGACGCTGACCACCACATGGTCGCCCGCTTTCGCATCGCCACCCACATCGCCGCTGATAAAGGTCGGCATATGGGATTCATGGGCGTTCACTGTGTTATCGCCCGCCACCGGCGCAATGGTCAGGGTGTCACTGGCTTCGGTGTCCACCACCACGTTCTGGGTGGCGGTGGCAATCGCTTCGTTGCCGGCTGCATCAAAGCTGGTGA